>CALUSC010000009.1 GCA_944323345.1 uncultured Bacteroidales bacterium | reverse complement strand
ACGGTGATGTTGCCTTTTCCAGCAACGACATAAACACGAGCGACTGCCGATTTACGTCTTCCAAGGGCGTTTACTACTTTCATCCTTTGACTAAATTTCGTTTAACTTGATTGTTTTTGGTTTCTGTGCCTGGTGCGGATGCTCGTTTCCCTGATAGAGATACAGGTTGTTGATAAGCCTTGCACCAAGACGGTTCTTAGGAAGCATGCCTTTGACAGCCATCCTGAGAAGTTCTGTAGGTTTCTTCTTGAGAATGTCCTTAGCTGTGGTGAAACGCTGTCCTCCAGGATAACCTGTATGACGGACATACACCTTGTCTGTCAGCTTGTTTCCAGTAAGTTTGATCTTATCCGCATTGATAATGATGACATTGTCACCGCAATCCATGTGCGGAGTGTAGCTCGGCTTGTTCTTTCCGCGAAGGACAAGCGCCACTCTGGAAGCAAGACGGCCAAGCACCAGGTCGGTAGCATCAATAAGAACCCACTCTTTCTTGATATCGCCAGCTTTGAGCGATACTGTTTTGTAACTCTGTGTGTCCACTGTCTTGATCTTTAAATGGTTAATACTAAAATTTGCGATCCCTACACTATATAGGGGGTGCAAAGGTAAGAATTATTTTCAATAATACAAAAATCAGATAGAAAGGACATTCAAGACAGTGATCAGTTCCTTGTCGATAGGCTTGTCTTTCTTTATGGCTTTTGAGAACGGCACGTAAACGACCTGGTCATCAGATATGCCTATCATGACATTTCTCTGGCCTTCGAGAAGGGCTTCTATGCTCGCGGTACCGAGACGGCTCGCAAGAATCCTGTCGAACGCGCTCGGCTTGCCGCCGCGCTGCAGATGGCCGAGAATGGTCACCCTCACGTCATACTGCGGATATTCTTTTCTGACCCTGTCGGCATAATGCATGGCGCCGCCGACTCCGTCTTTCGAAGCCTCGGAGACTATCACGATACTGCTGCTCTTGCTTTTCCTCACACCGCGGCTGATGAACTGTTCGAGCTGGTCTATGTCCGTCTGGTCCTCAGGGATGATGGCAGCCTCGGCCCCGGCAGCTATGGCGCTGTTCTGCGCCAGAAAACCTGCGTCCCTGCCCATGACTTCGATGAAGAATATACGGTCATGCGACGTAGCCGTATCCCTGATTTTGTCCACGCATTCCACTATGGTGTTCAGTGCAGTGTCGTATCCTATGGTGGAATCCGTTCCGTACAGGTCATTGTCTATCGTGCCGGGAAGTCCCACGCAGGCTATGTCATGCTCCTGGGCCAGAGCCTGTGCACCGGCCAGGGAACCGTTTCCGCCGATAACGACCAGGGCATCTATGCCGTTGGCCACCAGATTTTCGTACGCTTTCGTCCTGCCTTCCTCGGTCATGAATTCCTCCGACCTGGCAGTCTTCAGTATGGTTCCGCCTCTCTGTATGGTACTGCTGACGCTTTCAGTGGTCAGATCCTTTATCTCATTATGTATGAGACCCTCATATCCACGATATATACCTTTGACTTTCCATCCGTTGTATATCGCCGCCCGTGTCACGGCCCTTATAGCCGCGTTCATGCCGGGAGCATCTCCTCCGGACGTCAGGATACCGATAGTAGAAATTTTCTTAGCCATAATATGTGTGATTTGTATAAATTAACCTTTATCAGTAACGCTCCATCTCTCTGCGCATGTCCTTTTCCTTGATGGACTGGCGCTTGTCGTATTCTTTCTTTCCCCTGGCCAGGGCTATGAGCAGTTTCGCATATCCGTTTTCGGCCACGAACATCCTGACAGCCACTATGGTAAGCCCCTTTTCCTTTACGGCCCTCTGCAGCTTGCCGAGCTCTTTCTTCGTGAGCAGCAGCTTTCTGTCCCGTCTCGGATCGTGTTTTCCCCAGCTGCCCCACCAGTATTCCGCAATATGCATATTCTTTACATAGAGCTCCCCGGCATTGAAATAGCAGAAAGCATCCACCAGAGAAGCCTTCCCCGCCCTTACGGACTTTATCTCAGTACCTGTCAGCACGATACCGGCGACATACGTTTCTATGAATTCATAGTCGAACGATGCCCGCCTGTTCTTTATCTCGACTTTACTTTTCGCTTTCGGCATAAATCAACGTAATTCCGTCATAAACTTCGCGACAGCGGCCTGTCGGGAAACGCGTCAGTTTCCGGACAAGTCCTGTCAGGACAATATTACAAATGTAATTTATTAAATTTGCATTGCAAAATTTCGGAATCGCGATGACAGCAAAAGACATACCGGGAACAGGAGTGCCGCCGATGGCGGAATTGCCTCAGGCAGAGGAAATAAATATTAAAGATATTGTCCGTCAGTATCTTGACGGACAATATGACCTTATCTGCGTATTGGGGCCTACTGCATCCGGCAAAACCGGATATGCTGTCAGAATGGCACAGGAAATACGGAAAATGTCAGAGGAAGGAAGCATTGCCGGAGGCATAGGGGCGGAAATACTGTCCGCCGACTCAAGACAGGTATACGCCGGAATGGACATCGGTACGGGAAAGGACCTGGACGAGTACGGGGACATACCTTATCACCTGATAGACATCGTTCCTGCCGGAACACAATATAACATATACAGATACCAGCGCGATTTCGAGAAGGCGTGGAACGAGGTGCGGGAGAGAGGCAATATTCCGATATTATGCGGAGGTTCGGGACTTTACATCGAAGCGGCGACTATGGGGTATTCTCTGCCTGAAGTACCTGCCGATCCGGAACTGAGGGCGGAACTGGAACAGATGGACACGCCGGACCTGATAAGGAAGCTCGCGGCCCTGAAACCGCTGCACAACTCCACGGACTACGACACGAGAAAGAGACTGATAAGGGCCATAGAAATAGCCGTTTACGAGACCGAACATCCTGTGTCCCACACGGCATCCCTGCCGAAAAGCACTTTCTTCATAGGCACTCTGGTCAGCCGGGAGGAGCGCAACGAAAGAATAGACAGGCGTCTGGACAAAAGGCTGGAAGACGGGATGGCCGATGAAGTACGGAGACTTCTGGACAGCGGCATCCGGGCCGAGGATCTGATATACTACGGGCTGGAATACAAATTCGTCACCTTATATATAACGGGAGTGCTCGGCCTGACGGAAATGAAACGGCTGCTTGCCACTGCCATACACCAGTTCGCAAAAAGGCAGATGACATGGTTCCGGGGAATGGAGAGGCGTGGGGTACGCATCCACTGGGTCAGGGTATAACACCCTGTGTATCAGACAAGGAAAGACTCAGGATCCCAATCCGGGCTGACGTATGGCCCCTGATGATCTATCGTAAATGCCAGATATGTGATCGGCATGCCCTGGGACAGATACTGTTTTTCATAGAAGGTCTGGACCTGGAACAGGGCATCCACCGCATCTTTCCCGCAGACGGAAGATATTCCGCTGGAATAGAGGGCATCCCTGTCCGCCCCGTATATGTCCGTCGAGGCTGCAAGTATCTTAAGCCCGTTCTGCTCGGCTATCGCCCTGGAATATTCATGCAGATACCTGCTGTCGGTCTTCAGGTGGACGATTCCTCCCGGTTTCAGGAAATTCCTGTATCTGGAGAGGAAAAGCGGCGAGGTAAGGCGTTTCTTCTCTCTGCCTATCTGGGGATCCGCGAATGTAATCCAGATTTCCGAGACCTCTCCTGGGCCGAACAAGGATTCTATGAACTCTATCCGCGTCCTGAGAAAACCTACGTTGGGCAACTGGTGCTCATGGGCGAATTTGGCTCCTTTCCACAGGCGTGCGCCCTTTATATCCACGCCAATGTAGTTGAATGACGGGTTCCTGAGTCCCAGATCTACAGTATATTCCCCTTTTCCGCAACCGAGTTCCAGCACGAGCGGCTGGCTGTTCCGGAAAAATGATTCGTTCCAATGGCCTTTCAGAGGATGGTCGCACCCGAGCACATCGCACGTAGCAGGCTGCACCAGACATGAGAACGTTTCATTCTCCCTGAATTTCCGAAGTTTGTCTTTTCCACTCATGATTTCAAGAGGATTTCAGGATCATTTCTGCCTGCCGCCGGGCTTCTGCGGCCTCGCCGGTCTGCCCTGTCTGGCGCCGGCCCTGTTTTTCGGATTCCTTTTCTTCTTCTTTCTGGTTTCGTCGAAACGGGTGATGCTGTCGTCCCCGACTGCAGTGACGAATTCCAGATTCGACGGCTCCGGTTCTGTCTTCAGCGATTCCGGCTTCTCGCCTCGCCTGTTCATCCGGATGATTTCAGCCACCTCTGCCGCATCGAGCGGATACAGATTGGCAAAACTTCCCTGGTCA
This sequence comes from uncultured Bacteroidales bacterium, assembly GCA_944323345.1. Lineage (GTDB taxonomy): Bacteria > Bacteroidota > Bacteroidia > Bacteroidales > UBA932 > Cryptobacteroides. The sequence goes on along the minus strand of CALUSC010000009.1, from coordinate 57,459 downwards.
TAAGAGAAGTACATCACTTCCTTCAGGATGTCGGTTTTCATCAGATATGCCAGTCCGTCCTGGAATTCCAGAGGGTTCAGCACCTTCGGTATCCTGGACTGGGCATCGATATAAGCCGCAGTCTCGTAATTCAGGCAGCATTTGAGTTTCCCGCACTGGCCGGCCAGTTTCTGCGGATTAAGCGAGAGATCCTGGCATTTGGCTGCAGCAGTCGTTATGGACTGGAAAGAAGAAATATAGTTCGAACAGCACAATTCACGTCCGCAGACGCCCAGACCGCCGATAAGGCCCGCTTCCTGACGGGCTCCGATCTGCTTCATCTCGATCCTGATGCGGAATTCCTCCGCAAATACCTTGATCAGCTGCCTGAAATCCACGCGGCCGTCCGCAATATAATAGAATATGGCCTTGGTGCCGTCTCCCTGATACTCGACATCGCCGATTTTCATCTCCAGCCCCATTTCCGCGGCTATCTGCCTGGCCCTTATCATCGTCTCGTGCTCCCTGGCTATAGCTTCCTGCCATTTCTCGATATCGAAAAGTTTTGCCTTGCGGTAAATGCGCCTGAATGTAGCAGTTTCCGGATCTATCTTCTTGCATACCATCTGTCTGGCTACGACAGGTCCCTCCAGCGTGACTATACCAAGGTCATGTCCGTTCACGGCTTCCACAATCACCATGTCGCCCATCTTTATGGTCTGGCCGGATGCATTCACATAGATGCCTTTGCGTGTATTCTTGAAACGGACCTCGAAATAGTTCTTGTATTTTTCCTGCATGACACCTGGAAGCCAGTCATAGACCTCCAGCTTGCAGCAGCCCTGGCGATAGGAACATTTCAACTCCCCCTCATCAGTCCTCTCCACAATACAGCCTCTGGAGCAGTCGAACTGTTTTGCTTCGTTAGTATCAAAACCTTCCATAAAATCAAAAAATTAAAAACATCTGGCCTGCAAGATCGCTGAAAACCATTTTCGGATTCACATTGCGGTCCAGCAGCATGACGGACCTGTCGATCATGGCCAGAGCCTTACGGCTGAATGTCTTGCATGCCCTGGCGGCTACATCGGCATAAAATGCGGATTCTTCGCCGGGGATACCTGCCACGTCAGGAATTTTCTGCTGGCAAAGGAATATTTTCCTGAGACACTCGCCTGCAAATATACAAAAAGCTTTCTGTTTTTCACGGGAATCTATCGCCGACATCATGTCAGCCGCATCGAGGACAGCCTGCAGGTCTTTTGCCGACATGCCATCCACGAGAGCCCTGAAAATCTGCATGAATGCTGAATATTCCTCTCTGTCTCCCATGGCATTGAGTGCTGTCCCTATACTGCCTCCGGACACAGCGGCCTGACGGGCGGAAGACGCAGGATCCTTGCCGAACATGTCTGTCAATGCAGCTTCAAGCTGCTTCACAGGCAATGGCATTACCCTGTAGCTCTGACACCTTGAAAATATCGTCTGCAGTACTCTGTCCGGATTATGCGTGACAAATATGAAAAGCGTGTTCTCCGGAGGTTCCTCGACGGCTTTCAGCAGTTTGTTCGCTGTCTCGGCATTCATTTTTTCCGGAAGCATCATAAGCACAGTCTTATAACCGTCCTCCACGGATGCCAGCGACAGTTTTTCCAGAATATATTTCGCTTCCGCAATGGCGATATTGCCGGATTTCCCTTCAGTTCCGAGCGCCGAATACAGCTCCGATTCAAGAAAATAAGGGTTGTCCAGAACCAGTTCGCGCCAAATCGGCAGGAAAGATTCGGATGTCGGCTTCTGGACGTCGACCTTCCGGCTGCTGTTTACAGGAAAAATGAAATGGGTATCAGGATGGACTAAGCCGGACATCTGACGGCAGGACAGGCACTCCCCGCAGGAATCGCCGTCCTTCCTGTTCCGGCAATTCAGATACTGGATATATGCAAGCGCCAGAGGCAAAGCCCCGCAGCCTTCATTCTCATAGAACAGCATCGCATGGGGAATCCTGCCGGAATCGGCCATGGACACAAGTGTTTTCTTGAGATTTTCATTACCGGGTATATCCGAAAAACGCATCAGATCGTCCTTTTTGCTACATAATAAGTCATTTCTTCCAGATATTCGGAAGCCCGGTTCCGCGGGAGGGACGATATAGCCCCGACAGCATCGGAAATATAATCATCGAGCCGCTTTTCAGCATAGCCGATGCCGCCTTTTTCCCTCACGAATTCCAGAATCTGTCCGGAATATTCGGGATGCTCGTGTATTTCCGATATTTTCGCCCTGATCCCTGCTTCCTCGTCCTTTCCTGCATTCCTGAACGCACCGATGAGCGGCATGGTGATTTTCTGCTCCAGGATATCGACGCCTGTCGGCTTTCCTATCTCCGTTTCCGGAGAATAATCGAAAATGTCATCCCTGATCTGAAATGCGATACCCAGAGATACGGCAAATTTCCTGACAGCTTCTTCTGTCTGAGGCGATGCATTCACCGAAATGGCGGCCGCCAGGGCTGCTGCCTCGAAAAGCGATGCCGTCTTGCTGAAAATTATCCTGAGATAGTCGTCTTCCATGGTATCGCCGCTCATGGCTTTCTGAAGCTGGAGCATTTCACCTTCGGCAAGATGCGTCAGCGTCCTGGAAAATATGGATATCAGCCTCGGTCCGAAATGCTTCGCTCCCCGTATTTCATTCATGGCAGCCACCAGCCAGTAGTCTCCGACCAGAACGGACACTGACGGTCCCATCAGACTGTTCAATGTCGGAGATCCCCTTCTGCAGTCGCTTTCATCAGCCACGTCATCATGCAGAAGGGTGGCGTTGTGCAACAGTTCGGCTGCCGCAGCGACCCTGAAACTGTCTTCGGGCAGGGGCCCGTCGGCACAGGTTTTAGCCACCAGAAGAGACAACAGAGGACGCAACTGCTTTCCGGAATGCGACAATATCATCCTGTTGGTGGAGTTGAGCAAATCTATGTCACTGTCGAGAGCGGCGCTGATGCGCCGGTTCACTTTCTCCCAGTCTTCGCCGCAGAATTCTTTTACTTTACCGATATCCATCTCCAAATCATCAGAACAGGAATGCCGCTGTAAGGGTAAATCCTCCGAATTTCCCTCTTTCGACCGTATTCTTCAATGCTGTCCCTACTCCTTCTTCAAGATCCGACCTGAAATTCATCAGCGATCCGAAATTCCAGTTATATCTTCCTATCACCTGGAATTTCCATACTTCCAGACCGATACCTACTCCGAGACCGTACTCCCAGCGGTTAATTCCGGATTCGCTCCATGAATTTTTGACGGCATCGATTCCCGCCACTGTAATTTTGTTGTTAAGACCATAACCGACGTAAGGAGTAACATCGAGGAAAGGCCTGAACAGAAGGAGATCCGGTCCCCACTGGACTGATACGGGCAGCTCAAGGTAGCCGACTGTCAGATTCCCGGTAGGAGTGACGGGATCGTCGATGAGCCCGAATCTGGAGCCTTTCACATTATAGATGAGGGAAGGCTGGAGGGAGAAACCGAGAGGGAGCCTGAGCTGCACTGTTCCTCCGGCATGAAACTGCGTCATGTTTTCCCCTTTTATCACCTCCTTGCTCATTTTCGAGAAAGTAGCGCCGCCCATCACGCCGAAACGAATCTGGGCGGATGACTCCGCGACACCTGCCGCCATCAGAGACAGCGCGGCCACTGCAATCATGATAACTTTTTTCATGTCACCCTGGATTAACTGCCGTTTCTAAAGAAGAGAATCGAGTTTGGCTGTAATTTCCGACTTGGGAACTGCGCCCACAAGCCTGTCGACAAGCTGTCCGTTCTTGAAAAAGAGCAGGGTCGGAATATTCCTGATGCCGTATTTCATCGGTGTTTCGGAGCATTCGTCCACATTGCATTTGCCGATAACGGCTTTCCCTTCATATTCTCCGGCAATTTCCTCCACGACAGGGGCAATCATCCTGCACGGACCGCACCATGTAGCCCAAAAATCTATCATGACCGGCTGGTCTGTAGCCAGAATCTCGGCTACGTTCGCATCTGTAACTGTTTTTTCCATAATCATAAATTATTTAAAATATTGCAAATCCCGTTTCGTATGCCACAGTATATGTGGCCGCAGGCCAAATATACGCAAAAAAAATCATTACACCGCTACAGCAGGCCGAAATGCCGGAATGCATGCACGATACCGTCGTCATCCACACTTGCAGTCACATAATCGGCACTGGCCCGGACATCCGGAGCGGCATTGCCCATGGCCACGCCTGTCCCGGCATATCTGAGCATTTCGATGTCGTTGCCCCCGTCCCCGAAAGCCATGACTTCCTCGCGGCTAATCCCGTAACGTTCTATGATTCTGGCTATTCCTTCCGCCTTCGATATGTTTTCCGGATCTATGTCCGTAAATTCCGGATGCCACCTGGCCGTAACGGAATGGCGGAGAATAGGCCGCAGCATCTTTTCTTCCTTCTCCCCGTTCAGGAAAATAGTGAACTGGCAGACAGGCTTGCCGAGATAGCCAGAAAACGGCACCGGTTCAGGCTTGGGAAGATGAATCATCTCGAAAACGCGGTCGGTAAGCTCGTTATGAAGGTTTATCACGATTTCCTTCTCGGCAAAGATGACACAAGGAATACGGTTTTCTTCCACCAGGCCTATGACAGCATCCGCATCATCCCTGTCGAGCGGGCGGCTGTATATCATTTCTCCCTGATCGAAGACGAGAGCCCCGTTCATGCAGACATAGCCGTCGAACGGGAACCCGCTCAGATTGTCCATTATGAGCAGATGGCGTCCGCTGGCTATGAAAAGCCTGATTCCTTTTTCCTTCAACGCGTACAGCGCGTCGAGTGTAGTACGGGAAATCTCATGGGTTTTGAAACTCACCAAAGTCCCGTCGATATCGAAAAATATAGCTTTGATCATATTTCTATCCATTCATATTCACCGCCCCAGATATCGAGAAACCGCATGAAGCCCGCGTTTTCGAGCACCACGCTTGCGGTATTGTCGCAAGGATGGAAACTCAGTTTCGGGGCATCCTGCAACTCCCTGTCCAGGAACAGTTTTACACGATGTCCGTTTTCGAACAGCTCTTTCGGGTCCGGGTTTTCAGGCGAGATATCGTTTATAAGCCCCAGAGGAGAAACGGACCCCGGCGCAAGTCCGAGACAGCGTTCCATCCGCTCCGCAGAGGCGAAAGACAGTTTCCCCTGGTGCAGCTTATGTTCCAATGAATGGATGTCCAGGTCCTTATGGCATTCCAGGACTGCCAGATAATGTCTGTTGCCCTTATGATTCCTGAAGAAAAGATTCTTGCAGTGCGTGGAATCCAGTTCTTTCCAGTACTTGAGGGCTTCTTCTATGGTAGGAAGAGGCGGATGGACATAAAGGGAATAACCGATGGAATGCTCCGACAGGAAAGACAGGACTCTGTCTATCCCCGGTTTTCCGGTCATCCTCCCCTGCGGCACTGTTTCCATATCCATGCTCCGGGTCATTTGCCGAGACTTCTGGCGTAGTGCGTCGGCTGCGGCCTGGTCTTCTGCGGATGCACTATCATGGCCGGTTTTCCCCACTTCAGGCTGTAAATCAGGATACCGGCTCCTATCAGGATGAAAGGGATACTCAGTATCTGTCCCATATTCAGCAGCATATTCTCTTCAAAACCCACCTGCGGTTCCTTGATGAATTCTATCAGGAAACGCATGCCGAAAAGCACGATGAAGAAAATACCGATTATCGTCCCTCTTTTCAACTTGTCGAGACGGTACCTGTAAAGCAGAAGCAGGACAATTCCCAAAATGGTATAGCTCAACGCTTCATAAAGCTGCGTCGGATGTTTCGGCTCCGTCTCTCCCCTCAACTCGAACACAAAACCCCACGGAAGACCGGTCACGTCGCCGTAAATTTCCGAATTGAAAAGGTTTCCGAGTCTGATCAGAGCTCCGGCGAAGCAGACCGCGATGCACAGCCTGTCGAGAATCCACAGCAGGTCGAAATCATATTTCCGCCCGTAATGCCTTGCATACCACCACATGGCGATAAACAGGGCGATGGTTCCCCCGTGACTGGCCAGACCTCCCTTCCACGGCATGAATATCTCCCAGAATCCCTGCCAGCTGCCGAAATAGTAATCAGGCTGATAGAATATGCAGTGGCCGAGCCGCGCACCTACTATCGTACCTATGAGCAAGGTATAAAGCAGAGGGTCGAGAAGAGTCAGCGGCAGCCCTTCACGCTTGAAGAACCACTTGAAAATGAACCATCCCAGGATGAACCCCGAAACGAAAAGCAGGGAGTACCATCTTATGGACAGAGAGCCTATGTGGAATATTTCCGGGCTCACATGCCAGTATATCGCAAGAAAATCAGTCATATCCGAAAATTTATCGGGTTGGCCCAAAAGGAGGAATTTCAAGAATACCCTTTCGAGCCGGCCTCATACCTGTATAAAAACATTGCAGTCCGGTCATCGCGGACGGACTGCAAAGGTATTAAAATTTTAAAAAATAAACATGCTGCGGCACTCAGAATACCGAAGATTCCGGATGATAGTCCATGTCCGGGTCGAGAGGATAGGACGGACGGCGGACATTGCGGAACGGCAGGGAGGTCATGTCCAGATTGCAGAATCCGGATGTAAGCGCCATGAGATGGGCCGGAGCCAGATCCCTGAGTTCAGGATAAAGATATCCCAGCTTTACAACGACGACCTTGAACGAAAGCGGGTCCAGATGAATGTCTTCGAACTGGCTTACGGTAGTGAACGAGTTGCGTCTGTCGAGCAATGCAATGCTTACTCCGCCTGTCTGCACCAGCACTATCCCGCGACCTTCGGCAAATGTCTCTTCATCGGAAAAATCCACGACTTTGACTTTCGTCGTGAACGGCTTGCCGAATACATTGTCTTTCCTGCCTCCGAGAGACAGGGTCAGTTCCGCGCCTTTGCCCGCTTCGAGGCAGGCATCGAATGCTTCCGCATCCACCAGGCCGGCGAACAGGGCGTTTTCGCAACCGGATTCCACGAGAGCCTGTATCACCTGGGGATTGTCTCCGGGAGCCCCGGCTGTAGTGTTGTCACCCGAATCGGATATGAAAACCGTTTTCTGCGGCATGGAATACGCCTTCTTTATCATGGAGCGGATATCTCCCGACTCCACGTCGAGGACCATCTCTTCCCTGGCATTCCAGATATCTTCCGCGAGGTCATCGGCTATGTTTTCGGCCAGTTCCGCATGAAGGCTGTCCTGAGCCACGACAAACACTCTCATCGCGGACCTCGGCAGGTCGGCCCAGGCGTAGCCCACGAAAATCGAGGCATCGAGAATGCCTTCCGTATGCTCTATGGAATCGAGCCTGGCATAAATCGGATTCAACGGCTCCACTTCGGTAATGCTTTTCTCCCCGGGGACAAGGATAGGTATATCCACATGCGCTATCTTCGGCCTGAGACCTTCCCTCAGGATGCGGACCAGATTCTTCACGGCGCGGAGCTTGGTTTCCGCACCGTCCCTGTGCGGAGCCGTCCTGTATGCCGTCAGGAAATCGAGCTCGGAAGCAAACTCATCGGAAACATTGCCGTGCAGGTCGAAACTGGCGCTGATGACAGTATCATGGCCGACTATGGCCCTTATGTCTCTGACAAGATCGGCCTGGGCATCCTCCACGCCCTGGACATGCAGGGCGCCGTGCATGTCCATGTAAATCCCGTCCACCTTGCCTGCCTTTCTGATACCTTCGAGGATTTCGGATTTGAAAGTTTCATACGCCTCGCGGGAAACCACGCCGCCGGGCCATGCATACGCATGCAGGGTAGGGATGATTTCAATCCCTTCTTCCTGCAGGTACCTGCACCACGGCTGGCCGGATGCAAGCACTTCTTCGCCCCTCATCACTTCGAAGTCATCGAGACCGGTAGTGATGGTGGAAAAAGTATTGGATTCATGCCTTATGCCGCATGTCAGGACAGTAAGTCCGTCATGCCGGGCACATGAAGAGGACAGGACAGCCGCAGCCGCCAATGTAAAAAGCATCTTTTTCATATCAGGGTCATTATTTTGTTTCTATCCAGAAAATACGGTACCATGATACCGGCCATATTAGACAGCGGAAGGACTTCTTCCGGAAGTTCGAAACCGAGGCTCTCCATGAACGAGCGACGCTCCGAGCATCTGGCGTATACTGCCGGATGGCTTTTCCTCAACCGAGCACGTAAATCATTGTCCGCCAGGACATAGCCTTCTTCCATCCTGGCCGATGAATAGAACGGGGAACGGGGAATGATGTCGCTCTGTATGTACATACCGGATTTCAGCCGCTGTCCCGAACCTTCGGAAACGGGGGTGGAAAGCCATTCGTCATCGTGGATAAGATGTCCGGGATTCAGACTCACCTGGAATTTCCCGAACGGAAGAAGCTCCTGGATGAGACTGTAAAGCCGCCCGCCCTCCGTTCCTATCTTCAGGTTCGCCAGCCATTCCTTCAAGGCGTAAAAATACGGTCCGGCGAAATTTTCCACATAACCGCGAGCCTGCGCAGGCAAGTCATTCCCGTCACGGGCTATCCATCCTGCCCTGCATATATTGCTGCCCCTGTAGGCTACGCTTATGGAACCCGGACTGCCTTTCCTGACCGCATCTCCTGTCGGACTCGTCAGACTGTAATGCAGATTCCCGGAACTTTTGATGCTGGGGTGGCATGAAAACGGATATCCCGTAAAACCGGCTTTTTTCAGAATGTCGAAATCCGTTTCTCCGTCCCGGATTTCCGACAATACGGACTTCACGCACTCAGACCCCATAATATTCGAATACTCATACAGGGCGATCTCGTCCGCGGAAAGGAAGGCCCTGAGCCCGTATTCCGGAGAGATCATAAGATCGGTGGCATTAGTCACGGCCGGGCTCCCGGCCAATGTCTGCAGGATATTCCAGATATAGGCCGGAATATCGCTCACGTGCAGGGCATCGGCAAAACCGTCGGCATGATAGTATTTCCAACCGACGACACCGACCCTGCTGCCTTTCCCGATACCTTCCGAACGGAATATTTCTTCCAGCGGCACGGAAGTGTCCCTCGGCTGGTCCATAAGCGAAAATGGCGTGTACTTCAAATGTCTCAGGCGTCCCGCCAGATAGAGGGAAGAGATTCCGAGATGGCCCTCCCCTTCGTTTCCGACCAGTACCAGAGGGTCTTTTCCCGGACGGATCACGAGCAGGGCCTCCTCGAAACGCGGATCGAAACCTGAGAGATAATGGATGTTCGCAAAATGCTCCCTGTCTCCGTAAACCACAAGATGCGACAGGCCTCTTTCCTCCATTTTCCCGCAGACGGCACCGATCCTGACGGCGAGTTCACCGGCAGCGGCCGGGCCCACCTTCTCCGGGGTGGAATACACAGGATATTCCACCTCCTTCAGAAAAGCTTTCGGATTTCCGTTCATAATGCCGATACGGTCATGTAGTCTATATTCCAGTCGTTGAGATTGTCCCTGTTGAAGGACATGTTGTTGTCGAATCCCTTGTCTTCAGGATTGAACCTGATCGAAACCGTATGTTTTCCGGCTTTCAGGTCATGCAGGATCACATGGTTCGAACTGGTCCACACATTCCAGTCCCCGTACGCTTCAAGGAATACGGTAGCGGTGTCGGCACCGTCCAGGAACAGCGACCTTATCGTACAGTATACATCGTGCGGGCCGTGGCCGTTCGCCCCTGTAAAGCAAATCACATAATCCCCGTCCTCCGGCACTTCGAACTCTATGTCGATATCGCGGTGGGACGCCCCTGAATCGGAGACATAACCTTTCCCTGACCAGCCCTTGTATTCAGACGATACGGCCGATGCGTCCACGAAGTCTTCTATCTCATAACGCGCCGTCCATGATGTCTTGAGAACAGGATCGGAGAGGTCGGAAGTCCTGCCGTCTTCCGCCACTGCGTACAGCGACCAGTACCCGTCTTCTTCCCGGTTCAGGTCATAAGGCGGCCATACCTGTTTTGCCGTACCGTTTCCGTAGAGGAAGAACCGGTGTCCCGGAGTCTGAGAATAGATGAGTGTCCCGTTCTCCGCACTTATGGTCGGCTCCTCCGGTGCCCAGCAATATTCTGGACCGGCCCCGACTATGTTGGCTTCGTGTTCCCGACCGGAATCTTCCATGTCTATGACTATGTCATAGTGGCCGCGGGCTCCTGCAGGCAGCATCCATCCGGCCGGTTTCGTGCGCCCGTTCACCTTCAGCGACGCGACCTTGTCACCGTATCCGTTTACGGTCAGGTCGATGACCGCCCTGCGGTATTTCATGCCTTCCAGATGAAGCGGCCCTGCAAAATATTCAGGCACGGCAGGACTGAACGTGACGCCGTCTTCGTGGAGTTCCATGCCGAACAGTATTCTGTAGACCATGCTTATGTAAGATGCCACGGACCAGAGCTGCCTGTCGGAATTCAGGGCCGTGTTGGCGTCATATCCCGTATCGTATGTCCAGTTTTCCTTGTGGGTAAGGAAGAGAGCCGCAGACCTGGTAAGGGATTTCATGAGATGGTCGAGGACGGCCATGTTGCCTACTTCCCTGGCTGCATACATCAGCGGGGTCTGCCATACCGGCCAGATGCCTTTGTTGTGGTAGGCGAATCCGTCCGGCTTGGAGGGATAAAGCACTGCCGCACCATACGGGTAAAGAGGGTAGTTCCGCACCAGGGCGGCAGTCTGCTGCCGTGAGGCAGCGCCGCATACTGCGGCCAGGCCGTTGGCCATGACTGCCACCCTGTCCGTCGCCGCATAACCCATGAAACCAGGATACAGCCAGCACCTGTAAAGACCGCGATCCGAGTCCCAGAAACGCTCGTTGTAACCCTGCGTCAGATCCTCCGTGACCCGATTCCACAGGGCGACCTCATCTTCCGGAGCCTTGATTATCTCCCCTGCCCTGGACAGGAACCTGTAAAGGAAAAGATGCAGAGCATTCGTACCGCTCGAAAAAGACTCGCCTATATGCGCATTCGTGAACCAGTCCGGATACGTATGGGTCCTCCAGTCCATGGAAGCGGTCTCGCCCCTGAAAAGCTTCACCTGAGGGTCGTATGCCACATGCAAATCCTTCATGGCGGTATTCCTGAGGCCTTCATACGCATATCCGAGCCATTCCCTGTCGCCTGTCACAAGATAATATTCCCACGCAGCCAGAGCCCATACCACACGGTCCGTAGAAATAGGGTATGAACCTCCCGTCCCGGTATCCTGCAGAGCCTCGGCCGGATTTCTCAAAGTCTGCTTTTCCAGTGTCCTTCTGGAAATTTCGGGCATAATCCACGAAAATGAGAAATATATGCTGTAAACGGCATCCCTTGTCCACGTATCCGGCCACAACGCCCCGGCCTGGAACGTGGAATCCTTCCTGATGTCGAGGAGCATTTCTTCCAGAGCCATATTGTACAGGGCCGGTACCAGACGGCCTCCTTCCATGGAAAATTCAGGGAAACGCGATATGTCACCGGAAAGTTTCCATACTTCATCTCCGTGCCAGTCGGAATGTATCTCCTTATCGGACACGGCCTCGGCTTTTCTCAACCCCATAAATGAAGATTCGGTTACGGAATTTCCGTCCAGGACATAAGGTACGGACGCCCCGTCGCGTCTGACGAGTGTCCAGTGATGGTTCCTGTCAATATTTTCATCGGCGGCTCCGCAGCACAGGATTCCGTCCGACTCTTTGAGCCAGCCGCTGTCCCCGCAGGCCGGAGAAAGACGGTACCAGCCCACGCTTCTCATACAGGAATACGGGAATCCGGTGATTTTCCACACCGTCCGGCCGTTTCCGGGCACCACTGCCCCGTCGGCGCCGAGACAGATATAATTTCCGCTGCCGGCATTGCGCAGTTTGAGCATCTCGCCTCCGGCAGCCTCTATCGTCCACACGAAAGCGTCACCGGACGGCGTCGCGGCCATCCTGTACGAACCGGAATCTTCGTATACGTATTTCCCGGAACTCCGGGACTGCAGAAGCCACTCCTGCGTCTCCGGGACCGCTGCAGACACCGCTGCAGACACCGTCATGGCGGCTGCCATGAATATAGTCTTGGTTTTCATTGTAATAGTTTCTGTATCAATTATGTCCATTTTTCAGTTTACGTGGAAGTCCGCCTGATTTCCAATGTTTTTCGATATCCTCAAGAGGAACTCCCTTCGTTTCGGGAACGAAGAACCAGCCCCAGAGGATACCTATTGCCGCGACAGCGGCATAAAGCAGGAAAACTCCAGCCGGATTATATGAAATCTGTCCGTCGGCCACGGTTTCCGTACCGGGAATGGACAGGAGCTTTATCAGCTTGAAGAACGTGAATGTCACCACGCAGTTGAACACCCAGACGGACAGGGAACCTATCGAAGAGCCGAGCGCCCTGAGTTTCTGAGGGAATACTTCCGATATTATGAGCCATCCCAAAGGTCCTATGCTTATGGCGTAGAAGATGACATACAGGAAAGTACATACCACGGTAAAAATGCGGCCTGACTCTCCGAGAGTGTCCATAGAAAGGAAACTTGCCGCCAGGGCCGCAAGTGAAACCACCATTCCGCCCATTCCGAGGAAAAACAGCCGGCGCCGTCCGAGCCTGTCCACGAAATAAACCGAAACCAGTGTGGCCAGAAGGTTGACCAGACCGACGCCGGCAGATGCGGCGATGGCTGCCACCGTGCTGTCGAAGCCTGCCATGCCGAATATTTTCGGACTGTAGTACATCACTGTGTTGATTCCGACACATTGCTGGAAAAACATGATTCCCACGGCTATCAGAAGGGGCATTCTGGCTTCCTTGCCCAAAAGGTCTTTCCAGGAAGAGGAATTGCCCCTGTCCTTTTCGATATCGGAAACTATACTGTCCACTGTCTGCGCCGCAGAGTCTCCTTCTGTCCTGAGCAGGATACGCATCGCCTCGTCTTTCCTGCCTCTGGAAAGAAGCCATCTCGGACTTTCCGGCATGAAGAACATCCCGACCAGCAGTATGAGAGCCGGGATGACTCCCACCAGGAACATAGGCTTCCAGCATTTTATATTCTGTTCATCGGCAAAGCCCAGGTCCGAAAGATAGGAAACCAGAATGCCGAGAGTAATCATCAGCTGGAACAGTGACACGAGGGCTCCCCTGTTTCTGGCCGGAGATATTTCCGCAATGTAAAGAGGGACTGAAAACGAAGCTGTCCCGATTCCTATGCCCAGCAGGAATCTGGCGGCCATCAGCTGTGCGGTATCCGGAGCGAGACCGGCCCACAGCGCACCCGCCGAGAAAATCACGGCCACACTGAGAATCACGCGTCTGCGCCCTATCCTTTCAGTGATATTCCCCGAAACGAGAGCCCCGAAGACGGCACCCAGAAGTCCCATGGTGGTCAGCAGTTCCACCTGGCTGTCGGAAATCCCGAAGTCCCGCTGCAGAAAAGGTATGGCACCGGAAATCACTCCGGTATCGAAACCGAACAGGAGACCGCCCATGGCAGCCACCGTAGCCATAATGGCGACATATACCGAATTTTTCATGACATTCCTCCTATGGTATGTAATTTTTCCAGACTTCGGCTTTCAGCTCAGGATGGACCACGTATGCAAAAGCGTCGTGGCTTTTCTCGAAAGTAGTGTAGATGGGCTCTCCCGGCACTATGCCCAGTTCCGGATGTGCGTCCGGAGACTTGCAGACCAGTTCCGATTCCGCATATTTCGGATTCGGAAGCCACTCCAGTTTCCCGTCCTTGCCGAACACAGGGAACCAGGCTATACCGTTATGCGCCCTCACATCGTCGTATTCGAACCCGTAATCCCTGACGCACCATGCGCCGAAGGCCATCGGGGCATTCTCGTCTGCAGAAGCGTTGACGGTGGCATGCGCCCAGTACGGAGGGACGATGACCACGTCTCCAGGCCCTGCATGGACGGCAAAGCACCTGCCCGGATGATCTTTGGCCGTTTCCTGCATGTAAACTATCGCTTCTCCGGTCCATATCTCATAAACTTCCGGCGTAGACCACCCGCTGAACCGTGACCTGTTGTGTATGTGGCCCTGGCTTCTTACCGGCTCACGTCCGAGTCTTCCGGAAGCGTAGACCACTGCACCGTAAAGCAGATGCATGTCTTCAAGGACGGATTTATGGCACATCTTGCCGGTATCCATCGCTATCGAATAGACGGTATCCGGTCCGGAACATGCCGGGTCCATCAGGCTTTTGCGTATGTCATCCAGGCTGCGGTTCTCGACCGCAGGCCCGAATACATCCTTACCGTAACTGAATCCCATGGGAGAAAAGGCGGGCTCGATATCGAAACCCGGATAAAATTCCATATTCTTCATTTTCTGATATAAGCTTTGACAGTTCCACACAAATGTCCTTCAGATTCCCCGCAAGGCCTTATGGTATATTCTCCCACGGCCGACGGGATGATGAATGTCTCGGCATAATGCACCACAAAAGGTTCGAAGGCTCCGGACGGACTTTCCACCACAGCTTCACGGCCCTCGACCAGATTCAGGACATTCACCGAGCCATCTGTATTGTGGTGCACCTTGCCGGTAAACCAGTGCCTGCGCGTCTCTATGAATTCGCGTTCGTGCAGGCCGGTCTTCTCTTCTTTCCATCCTTCGCCTTCAGCCACGGCTTCCGTCCTGTGAAGCAGGTTTTTCCTGACCCACGGTTCAGTCCTGTACCACTGTATGACATTCTTCCCGTGACCGATATTGATAGGCCTCGGCCTGCCGTCGAAGTCCACACGGCCCCAGTCCCAGAGCTTGAACGTGAAAATATATGGAGTGGCACTGATTTCCAGTACCATGCTGTTCCTGCCGGAACAATGGATGGTACCAGGCGGAATCAGCACGTGGTCATGCTTCTTCACAGGATAGACGCCCACGTATTTTTCAGCGTCGAAAGTTCCCGTCTCCCGGGAATCTTCCAGGGCTGATATCATTTCTTCCGAACAAACGCCCTCCTTCAGGCCGAGATACACTTTGGCATCATCTTCCGCATCCAGTATGTAATAGCTTTCTTCCTGCGTATAATGCATTCCGAACTTTTCCTGGATATATTCTATCAGCGGATGCACCTGCAGGCTGAGATTCCCTCCGTCCATAGTGTCCAGAAAGTCGAAACGGATCGGGAATTCATCTCCGAAACGGCCGTACACATTGTCGCCGAGCAGTTCCGCCGGATGGAAAAACACTACATCTACAGAAGGTATCTCGAATTTCACGTCCTTAAAGCCGAGATAAAGACTGTTTTCTTCAGGCACACAGTCGAAGCACCACGCGAAGTTGACTGCATCCCTGTCCAGATCGCAGACTTCCTTCATCCACTGGCCTCCCCAGACTCCCCTGTCGAAATAAGGAACGACACGGAACGGTCTGGCCACGGTCTGTTCAAGACCTGCGAAGAAAGCCCCGGCCGGGATCATTTTCGGAGAACCGGATGCGTTGGTATCGATGAAATAATCTACCTTGCGGATTATCTTCTTTTTCCACCTGTCGCAGATTCTCCAGTCCACGAAAAAGCCCTGCTTGTATTTCAGGCCGGCATTTTCATTCCGGTTCGCGAAACCGACATTTGAGACCAGGTTTTTCCTGAATCTCTGCTGGATTTCCCACCTGGCCATATCGAGATACGCCAGAAGGCCCCATTCCCGGCAGACATAGGAAGCTCCGACGCCGAGAACCACCTGCGGGCGCGCATGTGCGGACTCCCGGATTTTTTCCCTCGCCGCCGCGACCTTGTCCTCATCGAAGTAGACATCCATGGTACGTCTGGTGATGAACCCGAATATCCTGTCATCAGTAATATCCTCTCCCAAAATGGCATAGAGCTCCTTTTCAGACTTCATGAAATCCCCTGTACGGTACAGGTCCACGTCACCGAGCCCTTTCACGAGAGCTTCCGCCACTTCATCCTCTAACACTCCCTGATAACACTCCACCGCCAGTACTGAATTTTCCGGAAGCTTGCCTTTCAATTCCCGTACTATCCTGTCCCAGCCGCAGATGCAGTCATCCTGATGACCTGCCACCTGCACCACCGGATATTTGTCGTAATTTGATTTCAACCCTTTAGGTAAATAACTTTTCATCATTCGGTTTTTTATCTCATTCAAAATAATAGTCAGCCCCGATTATCGCGGCGTCATCTCCGAGAGCCGCAGCCACGATACGGACATCTCCGGCACCTTCCGGACGGAAAGCCGAAGCATTGACCTTCCGGTCAATATACGGGATGATGATATCCGCGCTTTTCATGATTCCGCCTCCCAGAACGACAATCTCAGGGTCATAGGCGTGGACATAATCGATGACGGCGGCGCTCCACACATCCATACAGTACTCCACTACTGCGGCCGCATTCCTGCTTCCGGAAACATATTGCCCGAACAGGGCCTTGAAATTCCTGTTTTCCGGGTCGTTTCTGAATTCATCGTCCAGTCCGGGAACAGCGGCGATTATCTGCGGCAGAAAATACGATGAGGCGAGGGCCTCCACACAGCCTGTGTTGCCGCAGGTACATTTCCTGCCTCTGAAATCTACTGTAAAATGTCCTCCGAGAGCTCCGGCGCACCAGTTCCTGCCGTAAATCAGACGTCCGTCCACTACAGCGCCGGTACCTATGCCGGTACCTATGGTCATCATCACCATATTATCGCAGCCGGCCCCGGCTCCGGCCTTCCACTCTCCGACTGCCGCCATACGGGCATCGTTGTCTATCGCGAAACGGGCCCCTTTCCAGTGTCTTTCCGTCCAGGCTGCGAGATCGAGGGACGGGGCGTCGCAGTATTTTGCATTGGTCCCGGCAGCCCTGCCTGCCTTCACGTCCACTATCCCGGGAAAAGCCAGGGCCACACCCGTAATCCTGTCTGCATGGAATTCAGCCGCAAGACTGTCGACGGCACCGGCTATACGGTCCAATGCCGGGCCGAGGCCGGCAGCCGAATCCGCAGGAATCCTGACTGTGCCCAGAAGCTTCCCTCCGCCGTTTAGACCGATCTTGATGATGGTCCCGCCCAAATCTATACCTGCAGTGTACTTCATGGCACGTCAGACTAAAGTCGGGAGACCGTTCACTTCCTTCAGCCTCATGGCAAATCCTCCGGCGGCTATCTCTTCGTAATTGTGCCCGGCATCAGACGGCCAGCACGCATCGAAAACAAGAGGGGTGACGCCGATATTGGCCACCCTGTGGGCCACTTTCCCGGGTATGTAATGAAGGCTTCCGGGGAACATCCTTTCAGCCCATACATTCCTGTTCCTGTCCATAAGTATCAGGACTCCTTCGCCTTCCACTCCCCAGTAAAATTCGGCGGTGTCTTCGTTCCTGTGGAAATGTCCCTTGGTCATGAAATATTCATTCCCCACCTTCCCCGGCATTATCCTGGTGATTCCGAAAAACAGTCCGCCGGGAGTTCCCTCCGGGACAGGGAACGCGGATGATACCGAATATGCTGTCTGCGCCATGTCCATTCCGGAAGCAGTTTCCCTGTCTTCGAAAATCCCGATTATGTCTCCCAATGTACGGACACTCGGCACCACTTCGTTTCCTTCAAGATTCTGTCCGGTAAAAAAAAGTTCCGGCATCCTGATCAATCCATTTCCGTTCATATCTTCAGATTTTATCAAAGTAATATTATGACTTCATTCCGTTTTTCCGGGTCCAGCGCCATGATGTTCCCGTCTTCCGTCCTGCCCCAGCTGCCTGTGTGCAGCACTAATCTTCCACATTCTCCAGACAGGGGTTCAGTCACCAGACGGGCCGTTTTCCCGTCTTCGGAGACTTCCAGGCTGAAAGTCAGGTTCCCGAAAGGAGTGGCTATGTCTTCAAGGGATGTTTTCATGCCAGGAGAAAGCCATGTTTCCGGCAGACCTTCCAGAAGATGCAGTTCATCCCCTCTGTCCAGCGCCAGAAGATGGACGACCAGTCTGACGAACTCGGCGCTTCCCCAGTTATGGGGCATTTCCCCGACAAACTCCATCTGCCTGTCGCGGGGCATCTGCTCTTCCCTCCAGACATAAAGAGGGCTCGCATGGTTCGCGAATGCGTAAAGGGAGGCTACAGCCTTTTCCGGCCTTCCCATCCACAGGCTGGCATGCGCATGGAAACTGGCAAAATAATTCCAGAGGCCGTCGTCCAGCCATCCTGTCCCGACTACCAGGCCCTCCTGCAATGAATTGTCGAGCATGTCCAGCGTGCCTTCGGCAATCGGGTCTCCCCTGCTGAAAAGCTGTCCCGGATAAATGCTCTGGCAGAACGCCCACTGTGCACGCTGGGGAAGACTTCTCTGACTTTCATCCATTATATCGTTCAGGTACATGTTCCCGGCATCGTCGACAGCCATATCCCTTTCTGCGGCTTTCAGGAAACATGCGTGGAAATCTTCGTACTCGTCCTGCCATTTTTCCGCATCTTCAGTCCTGCCTGTCCACCGGGCAGCGCCGACCATCGCCTTCAGGCCGGCAAGATTCCATAACACATTGGAATATTCCGGAATATCAACACCTCCGTTCAGACCTCCGTCGATATAGCCGGCAGGAATCAGGCCGTCATCCAGAGGTGTCCGGGTCGTATCCGTACGCTCTCTCAGAACGTGGATGAAATCCACTGTCCGGGAAAGTTCGTCCCAGTGCGAAAGCAGCCATTCCTTATCCTGGGTCAGCATCGCATGACGTACGCAGGTCCAGAGGATTATGCCGTTTTCTTTCCAGAATGTCGGATTCAGTTTGGCGAATTCGCCCGTAGGTTTCTGGAAAGACAGGCTGTGTTCGATGCCGTTGCGGGCCTCTTCTCCCCTGCCGAGTATGGCGGCAGTTTCCGATATGAAGGCCCCGTCCACAATCCACAGGCCTCTGTAACAGGTAGGGCCGACCTGGAAGCTTATATCCCCGTTCCTGATTTCCCTGGCCTGCCATATACCGCGGACGGAAGCATCTATAAGGTTCTGTATTTCCCTGTCAGGAACGGAAATGTGTCCGTATGGTATGTCGGCCGTGTCATTCCAGTAGGCGGCAATGTTTTCCAGAAGCTTTTCAGCCTCATCGGGGAACTGCTCCGGCGAAGACAGCATCTTTTCCAGCAGGGCAGACGGCATGGCGTTGTCATAGAGTCCGGCCAGGGAAAGGCTCTCTCCGGGAGCCAGTTTTACGGATTCGAGATCCACGACAGTCTTCGACGGACCGAGATTCGTCCTGACAGATGCCACGGTCCCGCTGAATGCGAATCTCGCTTTCCCGACCAGGATTTCCCGTCCGTCCACAGATACCGCCTCCGTGGAGTTCACTATGATTTTCGGTGACAGGACCGCTGTCAGGGATGAAGTGTTCACTGCGGTTATCAGCACCACGTCTTCCCTGTCTCTTTTCTGCGGATGTACGAGCCTTCCCGATTCCAGTATATCAGCCGAGACGGAAAATACCGCCTGGCGGATATCCACGCCGCCGCACTGCCATGAAGTAATCGTGACAGGGACTTTCGCGGACATCAGTTTCTGTCCCTCAAACACCTGGTTCTCGTCCGCACAGACAGTTATGGCCGTATCGAATCCGAGATTCTGCGTATATGGGAAGAACGGGCCTCCATAATCGTAAAGGAGGGTGCCGTCAGGACCAACGACAGTCTTGCAGGAATCGTCCGGGAAAGCCGGTGTAGAACAGTGCCATTGCGGGGCGAAACGATAGTCCGCCACCAGGTCAGAAGCGGCTGCCGGAAATATTGCGAGTGCAGCGAGCACAAATGCCAATCCTGTCTTTTTCATAATTTTCCTGTTGTTATAAGACCTAATATTTCTTCGCCGATCACGCCTTTCGCGAGTTCCGGAGCTATGAGGATATAGCCTCCGTCACCGTGTGAAACCCGTACGGCGCACGGGAAACGCTCGGTCTCCTGCGGATAGAGAAGCCGCTGGCTGGTGGAAGTATAGGCGAGGACCTCGAAATTCGCCGGTGCGAAGACCGCAAAGTCGGTATATGCCGACGTGACCGGGATCTTGTAGGAAGGCATGGATTCCAGTACCGTACCTTCTGCAGGGAAAAAGCCTTTCCCGTCTATGCGGAAGCCGAAAAGGCCTTGGGCCGTACTCCATGAGTTGAAGAACTGTTCGCTGCCCCAGTAATTTATGCCCTTGCGTTTCGGATAGTCGAATCCGGTATCCGGAATATCCTCGTCCGTAAACTGCCATTCATACGTGTCCGATGCCACCGATATGTTCGGGGAAGAGTCCATCGACAGTCCTTCCATGCAGCCGTCGCCGTGGATGCGGATTTCCACAGTATTTTCACCGCCGAAAATGAAACCGCCGTAAGCTGCGTCTTCAGAGGAGACGGTATAGATCCTGCTCAGCCTTTTATGGAAGTGGCGGTGCGGATAGTCAGTCTCCGTCGGATATTCCTGCTTCATGGCCGGTATCATATCGTCGCAGCAGGCTATGAAATGTCCGTTTACGAAGACGGAATCCCGGCCTGTCATCTGTCCGCATTCCAGGATGAGATCTTTCCCTTCGAAATGTTCCGGGAGGGAGAAGGCTGCCGTATATGCGTATTCTCCAGGGGCGGGGGATTCGGACCGCCAGCCATGGAAATATATTTTCTCCCGTGCCGGAAGGTATTGTTTCCAGTCTATTATACCGCACTGTTCTCCGAGGATTCCTGCACCGTCCTGGTCTGTCCTGCGTCCGGTATCGGCCCCGAAGAATATCACATAGCCCCCGCGGTCCACGAATTTTTCCAGGATTTTCTTTACTGAAGCCCCGCTGCGTGTATAAAGAGGAAGGCTGTTGCCGCCGACCACAAGATAGTCCGTATCCGACTCCGGCAGATTTTCAAGTCCTTCCACATCCACAAGTCCTGCCGCAGCGCATCCGGGATTCCCGGCATGGAATCCGGCATCGTGGAACCATACCGTTTTCCCGGGCCTCAGCGGTTCGGGAACTGTCTTTTCCACTTTTTCATAAACTGCAGGCTCCGTATCTTCCGGCACCCATATCCTGTGTTCCGCTCCCGACACTTCCGCATTTTCCGAAGTATAGACAACCTTCACCGGGCTTTTCCCGTCTGTCCTGACGGAAAGCCGGCCGCCGGAACATGTCACCTCCAGGTCGGAACCGCCAGGAAGAGGGACCCTGATTTTCCAGTCTTTCCAGCCGGCAGGCACTGCCGGCAATACTTTGATTTCCTTCCATCCGGGCGAAAGGATTTCTATTCCGAAAAGATCCTTCACGACTACATCCATCAGATTTCCGGCACCCGTCGGGAATGCATTCCCTCCGTAACTGCTGCCGTCCAGGTCGAGGGTTTCTTCGAGCAGTCCGGGATATTTCTCATGTCCGATAGTCTTCGCGGCCAGATGCAGGAGCCTGTATCCTCCTTCCGGATCTCCGTATCTGAATCTCGCCTCCGACTCCCACAGGTTCCACCACGGCCAGATTTTCACATTCTGGTCATTCGTCAGCGGAACATGGTTCATTTTCGGGACTATCGTGACGGAACCGTATTCGCCCCAGTTGTGGCTTTTCAGCCAGCCCAGGGCAGAAACCGCCCTGGCAGGGTCGGTCGCACCCATTTTCAGAAGCATGCTTTGCGACGGCTGCGCACTTCTGCAGCTGACGTCGCCCCAGAGAATCATATTATTGAAATATCCGCCGGACTCGTTCCAGTATTGCGTGTTCAGCGCATTTATTGTCCTGTCATGCAGGACAGCATATCTGTCGGCGGCTTCCGTATTTCCGAGTTCGCGTTCTATTTTCTCCGAATAGAGCAGCATGCCCGAATACATGGCTCCGGCTGCAAGTGTCATCACGCCGTCGGTCGTCAGCATCATGATCATGTGGTCCATGAATTCCGTGACGTCTATCACAAGCCCGTCATGGTCGTAGTCGCGTCTTATCCACCATTCCACCCACGGACGCATGACCGCCATGTCGGATTCGAGGGTCTTCCTGTCGCCTGAACACAGATAGTAGTTCCATATAGACCTGACTGTCCAGCCTATGCCTTCCGCCGTACCTCCCTGGGACGGGTCGTTGGAGTTCTTGCAATACGACGGAGACATCAGCGCATAGCGTTCCAGATCATATTCCAGAGACTGCCTGCCCTGGGCCTGACGTCCGGAAACAAGTGCGCCGGGAAGCAGTCCCGAACCGAGATCGCGTGCCCAGATGTCGAGCCAGCGGAACAGTTCGCATAGCATGAATTCACCGTTATATCCCAGATCCAGAAGATATTGTGAAAACTGCACGGCCATATCCAGCGTATCATCTGGAGTATCGGTGAAAAGGCCTTCCGCGTACGGTCTGTATGCGGCTTCCTTCAGATTTTCCAAAGACCATTTCCTTCCCGGTTTCCTTTCGCTCAGCAACGTAAGTCGCCCGTCACCGCCCTGCCAGGCTTTAATGGTCATTCCGCTGCCTTCCGGCAATTCCGTCTCAGGATCGGAAACTGACTGTACGGCGGCAAAGAACCCAAGTTCGGGCAATGTCCCGTAAAGGATTTCCGAACCGTCATCGAACGAATAAGACACGCCGCCCGGGAAGAACGACGAGCAGGTCACGTTTCCGCCCGTCCTTATCCGACCGGACAAGTCTCTGCCCCTGACCGATGCAAAACCGTCAGGAGCCGTCCTGACCAGGACTTTTCCGTCTCCTGTCAGGCCGTCCAATGCCTTTCCTTTATATTCAAGGGATGGTATCCCGTCTGCCGATGCAGCTGCCGCAAATGCCAGTGCGGCCAATACCGATAGTATGATTTTTTTCATCCGGACTGTCAGTTAGAAAAATGATTTCAATATGGTAATTTCCGTTTGGCAGATTCGGAATCTGCCAAACAGGAATTACTTATTGCTTGAGGTACCTCGACTTATCAATAACCCGGATTCTGTACGATCTCGGAATTGTTGTCTATAACCTGCTGAGGTATAGGGAATACCCAGGTATGCTTGTCGGCAGGATCGCTGTTCGGCTTGAAATCGCACGGATCCCCGTATGTGCCGAAGCGGATCATGTCATTCCTGCGCCAGCCTTCGAATATGAATTCGCGGGCTCTTTCGTCCAGCAGCTCATCGAGGGTCAGGAGCTTGATTTCCTTGGTTTCATCGTAGTTGTCGAAATTCCTCTTGCGGCAGTCGTTCACTATCTGCCTTGCTTCAGGCTCATTGCCTGTGCGCAGCAGGCATTCGGCTTTCATAAGCAGGACATCCACATATCTGAAGATGGCGAAATCGTTGTTCAGGTGGTTTCTGCCTCCGTCTTCCACTTCCCATTTGTACAGACGGGCGCCTTCGACTTCGGTAGCGTTCGTGAAATCAGCCATTTCGAACGTATAGTTGAGAAGATTTCCCTTTCTGTCAGTCAGAGGAGTGCCGTCCTTGGCATAGCGTTGTCCGTAAAGGAACCAGCCCAGGCGCTTGTCATCATCGTCATACAAGTACATCTGGCTCGGAGTGGCGCATGAACCGTTCCAGCAGTCGAAATTGATGTCGAAGGCGTTGATTTCGCTGTAATGCCATGACATCTGGTACGGGATGAAATAATTCACCATGTAGTCGCTGTCGAAAGGTATCACGAATATGTTCTCCGACGAACCTTCGTTCTCCACGAGGAAGTTGTCGTTGTTGTTCTTTTCGAGCTCGTACTTTCCGCTTTCTATCACCTTGTCGCAATATCCGAGAGCTTTCTCCCAGTCGGCCTTCCCGGTGTATACCTCGGCATTTATCCAGAGTTTTGCCAGAAGGGTATATGCCGCCCATTTGGTGAATTTGCCGTAAGTGGCCGTGCTCACGTCTTCCGACAGGTCGTCCACGATAGAAGTAAGCTCGGTGTCGACGAAATTGAACACATCCGTGCGGGTCACGCCCTTGTTGGTAGGAATGGTGTCGTCAAATGTGATGACTATAGGTACGCTCCCCAGCTTGTCAAGCATGAAGAAATACCACCATGCCCTGATTCCCTTCAGTTCAGCTATGGTCCTGTCCTTGTCCGCGATTTCCACGGTGGAGGTCTCTATCATCTGGATGATTTTGTTTATGGTATTGACTTCTGAAAATTTCCAGAAATTATAGACGGTGTTCGCATCCGTCGCGTTGAAGTCATGCGTATGGGCACGCAGGTAAATGCCTCCTGAATACCAGTCAGTTCCTCTGGCAGGGATGATGAAATCGTCTCCGGCACACATGCCGTACCAGAAATATCCGTCCACGTATGATGCCAGGGTACCGTATGCGGGACCTATGAGCGAGGCCATCTCTGACTCGGTACTTCCGAAATTGTCCTGGGACAGGACATCATAGAGTTCTTCGTCCAGATTCGTACATGAAACCGACGCGACCCCCAAAGTCAAGATGAGATATTTGATAATATTTTTCATTTCGTTCCTATTTACAGTGTTATGTTCAGTCCGAGAGAGAACGATCTGGTCTTGGGATAGTAGTTTCTGGCATCTATGCCGAAGACTGTCCCGTCCTGGGAAACTTCAGGATCTATTCCCGTATATTTGGTGATGATGAACAGGTTGTTGCAGTTCAGGGTAAGACGTACGTTCTTGACCATGGAATCAGGCTTGAACTTGAAGTCATATCCTACCTGCAGGTTATCCAGACGCAGGAAACTTCCGTCCTCCACGTAATATGAAGAGTAGACAGGAGTCTGCGGAGCCTTGTCCAGGGCTATGTCGAGTACGTTTTCACCCGGCATACGGTTGATGTCGCCCAGATACAGTGCGGTACCGTTCACCACATCATTTCCGAACACGCCCCTGAGGAGGAATGACGCGAAGAAATTCTTGTACTGGAACTGGCTCGTGATGTTCAGGGTAAAGTCAGGCTGCGGATTTCCGATATAGGTCCTGTCGTCGGCATAGACGAATTTTCCGTCACCGTTGATGTCTGCATACTGGAAGATACCGTTCTCGTCCGTCCCTATGTATTTGGCTCCGTAGAAAGTTCCGATAGGATGCCCTGATTCCATTATGACAGTCGTCTCGGCAAGTCCGGTGATGGAGTATGAGCCCAGGTAAATCTTGTCGCGTGAGTACTGCTCATTGGAAAGGCTGACAAGCATGTTTTCATTGTGGGCCATGTTGACTCCGAGATCCCAGCGGAAGTTCCTGGTCTGGACCGGTATGGTATTCAGGGAGATTTCGAATCCCTTGTTCGTCACCACTCCCACGTTCGCCATCATAGTTCCGTAAAGGTACGGAGGGACAGGCACCGGATATTCATAAAGCAGGTCGGTAGTACGTTTGTTATAGTAGTCGACCGCACCGCGGAGACGCCCGTTGAAGAAGCTGAAGTCCACTCCCAGATCCAGCTGGGCTGTCTGTTCCCATTTCAGATCCGGATTTTCATTCTGGATAGGGCTGTACTGCGTATTATATTCCCCGTTGTTGTAATAATAGCCGGCGTCTCCGTAAATGGCCATGGTCTTGTAGTTGCCGATGTCCTGGTTACCGGTCACACCGTAAGAAGCCCTTATCTTGAGGTCATCCAGCCATTCCGCAGATTTCATGAAACCTTCGTCGGAGATACGCCATGCCACTGAAGCCGACGGGAATGTTCCCCATTTGTGGTTCGCCCCGAATTTCGAAGAACCGTCCCGGCGGAGAGTCGCCGTCACGAGATATTTGCCTTTATAGTCGTATGTGACACGCCCGTAGAACGATATCAGCTTGGATGAGTTCTTGTAGCTGCCTACGTCGCCCGGAAGCAGGTCCATACCCACATTGATATTGTTATATTCGAACAGGTCGGTGACGAAATCCCTGTTGGCCACATTGAAACCTTCGTTGATATATTTCTGCCATGAATATCCGACCACTGCATTCAGCCTGTGCTTTTCGGCGAAAAGCTTGTCGAAGGTGACATTCGCTTCGAGCAGACGCATGTTGTTATAGTCTGTCGTCCTGGTGGCGATACCATTGTTCGAACGGCCCGTCTCAGCCGTGCTCGGAGTGTAGTAACCGGAAATGAAACTGTTTCTGGACATGGTGCCGCTGACTCCTGCAGAAAGGAACGGCAGTATCTTGTAGTCGATTCCCAATCTTCCCTGAGAGTAGTTGCGGCTCTTGTCCATGGTCACCTGCTCCAGTTCTGAAATAGGGTTATAATTCAGATAGGTATACGGCTGGAAATAGCTTCCGTCCTCGTTATAGACAGGCATTGTAGGATTCAGGTTGTAGGCATACGACCAGATATTGCTGTCATAAGAAAGATCGCTCCAGTCTTCGTATGTATTGAAAATGGTCATGGAGACTTTGAGCTTGTCCTTCAGGGCTTTCTGCTCTATGGAAACATTGGCGTTGAAACGCCTGAGATCATTTTCCCTTACCAGACCCTTGCGGTCGAGATATGTGATGCCAGCCCGGTAGCTCGTATGCCTGGTACCGCCGGACAGGGTGATGCCGTGGCTCTGCGACTGTCCGAGCCTGAGCATTTCCTTGTGCCACTCGGTATCGGCACCGTAATCTATGGCACTTTCTATATTGTTTTCAGCCACATATTCCCTCCACTGGTCGGCCGAAAGCATGTCGAGGTTGTTGGCGACTGTTTCCACCGCATAATATCCGTTATAGGAAACGCTCAGCTTTCCCTCACGTCCTTTCTTGGTGGTGATTATGATGACACCGTTTGCAGATCTGGCACCGTAGATGGCAGCTGCGGAAGCGTCTTTCAGGACAGAGATGGATTCCACGTCTTCCGGGGATACCAGATTAAGCGAAGCATCCGGCACGCCGTCTATCACGATCAGAGGAGAATTTCCTCCCATCAGGGACGTGGTTCCCCTCAGCCTCATCGTGGCTCCGGTAGTAGGATCACCGCCGGCTGTGGTGACGACGAGTCCCGGTATCTGGCCGGCTATCATGTCCGTCACCGACGTGACAACGCCCTTGTTGAATTGTTTTTCGGAGACGCTGGCCACCGAACCCGTGAGGTCGCGGTGCCTTACTGCGCCGTAACCGATAGCCACCGCTTCTTCCAGAAACGCGGTATCGGTCTCCATGGTAATATTTACGTTACCCCCCAGCGGGATTTGAACTGTCAGAGATTTCATACCGAGACATGAAACATTGAGTGTAGACGCCTTTGAGGCCTGTTCAGAAGTCAGGGCGAGGACGAAATTTCCGTTTTCATCACTGACCGCTCCGAGCTCAGGTATTTCAGAGACAAAAACGGCGGCACCTATGACAGGAGTGCCGGATTCGTCCACAATTGTACCGGATATTTCCCTCGTCTGTGCGAAAGATGCCGGCACGGCCAGCAATAAAGCCACGGCTGCCGATACAATTTTCGAAAGCAAATTCCGAGTCATACTTGTTAGTTTATTAATTATGTTTACTTAATTGAAATTATGTATGAACATATAACACTTTGTGCAAATATATTAATTCGGATAAATAAAACAAAATTTTAAATTAAATTTATTTACATTTGCACATACGAACCATATTTATACTGCACATAAAAACATTCTTGCGACAATGGAACTTGATCACAAAAGCGCTATTCCCCTGCACCAGCAGGCAGAAGACATGCTGAGGGAACTCATCGACCGGGAGGAATACAGGAACGGGAAACTGCTGCCCACGGAAGTGGAGCTGGCCAGACAGCTGGGCATATCGAGGAACACTCTCAGACAGGCCATAAACAAACTCGTTTTCGAAAATCTCCTCGTCAGGAAAAAGGGCTACGGGACGAAAGTAGCCAAGAAAAACATGGTGGTAGGTGTCAAGAACTGGCTGAGTTTCTCCCAGGAAATGAAGCTGTTGGGAATCGACATTAAAAACTATGAACTGCACGTGTGCATGCAGAAGCCATGCGGGGAAATCGCGGAATTCTTCCACGCTGAAGCAGACAGGCAAAACGCCAAATGCCTTAAAATGGAGAGAGTAAGAGGAAATACCGACTACCCTTTCGTCTATTTCATTTCATACTTCAATCCCGACATCCCGTTCACCGGAGGAGAAAATTTCAACAAACCCCTGTACGAACTGCTCGAACAGGAATTCAACATAATAGTCAAAAAGAGCAAGGAAGAAATCTCGGCGGGGCTGCCGGCCCCTGCCGTGGCGGACAAGCTCAACATCAAGTGCGAAGAGCCGATCCTCATCAGGAAAAGGTGCGTCTATGACATAAACGGCGAACCGGTGGAATATAATATAGGGTACTACAGGGCAGACAGTTTCACATACGCGATAGAAGCGGAGCGACAAGGCAGGGAGATCGCCATATCAAATACATAATAAAATATTTGCAATTCAGAAAAGTGTTTATATATTTGCACAAAATCACACTATGTATAAACATATAACACCTAACTTATCCCAACATCAACTATTAATTAAATTTGAATATGAAAAAAATATCAGCTCTGCTCTTAATCATGGCTGCCGGTTTTTTTTCTGCCGTTTCCTGCCAGAAAGAAGATCTGTCGCCATTCGACATAACATTGCAGGCAGATAAGGAAACCATTACAGTGGACCAGTATAACGATGCCGTGGCATTCAACCTGTCCTGGAATGAAGTATCTGCCGGAGAGACTGCTCCACGATATTTCGTAGAATTCTCAGACGATTCCGATCCTGAATTCATGTCAAGCATAGTCTTCGAACAGAAAGAGACGACTTCCATGGCCGTGACTTTCAAGGATATGGAAACCATACACAATGCCATAGGCGCCGTATCGGACTACAACCTCGTGGCCAGGATGCGTGTAGAGGGCGCTGACTACGCACAGTCCATTTCGAACCAGGTGAAAATAGCCGTAACGCTGAACCTGCTGCCTACATTCGATGAACTTTATCTCTGCGGAGAAGGCTGCGATGCAGGCTGGAGCCTCGGACAGCTGCCGATGACCAACAATGACGGCGTATTCACATGGACCGGACATCTCTGGCCTACGGAATCCGGACGAGGATTCAGGTTCAACACTACCGATGACAACTGGGCCCCGTGCCTGGTACTTGCCCTCGGAGAAGATGACAGGCTCGTATACTCCGCCGATGCCGTATATGAATACATAGGCGACGGTGCAGGAGAGCCCGATCCGGCCACACAGGAAGTCAGAGTGGACAAAGACGGCACATACACGGTCACTATCGATGCTACCGATCTGAAAAACATTACCCTCGACGTAACTCTGGTAGAATGAGGGTCAACCCCCTTTTCTCAGGGTCTCCGACGAGACAGATAAAAAAAAACTGCAGCATTTCAGCTGCAGTTTTTTTCTTTTTATGTCATACGCGATATTATTCGCGGATAGCTGCAATTCCCGGAAGTTCCTTGCCCTCAAGATATTCGAGCATGGCGCCGCCGCCGGTAGAAACATAGCTTACCTTCTTCGCATAGCCCATCTGGGTAACGGCTGCTACGGAATCACCGCCACCTACCAGAGTAAATGCTCCGGTCTCGGTAGCCTTGGCCAGCATCTCGGCCACCTTGTTGGTACCTTTGGCGAAAGCAGGTATCTCGAATACGCCTACAGGACCGTTCCAGAGAATGGTCTTGGACTTCATGATGACGTCTTCCCATACTGCAAGCGTGCTCGGGGCCGCATCGACACCCTCCCAGCCGTCCGGAATCTCGTCATTGCGGCAGATCTTGGTGTTAGCATCGTTCGAGAATGCATCGGCGATGATGACTTCCTTTGAAAGGTAAAGCTTGACACCTTTTTCCTCTGCCTTTTTGATAGTGTCGAGAGCGAGTTGCTGCTGGTCATCCTCGCAGAGAGAATTTCCGATCTTTCCGCCCTGTGCCTTGATGAAGGTATAAACCATACCTCCGCCGATGATCATATTGTCCACAACATCGAAAAGGTGTTCGATGATGCCTATCTTGGAGGATACCTTCGCACCGCCGATGATAGCTGTCACAGGATGCTCCGGAGTCTTGAGCACACGGTCGATAGCCTTGATTTCGCCTTCCATGATGTATCCGAACATCTTGTCATTAGGGAAATACTTGGCGATAAGGGCTGTAGAAGCATGGGCACGGTGTGCGGTACCGAATGCATCGTTGATATAGCAGTCAGCGTATGAAGCCAGCTTCTCGACGAACTTCTTCTGGCTCTCCTTTACCGCAGCCTTTGCGGCCTTCTTCTCTTCATCGGTAGCGTCTTCCGCCAGACCTCTCGGCTTGCCTTCCTCTTCAGCATAGAAACGGAGGTTCTCAAGCACCAGGACTTCACCCGGCTTGAGAGCTGCGACCTTGTCATCTGCCGACATGCAGTCATCGGCGAATTTCACAGGGACACCGAGGAGTTCCTCTACCCTGCCGAGGATATGTTTGAGAGAGAATTTTTCTGTCACTCCCTTAGGACGGCCCAGATGAGACATTATGATAAGCGAACCGCCTTTCTCGAGTACCTTTTTCAAAGTAGGGATGGCAGCCCTGATCCTGGTGTCGTCGGTGATTTCGAATTTTTCATTGAGTGGAACATTGAAATCCACCCTTACGATAGCTTTCTTGCCTGAAAAATCGTAAGTGTCAATATTCTGTTGCATAATAAAATAAATTATGAGTTAATCCTTAATCGATACATCCTTGCAAAATTAGCAATTTTCATTGAAATGCAATATTTTATTTTCTTATTATCTTTGTTGCGGCGGACTTGCAGTCTGCCGCAACAAAACGAGAAAAATACATATGATATGACGATAGAGACGCCCGGAAATTTCTGGAAAGACTACGAACTCGTGGATTCCGGCCATTTTGAAAAACTCGAAAGGTTCGGCCGCTACTACATGTCGAGACCGGAACCGAAAGCATTGTGGGACAAGTCGATGTCTGATGAAGAATGGAACAGGACCGTAAACGTGCGGTTCAAGCCGGGCGCAGGTTTCGGAAAAGCCGGGAAAGAAGACAGCGGCACATGGGAGAAGGTCAGGAAAATGGACGAACAGTGGGCAATCAGATACGGCAGTCCGCAGAAAGGACTGGACCTGACCCTGAGACTCGGACTGACGGCATTCAAGCATGTGGGAGTCTTCCCCGAGCAGGCGCCCAACTGGGAATACATATACCGCAATACGGCGGAACTGGTATCGATGGCTGCGGAGAAAGGAGCGGGCAGGCCCAAAGTCCTGAATCTTTTCGCCTATACCGGAGCCGCTTCGCTGGCGGCAAAGGCAGCCGGTGCCGATGTCACTCATCTGGATTCAGTCAGACAAGTCGTGACTTGGGCGCGCAACAATATGGAACTCAGCGGACTCGACAACATAAGATGGGTCGTGGAGGATGCGCTGAAATTCGCCAGGCGCGAAGCGAAAAGGGGAAATCTTTATCAGGGTATCATACTGGACCCTCCTGCCTACGGGCACGGTCCGGACGGGGAAAAATGGAAACTCGACGAATGTCTTTACGATATCATGAAATGCATCGCCGCCATTCTGGCTCCGAAAGACAGTTTTCTGGTACTTAATCTTTATTCCAACGGATATTCCGCCGTTCTCGGAGAAACGGTCGTAAGACAGGCATTCGGGCTGCCTGCAGACTGCCCCGGAATAGAATGCGGGGAACTCGTCCTGAAAGACAGATTCGGAAAAAACCTTCCGCTGAGCATTTTCGTCCGGCTCAGAAGATAGAAGTCCGCACAGTCTTCCGTAGAAAAAAGTCAGAGAGGGTGGTCAGAAAATTTCTGACCACCCTCTCTGACCGTGGAGAATACGAGAGTCGAACTCGTGACCTCTTGCATGCCATGCAAGCGCTCTAGCCAACTGAGCTAATCCCCCATTTAAGGGGTGTGCCGGAAAATCCGGACACCCTGTAGAAGATATCGGACTGCAAAAATAACAGTTTTATTCTAATTTTCAAATTCTGCAGACATTTCTCCTGTCGGATCTATCAGATTCGTGATCCTGACATTCAGTTCATCGGCCAGATCATTGTCGCCGTTGGCGGCATAAAGATACTGGAGATTCTGGATGTAGGTGAACACATTGTTGAAATCCTCCTCCCTGTAATCATAGAATGAAAGGAAGAAATCCGCCGATGTCATGAGTTCGTCCGCGAACCTGGCGGCCATGTCCCTGGCCTTGTCTCCCTGTCCCAGATCATAATACATGGAAATCATGCGGAGCACCATGTATTCGTTGCTGAAACCGAGGAATGTCATGTCGAGAGGGAAATTATATTCAGGCACGTTCTCCACGCACATGTCGAGCATTTCGAGCGCCCTGTCATCCCGGCCTTCATCCATCATCTTCTCAGCGGCATTCAGGAAGAGGTTCCGCTGCGACATCACACCGCAGAAAGTATAGAGGTTCTGATAGTCCACGAAGTAGTCGTCACGTTTCAGCGCATCCCATGAAAAGACGTTCTTCATCTTGTAATACAGGTCTTCCGTATCCGTAAGCCCCACATCCGAGCTGCTCATCGGGCCTTTTATCGGGACGAACTTGTATGAAAAGCCTTCATACATGAGATAGCTCTTCTGTCCGATGTCCAGGTCCCCGCCCATGGAAAGCATGTTTATCGGCCTGTCCCACTCGTAATTGGACAGAAGATCCAGCAGGAAAAGTTCCGGCTTGGTAATGAAAGTCTTGCTTTGCGGCATTTCGAGGATTATCTCGTCAGGAATGAGATCGGCGTACTTTTCATCGAGGATACCGTATTTTAAGACATTTTCCTTGTTTACCGGCACGCTGATTTTCCTGGACATGATATAATCCACGAGCTTTCCGCTGGTAAGTTCCACTTTCGCACGCGGATGCTTGAATACGCGCATCACGTCATCTATGGAAATCACGGTGTCCCGCACATCATAGATGAACACCAGCTCATTCGTCCCGTAGAGATACTGGTCCAGACCGACAGTAAGAGGAAGCGGGGCGGATTCGTTGCATGCATACTTCATCTGGTCGATATGCCAGTCGGTTCCGAGAAGGGAAGTATTGCAGATACGCACATCCGTACGGACATTCTCCACTTCCTGGGCATACCAGAGAGGGAATGTATCGTTGTCTCCATGTGTGATGAGGATACCGTTCTCCCCTACCGAGTTGAGATAGTTCCTGGCCAGTTCCACTGCAGTATAGCGATGGCTTCTGTCATGGTCATCCCAGTTCTGCTGGGCCATAAGCACAGGTACGCCCAGACACAGCAGCGATACCGCGGAGGCGGCTGCTGCGCGGCAGGCACCTCCTGATACGGCAGGTTTCCGCGACAGCCTGTCTTCGATGAACGAGCAGATGGCCAGGACCGCCAGTCCCACCCAGATGGAAAAGGCATAGAACGAACCGGCATACGCATAGTCTCGCTCACGCACCTGATACGGCGGCTGGTTCAGATATATCACGATAGCTATGCCTGTCATGAAGAAAAGAAGGAACGTCAGCCATGTGCCGCGCTTGTCCCTGGCAAACTGGAAGAAAAGCCCTATCAGTCCGAGCAGGAGCGGAAGCATGTAATAATGGTTCTTTCCCTTGTTGTTCTTCAGATAGTCCGGGGCATTGCCCTGGTCTCCGAGGCGGGCCTTGTCGATGAAGCCTATGCCGCTCTCCCAGTTCCCGGCGAACAGTTCACCCGGAGAAGGGCTGTGGATATCATTCTGCCTTCCGGCAAAATTCCACATGAAATACCTCCAGTACATCCAGTTCAGCTGATAATCGAAGAAAAAGCGGAGATTCGTCCCGAATGTAGGTTTCTTATGCTCGGCTCCGGGAACAGGCGTACCTTTCCCGTCCATGTATGACTCATAAAAATCGATATAGCGCTGATCCCCGCTCGCCCACATGCGCGGGAAAAGCATCTTGCCTTCAGCAGGGAATTTCAGTTCGCCCGGACTGTCGGCCCGGACGTACTTGTCGCCGACAGGAGCCCAGTATTTCGGCGTCACCACTTCGTACGGGGCATCGAAATATTGTCCGTACAGGATAGGGTTGGACCCGTACTGCTCCCTGCCGAGGTAACGTATCAGAGTGAATGGGTTGTCAGGCTGGTACTCGTTGGTCGGGGTCTTGGCTGCAGACCTTATGATGACGACCGAGAAGATGGAGAACCCTATGACTATCACCGTAAAGCATAAAAGCAGGGTATTCGCTACCACCGCCTTTTTCTTCATGGTATGGAAAAGTCCCCAGAAACATGCCGCGAGGAGCACTGTCATGAAGAATGCGGCTCCGGTATTGAACGGCAGACCGAATACATTCACGAAAAGCAGGTCGGTGTATGCGGCGAGTTTCGGAAGATACGGAATGATGCCGAAAAGTATAACAGCCAGTATCACTGCCGATATTACGAAAATCTTCACATATTCCCAGAATGAATAGTGGCCGTTTTCCCTCTTTTTATAATAGAACATGAATACCAGGGCCGGAATCGTGAGCAGATTCAGCAGGTGGACGCCTATGGAAAGCCCCATCAGGAAAGATATCAGGACAATCCATCTGTTCGCATACGGGAAGTCGGCCTGCTCGTACCATTTGGTCATCGCCCAGAATACGATGGCGGTAAACAATGAAGACATGGCATACACCTCGCCTTCCACGGCCGAAAACCAGAACGTATCGGAAAAACAGTACACCAGAGACCCTATTATGCCGGAACCGTAGATCGCTATGGCCTGGGACAGTGTGTATGTCCCGTCCGGTTTGGCCGCCACGAGCCTTTTCGCAAGGAACACTATGGTAAGATAGAGGAAGAATATGGTCAGCGCCGAGCAGAGGGCACTCATGACATTGACGGCCACTGCCGCATGCATATTATCCGTAAAAATAGTGAAAAACCGTGCGATAAGCTGGAATACAGGGTTTCCCGGCGGATGGCCGACTTCGAGTTTGTATGAAGATGCTATGAATTCGCCGCAGTCCCAGAAAGAAGCGGTAGGCTCGATCGTCATAAGGTATGTGACCGCAGAGACCGCCAGGACAAAAAAGGCTGAAATCCTGTTCCAGAGGGTAAACTTCTTATTATCCATCTTAAATCATTGTATCTTTTCCGTTCAAACGGGCAAAGATACGAATTGTTTCCTTATTTTTGCAGGAAATTGAATAAACCGCTTAATTATCCATATAAATGGCAGACAACGACTGGAAGAAACGCCTCGGAGTAGTTTACTCTACCGACCCGGATTTCAGATATGAGGAAGATAAGGAAGACGAACCCGAAACGCTGGCCCCGGCCTCGCAGAAACTTGTCGTCTCCCTGGACAGAAGGAACAGAGGGGGCAAGCAGGTGACTCTCGTGAAAGGCTTCGTCGGAAAAGCAGAAGATCTGGAAGAACTTGGGCGCACGCTCAAGATAAAATGCGGGGTGGGCGGCAGCGCAAAAGACGGCGAGATAACGATTCAGGGTGATTTCAGGGACAAGGTGACGGACCTGCTGTCAAGGATGGGGTATAAGGCAAAAAGAGGCAACTGAACATGGAGCTTACCGACATTCTGGCCGCCGTGTGCGTCATAACCGGCATACTGATGCTGGGAAGAATCGTAAATGTCCTGCCTTCGGTTTCAGCCTGCGCCCTGCGGTGGAAAGAATGCATGAACCTGGAAAACAGCGTAAAGCTCAGCTCCGACAGGAATGCCCTCTGCATTTTTCTGATCCTGCCGTTCTGCCTGGCAGTTTCCGGCTACAGGTTATATTCTCCTGATTTCCTTGAATTTGCGGAAGATACGATATATTTTGCATGCATTTGCGCGGTATTTGCCGGCTATTGCCTGCTGCGGGTCCTGATACTTCTGTCAGTAAGGCCGCCGAAACATGGGGAAAAGATATTCAGGTCCGCGAGGAAAACTACGTACAGTTTCTTCTGCCTGATGGCCCTGCTGACACTTGCATGTGCCGGTATATGCGCTTTTGCCGGGGTCTCCGACGAACTGTCGCGGACGATTATGCTGTACCTGATTCTGGCTGTATACCTGCTTTGCATTTTCCGGAAACTTCAAATTTTAAGAAACTGTTGCTCGTTTTTAACGTCTATTTTGTATCTTTGCGCCCTGGAAATTTTGCCGAGCGTGATTCTGGTTCTGTCGGCAGTATTTTTATGATATGACAGTAAGGAATATTCTTATTTCACAGCAGCCCCCAAAGGCAAATTCTCCGTATTCGGACATTACTGCGAAATATGGGGTAAAATTCGATTTCGTGCCGTTCTTCTCCATAGAGCCGCTGTCTTCACGCGAATTCAGGGCGCAGAGGGTGAACATTCTGGACTACACAGCCGTCGTATTCTCCGCACGGTCGACCATAGATGCATTTTTCCACCTCTGCAACGAGCTCAGGGTCAAGGTTCCTGAGACCATGAAATATTTCTGCACGACAGAAGCCGTTGCAATGTACCTGCAGAAACATATCGTCTACCGCAAAAGGAAGATATTTTTCGGCGACGGGACAGTTTCTTCACTCATAACACTTATAGGAAGCAAACACAAGGGAGAGAAATTCCTTATCGCCACGTCGGATTCGACGAATAATGACGTCACGAGGGTGTTCGAAGAAAACGGGCTCGACTTCAAGAGCGCCATATTCGTGAAATCGGTTTCACGCGACCTCAAGACCATTTCGCCGTCAGAGTACGACATGATAGTCCTTTACAATCCGTCAGACGTGAAATCGCTGTACGAGAACTTCCCTGATTTCAGGCAGAACGGAATCAAATTCGTGTCTTACGGGAAATCTGTCGTCAAAGCCATGGCAGACGCCGGTATCGACATAGAAATCTCGGCTCCCACTTCTGCAGCTCCGTCTGTCGCAAAGGCGATAGAACTGTATCTTGAGAAGTCCGGCAAATGACCGGCCAGACAAAACACTGTACCCTGTCAAAAGACGAGAGGCTGCATGGGAAGAAAGACATTTCCAGACTTCTCTCGAAAGGGAGATTCCGCGTGTGCCGGAATTTCAGATATTGTTTTCTGGAAAACAATGGTCTGCCCTACAGCAGAATCATGGTTTCGGTCTCCAAACGTTTCTTCAAACGCGCAGTCAAGCGCAATCTGCTGAAAAGAAGAATCCGGGAAAGCTACCGTCTGCAGAAAGATGTCCTGCCGGACGGGAAAGGGGCTGACATACTTTTCATCTACAATAGCAAGGAAGTAACCGACAGCAGGACTGTATCAGCGGCTGTCAGGCAGATTTTGACCGATATCGGCAATGAAATCAGGAAAAAATAAAGAAATACTGAAGAAAATTTCCATCTTCCCTTTCGTTTTTCTGATTATGTTCTACAGGAAGTGCATCTCACCGTTCACGCCTTCGTCCTGCAGATTCACTCCCACATGCTCCGCATACGCTCTGGAGGCTTTCAGAAAACACGGTCCGCTGAAGGGCCTGTATCTGACGGTCCGCAGGCTGCTGAGGTGCCATCCGTGGGGAGGAAGCGGATACGATCCCGTACCTTAACCGATAAATTACAGTATTCCATATTATATATAACAGGTATGCCGAAAAAAGAAAACATACGGAAGATGTTCGACAGCATAGCCGGCGACTATGACAGGCTGAACCACATTTTGTCTCTGGATATCGACAAATCCTGGAGGAAAAAGGCCGTGAAGGTCATTGCTGACAGTCGCGGTCCTCTCGATGTCTTGGACGTGGCCTGCGGCACAGGGGACTTTGCCATAGCGATTGCCCGTGCGGCAGCACCGGGCACCAGAATAACGGGCGTCGATCTTTCCGACGGGATGCTCGGCATAGGACGGGAGAAAGTAAATGCTGCCGGACTGGGGGACATCATAACGATGGAGAACGGAGACTGCGAGAGACTTCCTTACGCCGACGGGACATTCGACAGGGTATCGGTGGCATTCGGCGTCAGGAACTTCGAAAATCTGGAGCAGGGGCTTGCAGAGATGTTCCGTGTGCTCAAACCTGGAGGGAAACTGGTGATACTGGAGCTGTCTGTTCCGGGGAATCCCGTCCTGAGGGCTCTGTACAAACTTTATTTTCTTCACATCCTCCCGACTGTCGGCGGCATGGTATCAGGCGACAAAGGGGCGTACAGCTATCTGCCGGCATCTGTCCTCAGGTTTCCAAAACCGGACAAATTCAGACAGATGATGGCATCGCGCGGATTCGCGGAAGTAAGATCCGAAGCCTTCACATTCGGAATCTGCCGGATGTTTACCGGAACCAGGCATTAGCCTACAGAAGGAATATCACGAATCCGAGACCTGCCAGTACGGCAAAAAGGAATGTGGAGATGACCAGCAGCGGAAGCTGTCTGTCGAGTGCTCTGCCAGAAAGACGCCATACCTGCACAAGATGTACGGCAAAGAGAGGCAGTGTGATTACGTAAAGATAATGCCACCAGTCGAAAGTGCGTGCATAGGAATATCCGAGCATGCTCAGCCACCCAGCCGCAATCAGGACAGTGTGATAGATCTTGGCTTTCTTCTCCCCGAATCTCACGGGAATGGTGCGCCTGGTCAGCGCATCGCTTTCCATATCCCGGATATTGTTGACATTCAGGACACCGGTACTGAAACAGCCTATGGATACGGCCGGCAGCAGAAGAAACCAGTTGGGAATTTCATGCGCAGCCACGAAATACGCTCCGAGTACGGAGACTATGCCGAAATAGATAAAGACTTTCATATCTCCATGGCCCCTGTACCCGTACGGATTCTTTCCGAGAGTGTATCTCATGGCGGCAGATATGGCCATCAGCCCCAGGAACGCCGTAATGATAGCCCCGTAACTGAAAAAGGTACCGAACGAAAACCATATCATGGCCAGGCCGCTGGCTGCCGAGAGACCGACGTATGTCCATACCATGGCCTTGTATCCGGTTTCGCTGATGAGACCTTTGGTCAATGTATATGCCGGGCCCTGCCTGTCCGCAAGCCTGTCGGTCCCGTTCAGGAAATCTCCGAGTTCATTTGCCGTATTGGAAAGAATCTGCAGAAAGACAGCCGTCAGCAAAGTAAAGACGGCCACCCATGGATTCACGATATAATCTGATGCTGCGAGCATCAGTCCCAGCGAAACGCCTGCCATGGACTGGGGAAGCGTCCTGAGACGCATGGCGGTTATATAAGGTTTTATGTTTTTCATGACCTAAAACAACATACAACAAGTAAAACAACAAATAAAACAACCGGATTTACAACCCGGATAAAAACGAAAGAAACGATCTTTGTTTCCGGTTAAGAATCTTATTCGTCTCTTTCTGTGGAGACTGAAAACAACGGGAAGTGTGCAATCTTATCCCGCTATCCACAGAGATAAAACGGGTTGTCGTGATGACAACCCGTTTTGTTATTATCTAGTCCAACTTGAGGACTGCCATGAATGCGCTCTGCGGAACTTCCACGGTTCCTATCTGACGCATCCTGCGCTTACCCTGCTTCTGCTTTTCCAACAGCTTGCGTTTTCTGGTAATATCGCCTCCGTAGCATTTCGCAGTCACATCCTTCCTCACTGCCTTGACAGTCTCCCTCGCGATAATCTTGGCACCGATAGCAGCCTGGATAGCCACATCGAACTGCTGTCGCGGGATCAGTTCCTTCAGCTTTTCGCATATTTTCCTTCCGAAGTCATACGCATGGTCCGCATGTATAAGACTGGAGAGGGCATCAGCCGGATCTCCGTTAAGAAGGATATCGAGCTTGACGAGGCGCGCTTCCTTGAAACCGATGAGATGGTAGTCGAAAGAAGCATAGCCCTTCGATATGGACTTCAATTTGTCGTAAAAGTCAAATACTATCTCCGACAGCGGCATCTCATACGTGAGCTCCAGCCTGTCGGATGTGATATAATGCTGGTTTACGAGTGTCCCCCTCTTGTCGAGACAGAGTTTCATGATAGGGCCGTAGAATTCCGACTTGGAAATCACCTGGGCCCTTATATAAGGCTCTTCTATCTTGGAAATGAGAGTCGGCGCAGGCAGACCCGACGGGTTATGCACATCGATGACCTCACCCTGCGTGGTATATACTTTATACGAAACGTTAGGGACAGTCGTGACAACATCCATGTTGAACTCGCGGAAAAGTCTCTCCTGTATTATTTCCAGATGAAGAAGACCGAGGAAACCGCAGCGGAAGCCGAAACCGAGAGCCAGGGACGACTCCGGTTCGAACACCAGGGAAGCATCGTTGAGCTGAAGTTTTTCGAGAGAAGACCTCAACTCCTCGTACTGGTCCGTCTCGACCGGATAAACGCCGGCAAAAAGCATGGGCTTCACCTCTTCGAATCCCGCAATGGCTTCCCTGCAAGGGTTTTCCACATGGGTAATAGTATCTCCGACCTTCACTTCGGAAGCAGTCTTGATGCCTGAAATTATGTATCCCACACTGCCGCACGGAATCTCTTTCCGCGGATCGAGCTTCATTTTCAATACGCCGACCTCGTCAGCATCGTAAATCTTGCCTGTATTGAAGAACTTGACCTTGTCTCCGGACTTTATGGACCCGTTCACCACCTTGAAATACGCGATGATTCCTCTGAATGAATTGAATACGGAATCGAAAATCAAGGCCTGCAGCGGAGCCTCCGGGTCTCCTTCAGGAGCGGGTATGCGCTCGACGATGGCATCGAGAATCTCATGGACGCCCTGGCCTGTCTTTCCGGAAGCGCACAGCACATCTTCAGGCTTGCATCCCAGAAGGTCCACCACCTGGTCAGTCACAACATCAACCATGGCTGAATCGACATCTATCTTGTTCAATACGGGGATAATCTCCAGATCATGCTCTATGGCCAGATAAAGATTCGAGATAGTCTGGGCCTGGATACCCTGTGTGGCATCCACGACGAGCAGGGCGCCTTCGCAGGAAGCTATGGCCCTTGAAACTTCGTATGAAAAATCCACATGCCCGGGAGTATCGATAAGATTGAGTACATAGCTTTCCCCGTTATGGACATAGTCCATCTGGATGGCATGGCTCTTAATAGTGATCCCCTTCTCTTTCTCAAGATCCATGGAATCCAGGACCTGCGCCTCCATATCCCTCTCGGCCAGAGTCTTGGTAATCTCGATCATCCTGTCGGCAAGGGTACTTTTACCGTGATCTATATGTGCAATTATGCAGAAATTCCTGATATTTTTCATGTCCGCAAAGATAACAAGTTTTCATTTGACTGCAAACCGCCGAATCATCTGATATAGAAATCGGAAGTGAGGGCAAGGTATTCCGGGGTATAGTCCGGGCCGTCCTGTATGGCCAGTTCCTCCTGCACCGGTTTCGCCTGCCTTCTTCTGGAAAACTCCGCGACTATACGCGAAGGTTTCTTCCTTACAGAAGTCCTTATCCTCACCATTCGGAACAGATGCAGTCCGTTCATGGCAGCATGACGCAGAAGCCATGTACCGCTGTCTGCAGGCAGAATCAGCGAAAGCAGCCCGTCAGGCGCGAGAGACTCGGCGGCAAAGGCCGTTATTTCCCTGTATGAGAGAGAATCCGTATGTCTGGCAGCATTGCGGCGGGCATCCGGCGCACTTAAAGAAAGGTCATAGTACGGAGGATTGGAAAAAATATGGTCGAACCCGTGCGGCTCCGCAGAAACGGCAAAATCCGACAACGACAGATGCAGGGAGCGGAGCATGCCGGGCCACGGCGATGCAGCGAAATTCAGGCCTGCCTCATGTGCGGACGCCCCGTCTATGTCTATTCCCGTTATCGAACATGCCCCGTCCGAACCGGCACCGATAAAAGACATCCGCTGCGCAGCCATAAGCGCCACTGTTCCCGTGCCTGTCCCTACGTCCAGGCAATTTCGGTCCTCCGGCCTGACAGTCATCAGGGCTCCGAGAAGGACGCCGTCTGTATTCACTTTCATGGCGGACTCGGTATTCTCCACCGAGAAATACTTGAATCGGAAAATACTCATAGACAAGGTTTTCACTCTTCCGGGAAACGTCCGTCACGCATGAACAGGCTCCTGTCGCACTGCTCGGCGAGTCCAGGGTCATGCGTGACAATAACGAATGTCTGGCCGTGAGTGTCGCGCAGCTTGAAAAAAAGGCTGTGGAGCTCCTGTTTGGTGACACTGTCCAGATTTCCTGACGGCTCGTCGGCGAATATGACGGCCGGGTTATTCACCAAAGCACGGGCAATGGCCACACGCTGCTGTTCTCCTCCGGACAGTTCGGAAGGCTTGTGTTCGGCACGTCCGGACAGAGAAAGTTCGTCCAGCAGGGATTCAGCCTGCCGGCGTGCTTCCTTCGCGGACTTGCCGGCTATGAGAGCCGGAATCATGACGTTCTCCAGTGCGGTAAACTCCGGAAGAAGATGATGGAACTGGAAGACGAAACCGATTTTCGTATTGCGGAATATGGCGAGCAGCCTGCCGTTCAGCCTGAGGACATCTATACCGTCTATGACCAAAGACCCCGCATCCGGAGTGGACAGGGTTCCCAGAATCTGCAGAAGAGTGGTCTTGCCGGCCCCCGAAGCGCCCATGATGGACAGGACTTCCGACTTCGCCACTGTCAGTCCCACTCCTTTGAGGACTTTCAGGTTTCCGAACGATTTTTCTATGCCTTTTGCTTCAATTATCGGTTCCATCTGAATTCAGGATTTTGGCAAAAGTACAAAAAATCCGGAATTATTTCTCACTGAGCGAAAAGATGAACTCCAGGCCTCCTTCCTTGCGGTTGAGCGCACGTATGTCCCCCTTGTGGAACGCTATGGCATTGCGGACGATGGACAGTCCGAGACCAGAGCCGCCGTCATCACGGGTACGGCCTTCGGAAACCCTGTAGAAACGCTCGAAAATCTTCGGAAGATGCTCGTCGGGGACGCCTTTTCCCGTATCATAATAAGAAAAATGACAGTAGCCGTCACCCTTGGCGTAACACTCCACGTGAATCTTTATCTCCCTGCCTCCGTATTTAAGGCTGTTTTCCATAAGATTGCGGAAAACCGCATAAAGAAGGCTCGGATTCCCGCTGACACACAGGTCGGGCTCCAGGGCATTCTCTACCAGAATTCCCATTTCATCCAGCCTGGTCCGCAGCTCGTCGGAAACTTCGTCGACCACATTCCTGAGACACACTTTCTCTTTATGGAGCTGCTCCGGTGCTTCCTCTATCTTGGTGATGAGGCCGATATCCCTGATCAGGTCCGACAGCCTCATGGCCTGGACATACGCCCTGTCCAGAAACATGTTACGTTTCTCCGCTGAAATATCCTTGCAGACGGTAAGCGTTTCCAGATACCCCCTGATGCTGCTGACAGGAGTCCTGAGCTCATGGGCGATATTGTTCGTCATCTGCTGCTTCATCACCTTGTTTTTCTCTACATTGGTGACGTCATTTACAGACACCTCGCATCCGTTGTCCGGATATACGAGCACCTGAAGGGTATAGACACGTCCGCCCTTGCTTACATTGTACTGGAAGACAGGCACATTGTCTATCCTGGAATCGGTATTGCGCGAGACGAACTCCGCAATGGGCCTGAATATCTCATTGTCCCACAGGGAATCGAGATCCGGCGTAGGCCTGTCCAGCATGAGGTTCACGAACTGGACGAACTTGGGGTTCGCATATACTTTCCTGCGCTCCTGTGAAAAAATGGCGATACCGCCTTCGTAATAATGCAGATGAAGAAGAAGCCTTTCTTTTTCCAGGGCTATTATCCTGTTGCTTTTTTCGAGCCTGTGATAGCTCTCCAGCATCTGTTTTCCTATGTCTCCGAGTTCCGAGTCGGGGAACGACATGTTTTCGTAGTCCACCTTCCCGTTTTCGGCGGCTTCAGCGAAACGGTGCAGCCTGGAAACCCCCTCGCCGAATTTGTCCGAAAGGAAAATGATGAAGAAAAGCGCCACGAGAAAGACCAGGACTACAATCAGGATGAAGAAAGAGTCCGGGCGCAGGGCCTTTTTCACGTCATATTCGAAAGGCAGGGCCATGCGGACGATGTATCCGCCATAGGATTTGGCATAATAGAAATAGTTTATACCCACCGTGTCGGACTTCCTTATGGAATTGCCGGACTTCGCCTTGAGCGCTTCCTTCACCTCCGGACGCGCACTGTGGTT
This sequence comes from uncultured Bacteroidales bacterium, assembly GCA_944323345.1. Taxonomy (GTDB): domain Bacteria; phylum Bacteroidota; class Bacteroidia; order Bacteroidales; family UBA932; genus Cryptobacteroides. Next base: position 13,561 of record CALUSC010000009.1, on the reverse strand, counting down.
ATCCATCACGTTCTCTTCCTCCACCGAATCGAAGACGACGTTGCCGTTCTTGTCGATAACAGTCACCCTCAGTTCAGGAGGGAACAACGCCATGGTAGAGGCATAGTCATCCGACTGTGCGATGATATCCGCATAGCACGAAAGCCTGTCCTGCAGCATCATTTTCCTGTTATTCCTGTCACTTCTGAACTGGAAAAGGATCAGCAGGACTGCAAACAGGGCGAATACTGCCGCAAAATATGCCAGCAGCTGCCTCTTATAGGATCTTCTTCTTACTTTTCTGTTCATTCTTCAGCATTCATGGAATAACCGTATCCCGATCTGTTCGTAAGATAGCCCTTGCATATTCCGAGCTTGCTCCTGATACGGGCGATATGGACATCCACAGTCCTGTCGAGCACGTACGGGGCATCTTCCCACAATTCGTTTATCATTTCCTCCCTCGAATAAATCCTGCCCGGATGGGAAGCCAGAAGCGTGAGTATTTCCAGCTCCTTTTTAGGCAGCACGACGGCGACATCATCCACGTACACCATTTTCCTCGTGACGTCTATCCGCAGTTTTCCCAACACTATCTGCTCAGGGAGTTTTTCCTGCTTCGGGGCATTGCTTCTCTTCAGCACGGCCCTTATCCTGGCCAGGACCTCGTTTATGGAAAACGGCTTGGCTATATAGTCGTCCCCTCCGGCCGAGAACCCTGTAAGCAAATCATTCTCGGCACTTCTGGCCGTAAGGAATATGACAGGGACCTGACTGTGCCTCTCTTTCCTGAGAATCTCCGCCATCTTGAACCCCGACATTCCTTCCATCATCACATCCAGAAGAATGAGATCCACACCCTGGTCGCAAAGTTCGAGGGCGGACTCGGCAGACGCCGCCGACACCACCTCGTATCCGGCATTCTCCAGATTGAACTCCAGGATTTCCCTTATGTCCGGTTCGTCATCAACGACCATTATTTTCTTCTTTTCCATATAATATTATAGTGTCCCCTGTTCGTGGGTGCCTGTCATGCCAGGCAATCGGGACAAAGGTATGCTTTTTATCCGTTCGGGACATTAACCTGGCTGTAAATTATTTGTTACGAAATTACGTAACAATATTTTAACATTTCTGCAACAGAATACCAACAATACGGGTTTATTTTTGCGCCAGATTAACTGTAACCCCATATATCATGGAATGGATTTATCTGGGATTTGTAATATTCCTTTTCATCCTTGCCATCTCCGACCTCTGGGTCGGCGTCAGCAATGATGCAGTCAACTTCCTCAATTCAGCAATCGGCGCCAGGGTAGCCAGATTCAGAACCATCATCTTCGTGGCCGCTACCGGCGTATTTCTGGGAGCCATCATGAGCAACGGCATGATGGACATCGCACGGCACGGAATCTTCAGGCCGGAACAGTTCGCATTCAAGGAACTCATGTATATTTTCCTGGCCGTTATGGTCACGGATATCATACTTCTGGACGTTTTCAACTCTCTTGGAATGCCGACTTCGACTACGGTATCCATGGTATTCGAACTCCTCGGAGCCACATTCGCCCTGTCCATGATCAAGATGGCAGGAGACGACACGGGACTCGGATTCGCCGACTACATGAACACGGAGAAAGCATTGTCCGTAATCATGGCCATATTCGTTTCCGTGGCGATAGCCTTTGTCTGCGGTATTTTGATACAATATATAGCCCGAATCATTTTCACATTCGATTTCAACAAAGGCCTGAAATGGAAAATAGGCATTTACGGCGGCATTGCAGTCACGGCCATCGTCTACTTCATGCTCTTCAAGGGAACTAAAGACCTGGCATTCATGACAGATGACGTAAAACACTGGATAGAAGCGCATTCACTGATGCTGCTGGGCGGCTGCCTGGTTTTCTTCACCATACTGATGCAGATACTGCATTTCCTGAAAGTCAACGTATTCAAGGTAATCGTCCTTATCGGAACCTTTGCCCTCGCGATGGCTTTCGCGGGCAATGACCTGGTAAACTTCATCGGTGTGCCTCTCGCAGGTTTCGCCTCTTACCAGGATTACATGGCCGCAGGAGGCGGAGACCCGTCATCCCACATGATGGGAGTCCTGAACGAATCCGCTTCTACCCCGCTCGTATTCCTCATAGCGGCAGGAGTGGTAATGGTCATCGCCCTGGCGACATCCAAAAAGGCGCACAATGTCACCAAGACTGAAATAAACCTGGCTCGCCAGGACGAAGGGGACGAAATGTTCGGCTCTTCCAAAGCTGCCAGAAGCATCGTAAGATGGAGCAGTTCCACTGCCAATTTCATAGTCTCCGCCACGCCTGACAAGGTCAAGAAATGGATCGACAAAAGATTCGACAAGACGAATATCGACATAGCTGACGACGCGGCCTACGATGTGGTCAGGGCATCTGTCAACCTCGTGATAGCTTCTCTTCTCATAGCACTGGGAACGTCGCTGAAACTTCCTCTTTCCACTACATACGTGACATTCATGGTAGCGATGGGTACATCACTCGCCGACCGCGCATGGAGCAGGGAAAGCGCAGTATTCAGAATCACAGGCGTACTCTCCGTCATCGGAGGATGGTTCATGACAGCGGCCATCGCATTCATAAGTGCGTTCGTACTGGCTCTTGTGATGTATTTCGGAGGAACGGTATTGACTGTGATCATCGTCATAACCGGCCTGGCCGTGATGATACACAGCAATGTGAAATACAAGGAAAAAGCAGAAACTGCAAAGGGAGACAAAGCCTACTACGATATCCTGAAAATGACTGACAGGAAGCAGGTATGGGTTCCGTTCCTGAAATACGTGGCAGAAAACGACAAGGCATTCCTCGACGAGATGGCATCGCAGTACACGGCAGTCACCGACGGACTGATGCAGGAAAATGTCAAGACCCTGAAGCACGCCATGGGCGATCTGAAAAACTACAAGTCCAGACTCAAGAGCCTCAGAAAGAAAGAGACTGTCTGCCTCAGGATGGTGGATCCTGAGACCGGACTGGAGAAAAGCGCATGGTTCCATACTGCATTCAACTATATGGAACAGGTCTACTACTCTCTCCGCCGTATCTGCGAACCTGCATACGAGCATGTGGACAACAACTTCACACCTATACCGGAAGAATATTGCGCAGCGTTCAGCGCAGTGCGCAATGAGCTGGTAGCCACAGTGCAGAATCTCGCGAACCATTTCATGGACAGGAACTATGAAGAGATGAGAAGCCAGGAGGAGGCTCTCAGCAAGCTGCAGATAAAATTCTCAGACCTGAGAAAGGCCCTGATGAAGGATATCCAGGAAAAGAACCTGAACCTGACGATGGCCTACATGTACCTGAACCTCGTGCAGGAATCCGAACAGCTCTGTATTTCTCTGAAACACTACGCAAGGGCATCACGGAAACTGGCCTGAACATGACAATGGAAAAAATTTGTTATCTTTAACAGATTTTAATTTTATTGCAATGTTCAGCAAGGAAACATACACCGGCAGGAGGGCAAGATTGCTCGAAGCCATGAGAGCAACGGGGAGAGACGGAGAACGCGGTATCGCAGTCTTTCCGGGAAATGCCGAAGCTCCTCAGAATTACAGGGGCAACGACTATAAATTCAGGCAGGAAAGTTCATTCCTTTATTTCTGGGGAATAGACGAGCCCGGATTCGCAGCCATTCTGGACCTCGACAGCGGGGAAGAAACCGTCTACGGAAACGATGTGGATATCGATGACATCATCTGGATGGGCCCGCAGCCTTCCGTAGCGTCGAAAGGCGCGCTCGCCGGTGTAGACAGGACTGCCCCCTATACGGCATTCCATGATGCAGTAAGACAGGCCAGAAGCAAAGGCAGGCCGGTGCATTTCCTTCCTGCATCGAGGTATTACAATACGATGATGCTGTCCGGACTTATGGAGTGCCCGCCTGAAAACATCGGCAGGACAGCCTCCGTTTACGGGACTTCGGGTACGGCGGCTTCATTGGAGCTTACCAGGGCTGTAATATCCCTGAGGCTGATCAAGGAGCCGTGCGAAATCGAAGAAATCGACAAAGCCTGTGAAATCGGCTATCTGATGCACACTGCTGCCAGACAGGCATGCAAACCCGGTGTAAGAGAGCAGGATATCGTAGGCAGGATGGAAGGAGTGACCATCTCCAAAGGCTGGGGCGTCTCATTTACGACTATCCTTTCGCAGAACGGGGAAACACTGCACAACCATCTTCATCACCAGATCATAACTCCGGGAAGGATGCTTCTCATAGACGCCGGAGCCGAAAGCAACACGCACTATGCGTCCGACTTTACGAGAACGCTTCCGTGCAGCGGAAAATTCACTCCGAAGCAGAGGGATATTTATGATATAGTGGCGGACTGCAATGAGCTGGCATTCCAGCTGGCAGCTCCGGGCATACCTTACAGGGAAGTGCATCTGGCCGTAGCGGCTAAAATGCTGGACGGGCTGAAATCGCTCGGTCTGGTGAACGGCCACATCGACGACATGGTAAAGGAAGGCATTGCAGGGCTTTTCATGCCTCATGGACTGGGACACAACATGGGAATAGATGTCCACGACATGGAGGATCTCGGAGAAAATCTGGTAGGATACGACGATGACCAGACGCGGTCGCCGCAGCTCGGCCTCGGCTCGCTGAGAATGGCGCGCCGTCTCAGACCGGGACATGTCATCACCGACGAACCGGGAATATATTTCATCCCGGCCCTCATCGGCAAATGGAAAGCCGAAGGCACGGACAAGGGAATGGTAAACTATGCCGCAGTGGAAAAATATCTGGACTTCGGAGGAATCAGGCTCGAAGACGACCTTCTTGTCACTGACGACGGATGCCGCAGACTCGGCCCGCACCGCCTGCCGATATCAGCGGATGATGTGGAAGCCGCGATGGCCGGAGAACAGTGACAGCCTCGTGCATCAAAACCGTACCTGAATGGAAATCGTTATAGGAATACTGGCGGTACTCGCCGGAATCATAGGCATATTGGGAAGCGTCCTGCCTGCACTTCCCGGCCCGCCCCTCAGCTGGGTGGGCATGCTTCTCCTTTATTTCTGGGGCGGCACGAACAGCCATGGAGATGAGATGTCACTGACCATCCTGCTTGTAATGCTTGGAGTGACAGTCCTCGTAAGCATCCTGGATTATGTCATACCATCCTTCCTGACGCGGGCTACGGGCGGTTCGAAAGCTGCCGAATGGGGCACTTTTATCGGAATGGTTTTCGGCATTTTCGTCATGCCTCCATGGGGAATGATATTATTCTCCGTCCTCGGAGCATTCCTGGCCGAAATCATTTTCGCAAACAAAAGAGGTTCCGAAGCGATGAAATCCGCCTTGGGGTCTTTTCTGGGATTCATCGTCGGAACCGGTCTGAAGCTTGTAGCCTGCGGAGTGATGATGTACTATATCATAGTCTACCTGTAGGCTCTATTCTTTCGGCAGGAAACCTTTCGTTATCATATACTGTGCGATCTGCACGGCATTCGTGGCCGCCCCTTTGCGGAGATTGTCCGCGACACACCAGAGATTAAGTCCGTACTTTACTGACGGGTCCCGACGGATACGGCCTACGAACACTTCGTCATGCCCCCAGGCGTAAAGCGGCATAGGGTAGATGTTTTCCGAAGGATTGTCCTGGAGCACGCATCCGGGAGCCTCAGAGATGAGCCTGCGGACTTCTTCCAGCGTGAAGTCTTTCTCGAATTCCAGATTCACGGATTCGGAATGCCCTCCTTTGACAGGCACACGCACAGTCGTAGGAGAAACCTGGATATTCTCATCGAGAATCTTGTGGGTCTCGTTCACCATTTTCATTTCCTCCTTGGTATACCCTGTTTCGAGGAATGAATCGATATGCGGCAGGATATTCTCATCTATCGGATACGGATATACCGCAGGATATTCGCCCCATTTCTTGCCGGAGCGCTCTGCCTCCATCTGGTCGAGAGCCTTGTATCCGGTTCCAGTGACGGACTGATACGTAGAGACCACTATCCTTTTTATGACAAACGCCCTGTGAAGAGGAGCCAGAGGCATAAGCATCTGGATTGTAGAGCAGTTCGGATTGGCTATTATATAGTCATCCGCCGTGATGACATCGCCGTTTATCTCAGGCACGACGAGTTTTTTTGTAGGGTCCATCCTCCAGCATGAAGAATTGTCTACCACGCGGCATCCGACTTCGGCGAATTTCGGGGCGAGTTCCCTGGATGCTCCGGCTCCTGCAGAAAAGAGGGCCAGATCCGGCCTGGCCGCAATAGCATCATCGACACTCACCACAGACCATTCTTTTCCCTGGAAAGTCACTTTGCGGCCGACAGACTTCGCTGAAGCGACAGGGAGGAGTTCTGTTACGGGGAAATTGCGCTCTGCGAGCACTTCCAACATTCTGGTGCCTACCAGTCCGGTGGCACCCACTACTGCTACTTTCATAATAACAAGGTTTATAAGTTCATTTTATATCAATCTACATCAACGCCTGCTCCAGGTCGTATATCAGATCGTCGATGCTTTCGGTTCCTACTGAAAGCCTGAGCATGTTAGGATATACCCCGCATGCCTCCTGATCCTTAGGACTGAGCTGTGAATGCGAAGTGGAAGCAGGGTGTACTATAAGCGACTTGCTGTCTCCGACACTGAGGACATGCAGGATAAGGCCGAGCCTTCCGACCAGGGCAGCAGCGGCGTCGAAGCCTCCTTTCACCCTGAATGTCAGGACGGCACCGTAACCGTGGCGCAGATACTTTTCCGCGAGGGCATGGTATCTGTTGTCCGGGAGTCCGGGATAATTCACGCTTTCCACGGCAGGATGGCTGTGGAGGAACTCCGCTATTGCGAGAGCATTCGAGCAGCATCTTTCAGCCCGCAGCGACAGAGTCTCAAGTCCTTGCAGCATAAGGAATGAGTTGAAAGGAGATGCGGACGCCCCTATATTCCTGAGGCCGTCGACCCGAACTCTTCCGGCAAATGCTGCTTTTCCGAATACATCCTTGTAGACCATACCGTGATAGCTCTCCGAAGGTGCTGCGAGCAAAGGATATTTGTCCGCCGTCCAGTCGAAACGGCCGCCGTCTACCACCACTCCGCCCAGAGCGGTACCGTGACCGCAAATCCACTTCGTGGCGGAATGTATGCAGACATCGGCGCCCCATTCCATAGGCCGGCAAAGATAGCCTCCGCAGCCGAAAGTATTGTCCGTCAGGACACAGACGCCTTTTCTGTGGGCCATTTCCGCGATAGGTTCCAGATCCGGGACATTGAATGCCGGATTTCCGAGCATCTCCACATAGACGGCCTTGGTCCTGTCGTCTATCAGTTTTTCCAGATCCTCCACGCTGTCGCTGGCTGCGAATCTGACCTGGATTCCCATATCACGCAGGGTAATCTCGAACATGGTATAAGTCCCGCCATAGAGGAACGGAGACGCTACTATGTTATCTCCAGGCCCGCATATGTTCGTCACGGAAAGAAAGACTGCCGACTGTCCCGATGCCGTAGCTACTGCCGCCACTCCGTTTTCCAGGGCTGCCATCCTCTTTTCGAAGACATCGTTGGTCGTATTGTTCAGCCTCGTATAAATATTGCCCGGCCTTTTCAAGGCCAGCAAATCGGCTCCGTACTGCATATCATCGAAAACGTATGCGGTAGACTGGTATATGGGCACTGCGGTACCCTTGGAAACAGGGTCTATTTCCTGTCCGGCCCTCAACTGCAGGGTCTCGAATCCGTATTCTCTTTTTTCCATATCTTCAGTATTTTCCTTATCGGTCATTCAGCCGGGCATCAGTCCAACAGCTGCTGTATTATATTTCCCAACGGGCCGCTTTCAATCAGGAACCCGTCATGCCCGAACTGCGAATTTATCTCCACATACATGGCTCCGGCTATATGGGTGGCCATGAATTTCTGTTCTTCCACAGGAAAGAGACAGTCGGTATTTATCCCTACCACTACGGTATCAGCCTTGATGCGCCCCAGAGCCGCCTCCACTCCGCCCCTGCCGCGTCCGACATTGTGACTGTCCAGAGAGTATGTCAGGCAATAATACGAATAGGCATCGAACCTGTTTATCAGTTTCCTGCCCTGATACTGCTGATAGGAACATACCTTATCGGCGAAGACCTTGTCAGGATCCGCTTCCGACTGCGTGGCATTGTAGCAGATATAGTTCCTGTATGAAATCAGGGCTATGGCGCGTGCACAGGCCAGCCCGGCCTTTCCACCATCCAGCCCGGCGCATTCCCGGAAAGTGGGGTCGGCTTCCAGAGCCATCCTCTGCGACTCGTTATATGCCGTCACCCATGGAGTCACCCTCGCCCCGCATGCGGACACGAGTGATTTTTTCATGACATCCGGTTCCATTATCATCCATTCCAGAGCCTGGAAACCGCCTATCGACCCTCCTATCATCAGGTCGATCCTGTCCACTCCGAGATGTTTCCTTATCAGAATATTGGCATTTACGATGTCCCTTACGGTAATTTTCGGAAAATCGAAATAATACGGATGCCCTGTCCTCGGATTTACGGATGCCGGGGACGTGGTCCCGTACGGTGAGCCCAGCATGTTGACGCATACTACAAAATACACGTCCGGGTCTATGGTCTTTCCAGGACCTACAAGATCCGGCCACCAGTCCTGCGGGTCCGAATTGGCAGTGAATGCATGGCAGATCCATACGACTTTCCGCCCGTCTTTGCCGGGAACGTATGGCCTGTCCGATCTGTGATATGTCACGGACAGCCCCTCGATCTGTCCGCCGTTCTCAAGACTGAATATTTCCTTGTGTCTGTATTCTTCCTTTATCATGGTTTTTCTTATTCGCTGTTACAAAGCCTCCCAGGCCCGGGTGCGGATACTGTGTCAATGCAGCCATACCGTGAGTCCGGCCATGACTATGGACACCATACTCATGAGCTTTATCAGGATGTTCAATGACGGGCCGGATGTATCCTTGAACGGATCTCCTACCGTATCCCCCACAACCGTGGCCTTGTGGCACTCGGAATTCTTGCCTCCGAGATTCCCCTCCTCCACATATTTTTTGGCATTGTCCCATGCACCTCCGGAATTGGCCATGAAAATGGCCAGGACGAAACCTGATCCCAGGCCGCCGATAAGCAGCCCCATGACTCCGGCCACTCCGAGTATCAGACCTACCGCCACCGGGACTATGATGGCTATCAGGGACGGAAGAAGCATCTCTTTCTGCGCCCCTTTGGTCGAGATTTCCACGCACCGGGCATAATCCGGTGTAGCTTCACGTGTCAGAATGCCCTTTATCTGCCTGAACTGGCGGCGCACTTCCTCCACCATTTTCTGCGCCGCGCGCCCTACGGCGTTCATCGTCAGTCCGCAGAAGAGGAACGACATCATGGCTCCGATAAAGACTCCGGCCAGTACCATCGGATTCATCAGATCCACATGATAATGAGCCATAAGATCCGGTATCGTCGCCTGTACGGCGTCAATGCTCTCTCCGGCGACGCCGACTATCTTTTCACCCATCCTGTCGAGAGCTATCTTTATTTCTTCCATATACGAAGCCAGCAGAGCCAGGCCTGTCAATGCAGCCGATCCTATGGCGAAACCCTTGCCGGTAGCGGCCGTGGTATTGCCGAGGGCATCGAGGACATCGGTACGGCGGCGGACCTCAGGGTCCAGACCGCTCATCTGGGCATTGCCTCCCGCATTGTCGGCTATCGGACCGTAAGCGTCGGTAGCCAGCGTGATTCCGAGAGTCGACAGCATTCCCACTGCAGCGATACCGATACCGTAGAGGCCGAGACTGAGATTTTCAGCCGAAAGCATGGCCGCAAAATCGAAATCTATTGCGCAAAGATAAGACAGCAATATCGCTATCGCAATGGTAATTACAGGAATAGCCGTAGACAGCATGCCGAGGCCCACGCCTGAGATTATTACCGTAGCCGGGCCGGTCTTGGAACTCTCCGCCAAGTCTTTGGTCGGCTTGTATGAATGTGAAGTGTAATACTCCGTGGACTGTCCTATAATCACTCCGGCCACCAGGCCGACTATCACCGAAAAGGAGATTCCGATCCAGTTTTCCATCCCCAGGATATACATTATGCCGAAAGTCGCGACAGCTATCAGCACCGCACTGACATTGGTACCGAATCCCAGCGATTTCAGAAGCTGGCTCATGCCTGCGTTTTCTTTGGTCCTGACCGTAAAGATACCTATTATCGACAGGATGACCCCGACGGCGGCAATGAGCATCGGCGCGAACACGGCTTTCATCTGCATCTCTTCGCCTGCCATATAGAAAGCAGAGGCGCCGAGAGCCATAGTCGCGAGAATGGATCCGCAATAAGACTCGTAAAGATCGGCCCCCATGCCTGCGACGTCGCCGACATTATCGCCGACATTATCGGCTATCGTGGCAGGATTCCGGGGATCGTCTTCCGGAATTCCGGCTTCCACCTTTCCCACCAGGTCCGCACCCACATCGGCAGCCTTGGTATATATTCCGCCTCCCACACGGGCGAACAGAGCCTGCGTGGAAGCTCCCATCCCGAATGTCAGCATGGTAGTGGTGACTATCACCAGTTTCTGAGGGCCTTCAGCTCCCGTAAAAAGGTCCAGTATTATATACCACAGGGAAATGTCCAGAAGTCCGAGTCCCACGACAGTAAGCCCCATGACAGCTCCCGAACGGAAAGCTATCTTCAGTCCCGAATTAAGTGAACGCATGGCTGCGTTGGCCGTTCTGGCAGAAGCATAGGTCGCTGTCTTCATGCCGATGAACCCGGCCAGTCCTGAAAAGAATCCGCCCGTCAGAAATGCGAACGGCACCCACGGATTCTGGACTCCGAAGCCATAGGCAAGGATGGCGAAGAATACGGCAAGTATGACGAAAACTATCGTCACTACCTTATACTGCTGCCTGAGATAAGCCATGGCTCCCTTGCGGACATAAAGGGCGATTTCCTTCATGGTCACCGAGCCTTCGCTCTCTTTCATCATCTGCCTGAAAAAATACCATGCAAAGCCTAGTGCGAGGACTGCCGCTACCGGCACCAGATAGAACAAGTTCAGCATAATCCGGAATATTATCGTTAAAATTAAAACTGCTAAAATTAAAAATAATATCTGGAAATCCGGCATCTCGTCTGATTTTTTTCTTACATTTGTATGATGTACGGAAATTTTTAAACACATAATTATATTTTCCATGAAACACTTTACTTTACCGAAGGACGGCGGGCTCATCGAAAAGGACCTGCCTGCCGACATTCTCCACAGCTATGAGAAAATCCCAGCTGAAATCTATGAAGATCAGGAAGATGCCAGCAAGGTAATCGCTGATATCATCATCAGGTCCATAAACAGCCACAAGGGCGGCAATTTCAAGCTCGGCCTTACCACCGGAACCACTCCCGTGACCCTTTACAGGGAACTGGCCGCAAAGCACAAGGAAGGTGCGGTTTCTTTCTCAAACGTGGAAGTGTTCAGCATAGATGAGTATTATCCGGTAGGAAAGAACGAGGCCCAAAGCCGCAACCACAGGCTTCATGAAGAATTCCTGAACAATGTGGATGTAAAAAAGGAAAATATCCATATACCTGACGGCACTGTGGCGAAGGATAAAGTTTCCGAGTACTGCGCAGAATACGACAAGGCCGCTTCCGGTCTCGACCTGCTGGTAATCGGTGTCGGAGAACAGGGACAGATCGGATTCAACGAAGCCGGTTCATCAGAAAAAAGCCGTACCAGGACAGTGCTTCTGTCGTACAAATCCAGAAAAATCCAGTCGAGGAACTTCAACGGGAACATCGCGGACACTCCGAAGACAGCCATCACTATAGGCATATCCACGATGATGAGTGCAAAGAAGATAATCCTGATGGCCTGGGGCGAAGACAAGGCCAGTGCCGTCAAAGACATCGTGGAAGGGCCTGTCACGACCTCTTGCCCGGCTTCTTTCCTCCAGAAACATGACAACATATCGATCTATACTGACGACAATTCAGCCAGCATGCTTACAAGAGTCGTGGCGCCTTGGCTGGTAGGGCCATGCGAATGGACACCGAAATTCGTCAGGAAAGCTGTGGTATGGCTCTGCGAGACTGTCCGCAAGCCTATCCTGAAACTGAAATACCAGGACTACATCGAAAACTCACTCGGCGAGCTTCTGGAAAAGAAAGGCCCTTACGACAAAATCAATATCGACGTATTCAATGATCTCCAGCACACCATTTCAGGATGGCCGGGAGGGAAACCGAACGCAGATGACTCCACACGTCCTGTGCCGGCTACTCCATTCCCTAAGAGAGTAGTCATCTTCTCGCCTCACCCTGACGACGATGTCATTTCCATGGGAGGCACATTCATCCGTCTGGTAGAACAGGGACACGACGTACACGTAGCCTACGAAACGTCAGGAAACGTCGCAGTCCATGATGACGTGGTGCTCCAGCACATGGATACGGCCCACGAACTCGGATTTGCAGACAAGTTCGAAGAGGTAAAGGCCATCGTGGCCAGCAAGAAACCGGGAGAACCTGAGCCGAGAGCCCTTCTGGACATCAAGGCTGCCATAAGGCGCGCTGAAGCCAGGTCGGCAGTGAGGTCATTCGGCCTGAACGAGAATACGAATGCCCATTTCCTCAATCTTCCGTTCTACGAGACCGGAGGCATAAAGAAGGGACAGAGGACACAAAAGGATATAGATATCATCAAGGAACTTCTGAACAAGGTAAAACCTCACCAGATATATCTGGCAGGAGACCTTGCCGACCCTCACGGGACACACAGGGTATGTACGGAAGCCGTGCTTGCCGCGCTGGAACAGCTGAAGGACGAGTCATGGCTCAAGGAATGCCATGTATGGCTCTACCGCGGCGCCTGGATGGAATGGGAACTCGGGAAAGTGGACATGGCTGTTCCGCTCAGCCCTGACGAACTCATCAAGAAACGTCATGCCATCTACAGACACGTATCACAGAAGGACATCGTACCGTTCCCTGGCGAGGACCCTCGCGAATTCTGGCAGAGGGCCGAAGACAGGACTCAGAACACGGCACGCCTTTACAACGAGCTCGGCATGGCCGAATACCAGGCTATCGAGGTGTTCGTGAAGCTGTTCTGACACCTGTCCGGCAGAACCGGACAACGACATCAACGTTCCGACAGAACCGGACAAACATCAACGTTCCGGCAGATTTGCAATCTGCCGGCATTATAAAAATAAAAAACAAAAAAGAATGAGACTGATCATCAATGAAAACGATGCGAAAGGAGCCGTATGGGCCGCGCATTACATAGTATCAAGAATCAAGGCAAAGGCTGCCGTGACGGACAAGCCTTTCGTCCTCGGACTGCCTACGGGCTCCACTCCAATAGCCACTTACAAGGAACTCATCCGCATGAACAAGGCAGGAGAGGTTTCTTTCAAGAATGTCATAACATTCAACATGGACGAATATGTGGGACTGCCTGAAACCCATCCGGAAAGCTACCATTCGTTCATGGCCAGGAATTTCTTCGACCATGTGGATGTGCCTAAGGAGAACATAAACATCCTGAACGG
>CALUSC010000008.1 GCA_944323345.1 uncultured Bacteroidales bacterium | reverse complement strand
ATCAAACCGCCGACTGTGGTGATCAAAGCGACTTTCATACCTCCTGCCACAACGTTAGGCGAGATATCACCGGCTGCCTGGATAGCATCGAATGCCTGCACCATACCGACCACGGTTCCGAGGAATCCCAGAGATGTTGAAAGGGCGATGAACAGGGCGATCCATGTAAGTCCGTTCTCCATGAGGCTCATCTGTACTGAACCGTAAGATACGACAGTCTTTTCTACGACTTCAACACCCTGATCCATACGGAGGAAGCCCTGGTAGAAGATGCTGGCCACAGGTCCGCGGGTAGTGCGGCAAACTTCCTTGGCAGCCTCTACGCCGCCTTCGTTGAGGGCAGCTTCGATCTTTGCAAGAAGCTTCTTGGTGTTGGTCTTCGAGAAACTCAGATAAAGGATTCTCTCGATAGAGATGGCAAGACCGAAGATAAGGCAGAGGATGATTGATGCCATGAAGCCTGGACCACCTTCGATGAATTTGGTCTTGAGCTGCTGGTGAAGAGGAATTTCGCTCTGTCCTGCTGCGAATGGATTTGCCTCAGTGGCTGGAGCTACTTCTTCTGTTGCTGCTGCAGAGTCAGGAACAGCAGTAGTGTCAGTCTGAGCTGCTGCAACCTGAGCGGTGAAAGCCATCATTGCAATAGTTGCAATTGATATGAAAAGATTTTTCATAATTGATTGATTGTGTTTAATTAATAATGTATTAGTTTGTTATAATTTCCAATACTGTCAAAACGGCAGGGATTTCATCGTTTTGTCCTCTAAAATCCGGTGCAATTTAGCAAATAATTTTTATATGACAATAATTATTTTGTTATTTCTCCTCTGAGATTCCGGCCGAGCTCCGAGGTTACGAAACGGTTGTCTTCTGATGTACCCATCAGGTAGAAGAGCTTTGCGAGCGCGCCTTCCGTGGTGCTGTCGTATCCGCTGAGGACTCCTGCTTCTTCCAGTTTTTTTCCGGTGGCGTACAGATCCATATTTACCGATCCGGCAAGACATTGCGTAACATTGAGAATGATCTTTCCCATGGCGATTCCTTCCTTCACCAGATCAAGGAACCATTGCCGGGAAGGGGCATTCCCGGCACCGTAGGTTTCGAGTATCACGGCTCTTGTTTCGGGGCCGCAAAGGATGTTTCTTACGACCTGGGGAGTGATTCCCGGATGGATTTTCAGAATCGAGACCCTGGTGTCGAGTGCAGTGTGGAATGACGGCTTCCTGTCCCAGTCCGACGGTTTCAGGATACTGCCGTCGTTGTACCTGATGTTGATACCTGCTTCTGCCAGATACGGATAATTTTCCGACCGGAATGCCCTGAAATTCTCGGAATTCACTTTCTGCGACCTGTTGCCCCTCATCAGGGAATTTCCGAAGTATATGCATACTTCAGGGACGCGGGCATGGCCGGCACTGTCTTTTGCCGCAGCTATTTCCACAGATGATATCAGGTTTTCTTTCCCGTCCGTCCGGGCTGTTCCTACCGGCAGCTGGCTTCCCGTGAATATAATCGGTTTGGTCAGGTTTTCTATCATGAAACTCAGTGCCGAGGCGGAGTATGCCATCGTGTCTGTCCCGTGAAGGATTACGAATCCGTCATACAGGTCGTATTTATCTTCGATGAGCTCGACCATTTTCTGCCAGGACTTCGGTTCTATGTCCGCCGAGTCGATGACGGATTCGAAAGTACAGGAGTCTATCCTGTATGCGAACTTGCCGAGTTCCGGAACTTCCTCCAGAATCTGTGAAAAGTCGAAAGGCTTGAGAGTCTGGTCGGCGGAATCCATTTTCATCCCGATGGTGCCGCCTGTATAAATGAGCAGGATGGATGATTTGGCTATATCGGTGTCGAATTTATATTTCATGTCAGTATGAATCAGATATTGAACAGTTTCCGTGCGTTTTCCGTAGTTACCTCCGCGACTTCTTCTACAGTAATGCCTTTCTGTGCCGCTATTTTCGCGGCAATGAGCGGAATATATGCGCTTTCATTCCTTTCTCCGCGGTGAGGTGCCGGAGTAAGGTACGGCGAGTCTGTTTCCAGGACTATGCGTTCCAGCGGAATCTGCTTCACGGTCTCGGCTATACCTGCTTTCTTGAAGGTGACGACACCTCCGATGCCGACGTACCAGTCTCCGTATCTTTCCATTCTTCTGAAAGTTTCGGCGCTGCCGCTGAATGCATGGAATACTCCTCTCGGACTGAGCGTCCTGCAACGTTCCAGTACGGAAAATATCAGTTCAGTGGCATCTCTGGAGTGGATTATGACAGGAAGACCGAGACGGCACGCCAGCCTGACCTGCCGTTCGAAGGCTTCTTCCTGTTCCCTGACGAATTCACGGGACCAGTAGCAGTCCATGCCGGTCTCTCCGATGGCCCGGATATTTCCGTTACCGGCCAAACCTTCAATTTCGTCCAGGTTTTCTTTCCATCCTGAATCTACGGATGTAGGATGCAGTCCTATGCAGGGGTAAACCGTTCCTTCGAATTTGGATGCAAGTCCGAACATGGCTTCCCGTGTGGTGCTGTCGATGTCCGGAAAAATCATTTTCCCGACACCTGCGTCCAGGGCTCTTTTTACGGCAGCTTCGGAATCGTCGCCGAATTGCCCGTCATAGAGATGTGTATGAGTGTCGATATATAGCATATCTGCAGAAGATATTCTGCAAATTTAACTGTTTTTTCTGTTTATGGAGCATCTTTGCATCATGTCTATGCTGATGAAACCGTCATTTTCCAGTATTCCGGCCAGTTCCGCGACTCTCCTGTATTCCATGCCTGAAATTTCGGAGAGGTCCTGGAGGCTGATCAGCCTGTTTTTCTTTATCAGAAGAATTATTTCAGCCAGTTTCTCTGTCTTGTCAGGACTTAACGAGCCTTCGTAATAGTCCGCTACCTGTCTTTTCTTCATTTTCCGTTTCCTGTGCGGCAGTCCGAGGCTTTCCAGAAGACTTTTTTCCGAAGTGACAGGAATGGCACATCCGGACCTTATGAGGGCATTGCATCCCTGCGACATGGGGTCATCGGCCCTTCCTGGGAGAGCATAGACTTCGCGGTTGTAGGAAAATGCCTGTCTGGCAGTAATCATTCCTCCGCCGTGTGCCCTTGACTCTATCAGTATCGTGGCCTTGCCGATACCTGCGATGATTCTGTTCCGCCTGACGAAATTCAGCGCAATGGCCTGTGTATGGAGCGGGTAATCCGATATGAGTGCGGAACCGTCCTTCTTGGCTATTCTTTCAGCATATTTCCTGTGCATGGCGGGATATATCGAATCGGCGCCCGTAGCCATGACGGCGATTGTGTCCAGACCGTATTCCATCGCCGCCAGATGAGCCGTAATGTCGGTTCCGTATGCCAGTCCGCTGACAATGACGGGCGATCGGCCGGTTCCGGCCAATGCTTCTACTATCCTTTCGCACCATTCTTTCCCGTATCCCGATATGTTCCGGGTGCCGACTATGGATATGTATTCTCTGCCGGGAGCAAGACATGTGAGCGGCGATGGACTTCTGACATACAGTCCGGCAGGGGAGTCCTCGCATTCGCGCAGCATTTCAGGGTATGCGTCATCTCCACGGCCAATGAACGCAATACCAAGTTTTTCCGCTTCTTCCAGTTCTTTTTTGGCGCATCTGACAGCTTCCGCGTTTATTTTTGCCGGGTATCCGGAGAAAGGTCCGAGTATTTCTCCGAGTTTTTCATTGTCCAGCCTGAATACGGCTTCCGCAGATCCAAGGCAGTCGAGGAGGGCTACGGCGATCCTCGGTTCATATCCGAAAATCCTGTTGAGAGCGCACGTGCATATTTTTTCTTCGTCCAGTACAGCCATTTTTGCCTCAAAAATATACCGTGCGTGAAAAAGAAAAAGACAGAAAAGGAAAATTTTCTGTCTTTTAAGTATCGCTTTTTCTTTTTTTTGTCAGATTATCAGCAGTGCATCTCCGTACGGACCGAATTTGTAATCCTCCTTCAACGCCGTATCGTAGGCCTTCATTACATTGTCGTAATCTCCGAATGCGGCCACTGACATGAGCATGGTGGACCCTGGAATATGGAAATTCGACACTATGGCATCAGGGATGGCGAATCTGTACGGAGGGAAGATGAATTTGTTTGTCCATCCGTCGTACGGATTCACTTCGTCATACGATGTGACATAAGTCTCAAGCGCCCTCATGACGGTAACGCCTACGGCCAGAACCTTGTGCTTTTCCCTTTTAGTCCGGTTTATGATATCTGCGGTTTCTTCCGTTATGATGACTCTTTCGGAATCCATCTTGTGTTTGGACAAGTCCTCCACGTCGACGGATCTGAAATGTCCTATTCCCATGTGGAGTGTGATGAATGCTTTGTTGATGTCCTTGAGAATCATTCTGTTGAATAATTCTCTGCTGAAATGCAGCCCGGCAGCCGGTGCGGCTACGGCACCTTCGCTCCTGGCGAATATGGTCTGGTAGTTTTCAGCGTCTTCCGGCTCTACTTTTTCGCGCACGAATCTCGGAAGCGGTGTTTCTCCGAGCGAGAAAAGGGTCTGTTTGAAGTCTTCATACGGACCGTCATATAGAAAACGCAGCGTGCGTCCTCTTGAAGTGGTATTGTCGATTACCTCAGCTACAAGGCTTTCATCCTCGCCGAAATACAGTTTGTTCCCTATCCTTATTTTCCTGGCAGGGTCCACTATGACATCCCACAGTCTCTGCTCTTTGTTCAACTCTCTGAGCAGGAATACTTCGATTTCGGCTTTCGTCTTTTCCTTGTTGCCGTAAAGCCTTGCTGGAAATACCTTGGTGTCATTCAGAACGAAAGTGTCGCCTTTCCCGAAATAATCGATTATGTTTTTGAAAAGCTTGTGCTCGATTTCTCCTGTATTCTTGTGAAGGACCATCAGCTTGCACTCGTCTCTCCATCTCGGAGGTTCCTGTGCGACCTTGTCCTTGGGGAGGCTGAATTGGAATTGTGAAAGTTTCATTTTATGTATGAAAAGTTTCTGGCTCTGTTTGATTTGGTCTGCCGCGGCTTGTCCACGACATTTTAGTATACGATTTTTTCAGGAAAATGTTTCAAAATTTTGCAAAGACTGTAAAATTTTCTTAAATTAACCCAATTTTACTTTGAAAACTTCCGAAATCGACGGATATGTCTTGACCAGAAAATCCGGAAGACTGGATTTGGCTACCCATGCTGCCTTGGTTATATCTTCTTCTTTCTGTGGCGTGAGGTCCGCCGGATCGGTGTGCAGCATATCGAACCACCAGGTATGTTTCAGGTGCCAGATGCCGTTCCTCCTGTAGCAGTGGTCTGTGATGCAGATCAGGTCTCCGAGCTGCAGGTCATCCACCCCTGTCTCTTCCTGCACTTCCCTGAGGGCCGTAACTCTGATGTCTTCTCCTTCTTCCCTGTGTCCTTTCGGCAGATCCCAGAGCCCGTTGCGGTTTATCAGAAGAAAATCTCCGCGTCTGTTCGCGACCAATCCTCCTCCGGCATCCACTTCCTTGAATTCGGCGCATATTCTTTTATAGGTATCCTCCGGATTCAGGGCGGGGATATAAATTTTGGAAAGCGTGTCGGAGGTTTCGAACATCGCTACCAGACGATGGATGTCCATATTGTCCCCCGGACAGAATTCTATGGCGTTTGGGTCGGTCAGGGCCTGTCCGTATGGAGGACAGATGACCAGACATCTTTTTTCAAAATATATCTTATGCATTATATCGGTGAAAATTCTTATCTTTGCCAAAATGCGTCTGCAAATATAAGCCAAATAAGTATTTGAAGAAACAGTTATATTTTAATATGGAATCAAGTGAAATGTCCGTGGCAAAAGCCTTGCTTGACATCAAGGCTGTGCTGCTCAGCCCCGAAAAGCCGTTTACATGGGCTTCCGGATGGCTGTCTCCGATTTATTGCGATAACAGAAGGATACTTTCGTATCCCGACATAAGGGAAAACGTATGCAGGCTCATGGCCGATATTATCAGGAACAAATATCCTGATGCGGATGTCATCGCCGGCGTAGCTACGGGAGCGATTGCACACGGGATGCTCATATCCTATTTTCTCGGCAAGCCGTTCGTATATGTCAGACCGAAACCGAAAGACCACGGTACCGGTTCGCAGATAGAGGGTATTCTGGAGAAAGGCGCTAAAGTGGTGGTGGTGGAGGACCTGATTTCTACCGGAAAGAGCAGTCTGGCTGCCGTCGACGCCCTGAATAAGGCCTCGGCCGAAGTTCTAGGCATGGTGGCTATATTTTCGTATAATTTCAACCAGGCCAGGCGGGCTTTCGAAGTGGCCGATGTCGAGCTGACTACACTTACGAATTATGATGCTCTGATAGACGTGGCGTGCGAAACCGGTTATATCAAGGATTCTGATATGGAACTGCTCCGGGAGTGGCGTTTCTCTCCTTCTACCTGGGGTAAAACGGAGTAATCATGGCTACTGAAATCAAAAGCAAGCATGCCATAGTCTCCAGGCAGCCGTATGAGTTGTATATGGGGTTTGTGGACATGCGTAATTTTCTTCAGTTCCTTCCTGAGGACAAGAAGAAAGATGTAGAGGCGGATTACGATTACATAAAGGGAACCGTCCAGGGATTCGGGGTAGGAGTCAGGGTGGCGGAAAGGGTGCCCTATTCCAGAATAGATTTCAAGGACGACGGTGCGCCGTTCCAGTTTTCCGTATCCATGTTCTTCGATCCTGCACCGGAACCTGGAAAGACAGACTTCCACATAGAGTTCTCAGCTGAGCTGAACTTTATGATGAAAATGCTTCTGGGCTCGAAACTCAAGGAAGCGCTGGACAAGGTAGTCACTTCGCTGGCGGATGCTTCCGAAGGTAAGATGCCGGAAGGTTTTGACCCGTCACAGTATGGTTTCGGGAAATGACGTTTTCATCCGGTATTTGAGTGAGGCGATCGGAGCGGACAATGCATCGGTCGCCTTATCCGCTCTTGTCGGTCCCGCTTCAGTATCCGTGAGGATAAACCCGTTCAAGAAGTGTGCGGAATTCCGGAACGGGAGGAGGGTGCCGTGGTCCGAGTACGGTCTGCTTCTGGACGACAGGCCCTCGTTCACCCTTGATCCGTTCTTCCATGCCGGGTGTTATTATGTGCAGGATTCTTCGTCCATGTTCATAGGATACATCCTCAGGTGTCTGCTGGAGAACCTCCGGACTGACAGACAGATAAGGGTACTGGATCTGTGTGCTGCGCCGGGAGGCAAGACTACTGATGCGGCGGCATCTTTGCGGAAGGCTTTCGGAGACGGTTTCCTGCTTGTTTCAAATGAAGTGATGAGGTCCAGGGCATCGGTATTGGCGGATAATGTGGCCTTGTGGGGGGATCCTCTCGTAGCGGTAACTTCATCCGATCCTGCCGCGTTCGGCCGGGCTGACGGTTTTTTTGATATCATCATTGCCGATGTCCCGTGTTCGGGAGAGGGTATGTTCAGAAAAGATGAAGAGGCCGTAAGGCAATGGTCTGCTGAAAATGTCGCGCATTGTGCAGCCAGACAGAGGCGTATTTTGGCCGATTCATGGCCGTCATTGGCGGAAAACGGCTTTCTGATATACTCCACCTGTACTTTCAACAAATTCGAGAACGATGACAATGTCCGCTGGGCGGCGGAGAATCTAGGAGCCGAGATACAGTATCCGGACAGCGGCAGGATTCCTGATGGCGTTATTCCTACTGCCTGCGGTTATAGTCTGGTGCCCGGATTCGTGGAAGGGGAGGGGCAGTATTGTGCTGTCTTGAAAAAGACCGCATCCCAGCCGAGACGCGAGTTCTTGCACGGAAAGAAAAGGCAGGCTGCCTCTAACGTGGCCGGACTGTTCGGAATCCCGGTGCGCGAAGAACGGAAAGGGGATCTGGTCAAAGCCGTTCCTGAGTCGGTCGCTGATGAATTGGATTATCTGGGAAATCATGTCAGGATACTGTCGTCAGGGTGTGCGGCAGGGACATTGAAAGGAAAGGATCTGGTGCCATCCGCCGATCTGGCTCTGAATATCGCATTGAAAAACGGGACCTTCCGTAAAGCGGAGGTGGACAGGCGCACGGCATTGAAATTTTTACACAGGGATGCCCTGTCATTGCCTGATGAAAATAAAGGTTATATTCTGGTATGTCATGAAGGAGTCCCTCTGGGTTTCGTAAAGAATCTGGGCTCCAGATGCAACAACCTGCATCCGCAGGAACGCCGTATCAGGATGGATGTGAATGATTAGCTTAATATCGTTTTTATGAAAATTCTGAATGTATTGGTTTCGGTTATGATGACGGCTCTGTGCATGGAATCAGGGCTTGTGTACGGACAGGAAAATCCCTCGGAATCGTATTCCCGCAGGTATAACCTGATAGTGTCCAAGCTGGGGTACGCCGGAGTCGGGGTGGAAACTGTGCTGAAACAGTGGCAGGCTGTGGATTCGTTGAATGTCGACATGCTTGCCGCATGGTTCAATTATTATTATACCAAATCACAGACTACGGAAGTCGTGGTGAAACCGCAGAAGAAATATCTGGGTGCAGACCCCGTACTCTCCCTTAAAGATTCCACAGGGACCGATATCTATTACTTTCAGGAAGTGTTTTATGACGATGATCTTTTTTCAGACGGCATGAAGTATCTCGACAAGGCCATAAAGGTCAGCCCGGACAGGATAGATCTGCGTTTTACCAAGGTGGCGGCTCTGATGTCTTATGAGAAAGGCAGTCCCGACATGGCCCTGTCATACCTGCTGACATTGTCTGACATGGACCAGAATGAAGACTATGAATGGAAATATCCGGGATATGAGATAAGCGAAGATTTTTTCAGGCAGGCCATGCAGGAGTACTGCTTTGCATTTTACAGCCTCGGTACACCGTCAGCTTACAGTGCTTTCAGGACCTTGTCGGAGAGAATGCTCCTTTCATATCCGAAAGATCCCGTATTCATCACCAATCTCGGCACTTATGATTTCGTAGTGTCGAAAGATTACGGCAGCGCCCTGAAATATTACAGGAAAGCTCTCAAAATCCGTCCGGACGACTATACTGCACTGAAAAATGTCGTATTGCTGGCACGTCAGCAGAAAAACAGGAAACTGGAGAAAAAATATCTGCAGGAATTCGTCAATGTCGCTCCTGAGGCGGAAAAGGCTGCGGCCGAGGCGCGCCTGCAATATCTTTCTTCGAAATAGATATGAGGCCGACTCAAAAGGGTATTTTCTGCGTTACGCTCGATTCGAAAATCCTCATGTACACCAGTACACTGCGGTTTTCTTATCTTCGCAAGCCTTGAAATTCCTCCTTTTGGGTCAACCCTTTTTTTTGCCGCTCTTGTACAGCTGGTATGAATTGAATACATTATGCCAGATGCAGTAGAACCCTCCTGCAATGGATGATACCGGTGTCATGAACGTGTACCCCATCCAGATGGCGAATACAGTGTTTTTCTGACCCAAAGCCTGTCCGGCTGTTATCGAAGCGCCGTATCTTTTCCCTATTTTCTTCCCTGCCCAGAACTGGAAGGCGCAGCAGGCCAGTGATACGACGGCAAGTCCTGCCTGATAGGCCACCGGTGTGGAACTGTGGACTATTGCCCTGGTAGTCATGATAATGGCAAGCATCAACGAGAATCCCCAGATATAAAACGCCAGATCCTTGAACTGTGTGAGCCATGCATGGAGTGACGGGGTAAGGTACCGTACCAGAAAAGCCAGGAGACAAGGTGCTATAAGCATGGGAAATACCTTGGCCAGAATCATGCTGGATGCAGTGAAAAAAGATATGCCTTCCGCCGGATGTATGAACGGTACGAAAACGGGAACCAGTATGGCCGTGACCATATTTATAATAATGGTGTAGGCGGTGATTCCGGACATGTCGCCTCCGAGTTTGCCGGTTACGACCGGTGCGGCAGTGGCCGTAGGGCAAATCAGGCACAGCATGGCTCCTTCGATGAGGACTTTTCCGTGGAAATCAGGCAACAGCAGCATCAGGGACGCAAGTCCTGCAAAGCCTGCCGACTGTACCAGCAGAATCCATATATGCCATTTCCTCGGTCTGAGGTCTTTAGGCTCTATGTGACAGAATGAAAGGAACAGCATCATGAATATCAGCAGCGGCTGCAGGACGCCGATACCTTTTTCCAGATACGGTCCGGCAGGGGCAAGCCATGGGATATTGTCATAAATGATGTAAAGCAGAATGCCGGATATGATGGAGATGGTCAGAGCCCAGGTCCTGATGAATCCTGCGGTTTTCCGTGCCAGTCGTTTCGTTTCCATAACCTTGATTTCCAGAAAATATATCCCGTACTGACGGTTAATATTAATATTTCATTAAATCGGGGTGCAAATATGCGAAAAAAATAAACACGTTTTCAAATTATCCGTATCTTTGCAAGAATGCATCAAATATTGCCTTATGAACAGAATTGTGTGTCTAGTATTTGTATTGGCTGCAGCATTTTCCTGCAGACAGCCTGAGAAAACCGAATCTGCCCTGGACCTGTCGAATCTCGATCTTTCGGTAGAGCCTGGACAGGATTTCTATAAATATGCGACCGGTGGCTGGATGGCATCCCATCCCTTGAAACCGGAATATGCCAGATACGGTACATTCAACGAACTGACTGACAATAATGAAAAACGTCTGAAGGAATTGTTCGAAAATCTCGGTTCCGGTACTCCTGTGCCGGGGAGTGAAGCGCAGAAGATAGATGACCTGTACAACATGGGGCTGGATTCTGCCCGTCTGGCTCAGGAGGGAGCTGCTCCTCTGCAGAGATTCCTTGCTGAAATTTCGGCTGTACAGGACAGCCGGACATTCGCCGAAACAGTGGCCAGAATGCACTCAGCGGCTGAATTCCCTTTCTTTATGGCTTATGTCTCCGCCGATATGACGGACAGCGATTCTCATGTGCTGTATATATCCCAGTCAGGACTCGGCATGGGGGACAGGGACTATTACCTGGATGAGAACAACGCCGCACTTAAGGATGCATACAGACAGTATGTTTCCAGAATACTGTCGCTGGCAGGTATCGAAAATGCTGATACTGCTGCCATGGATGTCCTCGAAGTGGAAGACGCCATAGCCAGGGCATCATGGTCTTCAGTAGAACTCAGGGATGTGCGCAAGTCGTACAATCCGATATCTGCAAAAGACCTGAAGAGTACTTATCCTCATTTCGATTTCGGCGCATGGTTCAGGGAACTGGGCATCCAGGAGCCAGACAGGATAATCGTAGGCCAGCCTTCATATCTGGCTGCCCTCGACACACTCTTTTCCGAGACAGATCAGTCGAAGCTCAAGACATATCTGACCGCGCAGTTCATCTCGGAGTACAGCACTATGCTCGGAGAGGACTTCTATGATGCGAATTTCGATTTCTTCAAAAAGGCCATGGCAGGAATAAAGGAAAAGCAGCCGAGATGGAAGCGTTCGCTGGATGTAGCCAGCAGTCTTCTTCCTGAAGCCGTGGGCAAACTGTATGTGGAAAAATATTTCCCTCAGTCTTCGAAAGATACCATGGTCAGGATGGTGTCCAACATCAGGGCTGCGCTCGGGGAGCACATCGATTCCCTGACATGGATGACGGATTCGACCAAGATAGTGGCCAAGGAGAAACTGGAAGCCATAACTGTAAAAATAGGATATCCGGACAAATGGAAGGATTATTCATCGCTTATAGTGAATCCTACCTTGGCATATATGGAGAATGTGAGGAATATAAGAATCTGGGACATGGCAGACAATTTCTCCAGACTCGAAAAACCGGTGGACAAGACTGAATGGCTTATGAGCCCTCAGACCGTGAACGCTTATTATAATCCTGCAACCAACGAGATATGTTTCCCTGCCGCTATCCTCCAGCCTCCGTTCTTCAATCCTGAGGCGGATGACGCGGTGAATTATGGAGCGATAGGTGTCGTCATCAGTCATGAGATGACCCATGGTTTCGATGACCAGGGACGTCATTTCGACAAGAACGGGAATATGACGGACTGGTGGAAACCGGAGGACGAGGAAGCTTTCAGACAGATGACTGATATCCTGGTAGCCCAGTTCGATTCGGTCAGCGTTCTTCCGGGGCTCAAGGCTAACGGAGCGCTTTGTCTGGGCGAGAATATCGCAGACCAGGGAGGGCTTCGCGTAGCATATACGGCATTGCAGAATACTTTTGCCGACGGACGTCCTGCAGACATAGACGGTTTTACGGCAGAGCAGAGATTCTATCTTTCCTATGCCAATATCTGGGCGATGAATATTACCGATGAAGAAAAGGCCAGACTTACTAAGCTCGATGTGCATTCTCTGGGAGAAAACAGGGTGAATGTCACTTTGAGGAATCTGCAGACATTCTTCGATGCTTTCGGAATAAAGGACGGCGATGCCATGTTTCGCCCTGAGAATGAAAGGGTGGTTATCTGGTAATAATCCGCAATGACGGTCACAGGTTTCATTTCCGGAAAACTGCGCTTCCGCGGGAGGCTGGTAATTGTCTCCATAGCGCTCAGTTTTCTGGTGATGATTATCGCAGTGTCCGTATCTTCCGGTTTCAGGAATGAAATAAGGGACGCCTTGTCGGCCGCGACCGGCGATATCCAGCTGGTCCCGTCCGATCTGGACTGGCTTTCGGAAAACTCTCCGATCGGGAGGGAACCTTCCTACCTTTCCTGCATCGATTCATTGGCAGGCATAAAGTCAGTATCTCCTGTCGTATACAGGGCAGGTATAGTAAAAAATGCCGGCAACGTACATGGAGTCCTTTTCAAGGGAGTGGAGAATTTTACAGCCCCTGATTCGGTGGCTTTCCCGGTGAGTATTCCGTCGAGACTTGCATCCATTCTTTCTTTAAAGCCCGGCGATTCTTTCCATGCGTATTTTGTCGGAGACAGAGTGAAAGTCAGAAAGTTCACTACTGTTTCCGTATATCCTGATCCTGCGGAGGCGGATGACAGGCAGGTAATTTATTCAAGGCTGTCCGATATTCAGAGACTGAACGGATGGGACAGTCTTCAGGTATCGGCTTTCGAGATCATGCTTGAAGACGGATATCGTACGGAAGCTGCCATGAGAGCCGTTTCCGATGAAATCGGTACCGCAGCCCTGGTATATTCTTCGGAAGGAGATGCATCCGTTATCAGCAGAACATCCGCGGATATGGCTCCCCAGCTTTTCGACTGGCTGTCTCTCATAGATTTCAATGTACTCGTCGTTCTTCTGCTTATGACGGCTGTCGCCGGTTTCAACATGATTTCAGGCCTTCTTATCCTCCTGTTCGAGAACATATCTACGATAGGTGTCCTGAAATCTCTCGGAATGACGGACCGGGCCATAGCAAAAGTTTTCCTCCGCTCTTCCTCATCACTAGTACTGAAAGGAATGGCCGCAGGCAATATTATGGCTTTCCTTTTCTGCCTGCTCCAGAAAACCACGCGGTTCATCACCCTGGATCCAGACAATTATTTCATTTCATACGTTCCCGTGCATCTGGATGTGTATAAAATTCTGGCAGCAGATGCGGCCGCATATGTCGTAATAATGCTGCTGCTTCTGCTGCCATCGATGTTTATTTCCAGAATAGATCCGGCCAAGACTGTCAGAATGAGCTGATGTCTCCTTTTCTATGCCGGACAGATTTCACAGAATGCCGAATATATGTTCAATATGTTTTCGACGTAATTCATGGTTTCCGTACCGTTGAATTTGCCGAATTTCAGTGTGGTTTCCTGAAGCGTGGCGTCTTCGCGCATCGACGGGATCACTTTCAGAACGTCATCCCATTTCGTATTGTCAAGATTCCGTGCGGCAGTCAGATTCCTGCAGTCCGCAATTCTTCCCTCACCTGCATTATATGAGGCCAGTACGAATTTGAACAATTCGAATTCATTCATGCCTTCATCGCTGTAAAGTTTCTGCAGGCGGGCAAGATGCATCGTTCCGGCCTTGATATTCTCTTCAGGATCCACAAGGTCCGTTATGCCGTAATATTCGGCAGTGGACGGCATTACCTGCATAAGTCCGGTTGCCCCTCTGTGCGATACGGTATTGATTGAGAACTTGGATTCCTGATAAATGACTGCGGCCAGCATTCTCCAGTCCCATCCGAGTCTGTCTGCATATTCTTTTATCAGGCTGTCGTAAGGGCTCAGTCTGGATGAGATTATGCCTTTCCCGAATCTTGACATGGGATTTACGGACTTGTGGTATCTTGCCCATATCTTCCGGTATTCATCGGATTCGGTGTAAGTGGCTATCCATGTATTCACTTCCTTGATCTTGGCGATGTCATCGCTGTTGATGGCCCATACGGCATTGTCTATGTTCCTGGAAAGGATTATTCCGTTCCCGTAATGACTGCAGGTATCAGGCAGAACCATGATGTCTACAGTCCCCGTATGCAGTGAATCCACATAGTCGCAGTGGTTGTCGGCAAGCGTGATTTCCATTTCGGCCCCTACATGTTCTCCGAATTTACGGAGCAGATCGTAGCTGAAGCCTGTTCTGAAACCGTTTCTTCCATAGTTTTCGTTCCCGGTATTGATGACGCACCTGATAGTATCTCCTCCGAATGTCTCATAAGGACTGACACTGTCGATCGCGTTAGAACGTTCACCGATCGTTACTGACCCGAAAATCAGTATGAAAGCGGCACAATACCTCATTCCTGAGCGCATTTTTCCTGTAATTTTCATAATAAATCTCCTATTTCTGCGAGCTTCTCAGCTCATTCGAGCCTCCGAAATTGGAGACCCTCTTAGGTTGTACATAAAACGGCCAGTAAATTCCTACTTTAAAGGCCTGCTGGGGCCTTATGTAATGGTGAGCACTGAAATAGTCTGCCGATTTGTTCGGCCATCCCATTCCCAGGTTCACAGCTTTGATGAAGATGCAGGCCCTTTTCCACTGAATGTTCACGAAGACATCTATGTACGGACAATTTCCGTACAATTCCTCGTTCTGCGTGTGGAAAACGCCGAGGGCCGGATTGTATGCCGGAGCATGCCATTTTGTCGTATAAGTGGCGTTGGCCCCTATCTGCATCTGCATCACATCCCTGACAACATTGAACTGCAGATAATATCTGAAATTCAATGCCAGCATAGGCAGCGGCAGCACATCTTCGTTCGAAGACAGCTGGAAAAGCGCCTTATGGTCAAGGTGGAATTTCCAAAGCCTGAAGTTCTTTATGACAGAAGCTGTCATAACGCTCATCGGTACTTCGTTTTGCTGTATTGATCCGTGGTTATCGTAATATATGTTGTTGCTCAGCAGTGCATAACCGAAGAAAGCACTCAAATTCCATACCGGAATGTTGAGGGAAGCCTCGGCTTTCGTGGTGGAAATCTTGCCGAAATTGTTGTCCCACCAATAATGATTGGTATGCAGATGCTGTGCGTAATAGTCTGGTTCCTTGAGACTTGTCTCAAAGTGGAAATTAAGGTTCAGAGGACTGTTCCTGTTCCGTCTGAACGGATAGAAGTTGACTGACAGATTGGCATTGATTCCGAAATCGTTCAGTTCGTGTCCGAGGAATGTGTATCTGCCTTTTGCATCCCACCGGATGTATTTTTTCAACTGGCCCTGCGCTCCGGCATAAAGATACGCCGAGTTCAGAACGACGGGACGTGACTGACGCAGATAGTCCAGTCTGTTGAAGTCATGGTAATTCAGGAGTTTGTCTCCGATACCTACATCCAGCTTGGATACGATGCCGTCACTTGACCACGGCTGCAGTCTCAGGAAAATCCTGTTGTCGAATTTCATGACCCTCAAGGAGTCGTTGCTCGTGGTCGGATGGAGGTAGAAATTGTTGTTATAGAAATTCCTTCCCTCCGTATCGTTTTCGGAAATCTCATCCTGGTATGTCTTCGTGAATACAGAATATTCGGAGCAATGTCCGATGAATGCCGTCGTAATATCATTGTTTATACTGTCGGCTTTATCCTGCCGTGCGGCTTCCTTTTCTGCTGCAGCCTGCAGATATTTTTCAAGTCCGATACTGTCTCCGACGGCTGCCAGGCTGTCGCGGTATGCTTCTTCTGCCTTTCTGGCTTTCTTTTCTTCTCTGGCGCTTTTGGACAGGAACGAGAACGGTATCCTGTATGACTGGTCGAGGAAAACAGTGTTTTTCTTCAGTCTGTTGCTGGCTTCCGACAGCCGGACAGCTATTTCCCTGGAGTCTACCGTAGTATCCCGTATCCAGAAATTGTCTATTATACCTCCGTTTTCGCTTTTCTGTATTCTGTGATAAATATATCCGGCATTCATGAAATATCTCTTGCCGAGATAATTGGCTGCCGCCACGAATGTCCTGTTGTCCGTGTCTTCATGCTGGAGCAGTCCGTTGCCGCCGAACCTGTCATATTCCAGAGTTATGTTCAGTTCCGGAAGGATATTCTGTGTCGTCATGACCCGGACATTGCTTTCTTCCTTTTCCGTATTGGCGAACAAGGTACCCCAATAAGCCAGTTCCGTGTACGGCGTCTTCGTGTTGTACATCGGAAGTGTTTCCGGTGTATAGTTGTACATCATATACGGGGTATAGAAGATGGCATTCTCCGCTTCCTCGCGCTTGAAATAATCGTATGTCTCTGTCGGAGAGCCGATCACTCCAAGATAGGTGGCATTTACATCATCCCGGAGGAAAGGGTATTCGGTGTAGTAGTGATTGTACGTAGTGTCGATTTCCCGGAGTTCGATATCGTTGAAATATCTGTCATGATTCCACATCACCATACGTTTGTATTGCATGGAGTCCGGAAGGACGTATGTGCTCAGGATTCTCGGTGTGCTCTCGATGATACTGTCCTTATATGCCCTGATGCTGTCCTTGACGCGCAGGATACTGTCTACTTCTATCATTTTCCTTGCGGTCTTGAGCTCCGCCAGGTATTTTTTCTGTTCCTTGCGCGTCATGGCGTTGAAACGGGCAATGGAATCTCTTGCTGCTGTCTCTGTAGAGTCTTTGTAAACAAGAGAATCGAGCCTGTGCAGTTCGAGTGAGTCGCCGATGTTTCTGAGCGAATCCCTGACGGCAGCCCTTGTCGTGCTGTCCTTGAGAGCTATGTAGTATTTGAATTTCAGCGAGTCGGTATATCTGAGAGAGTCAGGCACCACAATCGTATCTGCCGGTGCAAGCGAATCCGCCGCTGTCAAAGAGTCGGCAGCCTGGAGTGAATCAATCCAGGTCGTGTCGATATCAGTCACTGACACAACGCTGTCCGGGAGCCGGACGCTGTCTGCTTCCATCTCAAGTGCCAGGCTGTCCTGCTTTTCAAGCACCTTTCCGTAACGTCCTGCATCTATGCCGAAGGACTGTACGGCAGCTGCGCCAGTGAGCACTATCGGGAACCATATTTTTGATATCAGGTTCTTCATATCAAGCGCGCAAAGGTAGACATTATTTTTAAAATAACAAAATTTCAAAAATAAGCCTCCTGTCAATCAACGTTTTGCGCGTTTTAAACGACAGCTATGCCTTTCCTTCCCAGTTCTTCCAGAGCCTTGAGGTGACCTCCGTGGTCGACGTATGCAAGTGCGTCTTTCAGTACAGTGACTTTTTTCCCGGATGCATGCAGATCCTCTGCAGTGGCCTTGACACAATATTCCGTAGCTATGCCGCAGACATACACATCGTTGATATCCAACAGGTCCAGAACTTCAGCCACGGACTGTCCGGCCGTGTTCACTCCTTCCCATCCGGAATATTGCTCCAGATTCTTGTCGCAGCCTTTATAAAAAGTGAATTCTTCCGATACGTAGGATTTCAGACTGTCGTCTATCTCGCTGCCCCGCGTCCCTGAGACGCAATGTGCCGGCCACAGCCCACCGTTTTCACGGAATGAACAGTGATCTGCCGGATGGTGGTCGCAGATGAACAGTATGGGAAACATGCCTGTGATCTCGTTTTCGTCCTCAGGTTCGGACGATGCTGTCCTGCTGTCGATGAAGGTTACGGTCTCATTGACCGCTTCGCGGGCATTAAGGCAGGCCATCGACCCGTCTATGAAATCATTCAGCATGTCTACTATTATGAGAGCGGAATCTTTCATGTCGGTTTTTTCAGATTTGGAACTCATGTATTTCTTTTGAAAGTTTGTTGATGATACCCATTTTCAGGTCGTACAGGTCGTCTGAAATGTCCACCTTATAATAATGAGGGTTTATCAGACGTCTTTCGCTTGGGCTGAAATGGCTCAGCGTGTTGTTGTAATAAGCCTTCTTTTCTGCAAGACTGTGCCGGCGGCAGCATATTTCACCCTTCTCCATCACTTTCTGCTGCAGGGCATGCGCCGAATATGATCCGGCCTCGAAAGTCTTGGATTTGTATCTGTCGTATTCGTCGTATATGGTAAATGTCTCTCCGGCTTCGATTCTGGCTGAAAGCGCGTCTCCCCTCAGGCATGTGACGTCTGCCTTGTAAATGTTTCCGGCTTCCTCGTCATGCCTGGTTATCCTGTATGTAATCTGGAATCCGGGATTTATGAGCTTGACTTTGTCTTCCGACCTTTTCAGAACCGGCTCGTCATCTATCTGCACCAGCTTGTAGACATTTCCGAAGCATGGATTCGCCTTGCTCGTGGCTATGGCATCTCCGACGCCGTATGAGTCTATGCAGGCTCCCTGTCTTTCCAGATCCGAGATGATATATTCGTCCAGTGAGTTGGTGGCGAATATCTTGCAGTTCTTCAAGCCGTGATCGTCCAGAATCCGGCGGCATTCCGTGGACAGATAGGCAAGGTCGCCGCTGTCCAGCCTTATGCCGTACATGAGAGGGTAACTGTCGTCTATCCCGTTATCCCTGTATGCCCTTATGGCATTCAGCACTCCGCATTTCAGTGTGTCGTAAGTGTCGACAAGCAGAATAAGCGCTTCTCCGCGGTGTGTCTTGATATAGGTGTCGAATGCCTGGTATTCTCCGGAAACCGAGCATCCGAAAGACGTCACATAGCTGTGCGCCATGGTCCCGGTAGACCCGCAGTCGAAAATAGCTCCTGTCAGGATGTTGGATGTGTTGGCGCAACCGGCTATGACCGCTGCCTTCGCTCCGTAGACCGCAGCCCACGGACCGTGCGCCCTGCGGGAACCGAACTCGCT
Organism: uncultured Bacteroidales bacterium; assembly: GCA_944323345.1. Taxonomy (GTDB): domain Bacteria; phylum Bacteroidota; class Bacteroidia; order Bacteroidales; family UBA932; genus Cryptobacteroides. The sequence continues at coordinate 49,292 of CALUSC010000008.1, read as the reverse complement.
GACAGGCTTGTTGGTGGCGCGGCACACTCTGGATGCCTTTGTGGCTACCGCCATCTGGTGGTTCATGATACACAGCATGGGCGTTTCGAGGACCTGAGCCTCTATCATGGGACCTTCGACTATGATTACCGGCTGGTTCGGGAACGCTATTTCGCCTTCCCTCATTGCATATATGTTGCCTGTGAATTTCATCTCCGACAGATATTTCCGGAATTCCGCATAACTGTCTTCCGGAAGGAATTTCCTGAAGAAATCTTCAGGCATCCTGCCGAGGTTCGTCACCATTTCCATCACTTCTTCGACACCGCTTACGACTGCCCAGTTGTTATTTTCCGGAGCTTTGCGATAGAAAAGGTTGAAAATGGCGGTTTTATCCTTGAAGCCGCTGTCGTAGAATGACTTTCCCATGGTATACTGGTACTTGTCCGAGCAATATGCGTTGTTGAACATATAAAGTAATGTTAGTCGGACACAAATGTACTCTTTTTTATATTAAATTTGCATAAATAAGAAAAATACTGGATGAAAACAGAACTGGAATCATTATTCAGGTCATTTACAGGCACAGAGCCTTCCGCAGTAGAGCCGTTGACATCTTCCGGCAGCAACCGCGCATATTTCCGCCTCAGCTCGCCGGATTTTTCGTGCATAGGCGTGGCCGGAACGGTCGCGGAAGAGAACCAGGCATTCTGCTCTCTTGCCAGGCACTTCGCCTCCAAAGGCATAAATGTTCCGGAAGTCTATGCCGTGAGCAGGGACACGATGTATTACCTGCAGCAGGATCTCGGCCGGGAAAGCCTTTTCGACAGGATAGCACCGGGGCGTATGGCAGGGAAATATTCTCCGGAGGAAACTGCGCTGCTGAAAAAGACCATATCGATGCTTCCGGCGATACAGATAGAGGGAGCTGCGGGTTGGGATTTTTCAAAGTGCTTGCACGGGCAGTCCTTCAACAGACGTTCAGTATTGTATGACCTGAACTATTTCAAATACTGCTTTCTGAAGACTTCGGGCGTAGAGTTCGATGAGGAGAAACTCGAAGACGATTTCCAGTCTCTGGCGGATGTCCTGCTTCAGGAGGAGGACGATGCCTTCATGTACAGGGATTTCCAGTCCCGTAACGTAATGATAAAGGATGGGGAACCGTATTTCATAGATTTCCAGGGAGGAAGAAAAGGTCCGGTGTATTATGACGTAGCGTCGTTCGTATGGCAGGCCCGGTCCGATTTCCCTCCGGAACTCAGGTCTGAACTGGTTTCCGCCTATGTTTCTTCACTGGAAAAATACCGGCATACGGACAGGAAAGCCTTTCTGGAAAGATTGCGCATTTTCGTGTTTTTCAGGACGTTGCAGGTGTTGGGCGCTTATGGCTTCAGAGGACGTTTCGAACGTAAGCGGCATTTTATCGAAAGCATACCGTATGCAATGGGCAATCTCAGGGAACTGCTGCCCGACGTCGCGGATATCTGTCCTTATATGTCCGGACTGTTTACAGGCATGACAGCCATGCCGCGGTACGCCAAGCCTCAGCCGTGCCGCAATACCGGGCAGGAGGAAATACCATTGAAAGTCAGAATATTCAGTTTTTCATACAAAAAAGGTCTGCCTGAGGACTCCTCAGGCAATGGAGGCGGCTACGTCTTCGACTGCCGGGCCATCCATAATCCGGGAAAATATCCGCAATTCAAGGCTTTGACCGGAATGGACCCTGAAGTCAGGGCCTTCCTTGAAGAAAGGGGAGAGGTGATGCCGTTTCTGGACAATGTCTTTTCACTCGCCGATGCCCATGTGGAAAAATACATCTCCAGAGGCTTTACGGGTCTTATGTTTTCATTCGGATGTACCGGCGGACAGCACCGGTCAGTATACTGCGCCGAAGCTTTGGCCGCACATCTGGCGGAAAAATACAGGATACATGTCAGCCTTGCCCACAGGGAACAGGGCATAACGAAGGATTTCCGATGACACACAATGCGCTTGTTTTTGCGGCCGGTCTCGGCACCAGACTCCGTCCGCTCACCGATAATATGCCGAAAGCCCTTGTCCCTGCAGCCGGACGCCCGCTTTTAGGTATCGTCCTGGATAAACTGGTCTCATCCGGCTATGATGACATAGTAGTAAACGTACATCATTTTGCCGGCATGATAGAAGACTATCTGTCTTCGGTCAGATATCCGGGAGTCAGGATAAGGGTTTCGGACGAAAGGGATTTTCTCAGGGATACCGGAGGCGGAATCAGACATGCAGGACCGATGCTCGGAGATGGCCGTTTCCTGGTCCACAATGTGGATATACTGTCGAATATAGATTTGGGATGGCTCGATTCGTCGTTCAAAGGGAATGCCCTGGCAGTCTTGGCAGTAAGTGACAGGAAGACATCTCGCTATCTTCTTTTCGACGATGATATGAGGCTGGTCGGCTGGACAAATACCGCTACCGGTGAGGTCCGGAGTCCGTATCCGGACCTCAAGGTGGGAAACTGCAGGAAATATGCATTTTCCGGTATTCATATCCTGTCTCATGAGGTCCTTGGCCTTTTCGGGAAGACCGGATTCGGAGAAAAGTTCTCCATTATCGACTTTTATCTGAAAGCAGCCGCAGAATATCCGATATACGGTGCCGTTCCTGAGAATACCGTGCTTATCGATGTAGGGAAGCCTGAGTCTCTGGTTCAGGCCGGGCAGTTTCTGGACATGATTTCTTCAGAATCACGATAAACAGTACCAGAATGAAAATTCCTGCCGCCACGAGTGTGATGTACTGCCATGCCGGCATTATATCGCTGTAGGAATTCATTTCCCTGAATGCTTCATTCTGTCCGAGCAGGGCGGCAAATGTATTGTTGGTGCAGTGCATCAGCATGGTCAGTTTGAGCGAACCTGTCCTGTAGTAGACGTAGGCGAATACCATTCCGAGGATGAATGCCGGAAGAGCCTGCCACGGGTTGAGGTGGATAAGTGCAAAGAAAAGAGAAGATATCACCATGGCCCATACCGGTTTCATTTTCTGCAGCAACCCTCTGAGAATCATTCCTCGGCACAACCATTCCTCGAAAAACGGGGCGAATACCGACACCGACAGCAGGGTAGCCCAGAGCGGAGTCCCGACAAGCATCTGCTCGTTCAGCCTGTCAAACCATTCCGGAGTGGGCGGGAGGAGCATGGAAAACGGATCTGTCGCTATTCCGGCAGCCAAGGTGACGATTACCACCATAAGGGAAAGCCACAGCGGACCGAGCTTCCCGAAACGGGAGCCGTCGACCGGTACCTGGCCTGCGATATCGAAATCTCTGATGTATTTACTCCTGTTCATGGCATATACCATTGCAGGAATGAACATTACCGGGTACGATATGAGCAGTGCGTATGTGTTCAGTCCTTCTCCGCCAGGTATCATGGCTATGGCTGCGGTAACCACGTTGCCCAGCAACGCTCCTGCGATGAGCAGTGCCAGAAGAATGAACATGCCCTTGATGTCCGGCAGGTAATAGTCGAAATCCGACAGCAGGCTGTACGATGTCCTGACTTTTCTATTCGGTGATAATATGCCCATATTTTGCAAGTATTGAAAAATAAAGATTGTCCGCGTTAAGTGCGGACAATCTTTTATTTGTTTTATTTATAAAGTGGTGTAGGATAGATACCTTTGTCTGCAAATTCCTGGAATTTCGCTACAACGCCAGGTCTGTCCTGCTTGTATGTGACGCCGAACCAGCGGGACGGGGTAGAAAGAAGTTCCGTTTTGGCCTGACCTTTCTTGATCATATTGTCTACGACATAAGGAATGTAGAATTCTTTCTTGAGCTCGTTGATGTTCTCTTTGAGGAACTGGACGAAGACATCCTTGCTGTTTTCGAAATAGTCAGGGGTGAATCCCCACATGTTCATGGAGCACAGAGCCTTTCCGTCCACTTCGACCCTTTCGCCCTTGCTGTTGTCAGCATAGACTTTTCCATCTGCCTCCTTTTCCACGTTATGATGCTCTTCCACGTGGGTAAGATAGTGGTCTGCATCGGCAGTGCACAGTCCTCTGGACACTCCTCCGGACTCTGAAAGAGTATTGTCGAGTTCGAAACCTACCAGGCAATATTCGCCTTTCCTGTCAGCATGTGCGATGAGCCAGTCGGCTATTATCTTGAAAGATTCTTTGCCGTAATAGTCGTCGCCGTTTATGACGGCAAACGGTTCCTTGATGACATCCTTTGCCATAAGTACGGCATGTGCAGTACCCCATGGCTTCTCCCTTTCAGGATTCAGAACGAATCCTTCAGGAATCTTGTTGAGTTCCTGAGTCACGAAATCGAATTCGAGCGGCGTACCGTCAGGGCAGGTGACATTCTTATAGCGTTTCGCTACCATTTCCTTGAAATCCTCAAGAAAGTGGTCGCGGACAATGTAGACTATTTTTCCGAATCCGGACTTTACGGCGTCGAAGATGGAGTAGTCGATGATGGTTTCACCGTTCGGACCGAGTCCGTCCATCTGTTTGAGTCCGCCGTAACGGCTGCCCATTCCGGCAGCAAGAACAAGTAGTGTTGGTTTCATATCTTTTGGTTTAGTATGAGTTATAATTTCACAAGTATTTTCACATATTCTTCAAATTTAGCTATTTTTGCGGAATAATAGCCGGATAATCATGAAAAAAATCAAGGACATCATCAACGGTGAGCACAGGAGTTTCACAAAGTTCGCTGTGGCAGTCACTTTCCTGTTTCTGCTTTTCATACTTTTCAAACCCGGCAGCAATATCTTCAACTGGCTGGATGCCAGGAGGGAACTTAACCGTCAGGAGAAACAGATCCTCGAATACAGGCAGGAACTGGAAAAACTGGATACCCGTATTGACCTTCTGGTCACAGACAAGGATACCCTGGAGAAATTCGCCAGGGAGCAGTTTTATCTTGCTGCCCCCGGCGAGGATGTCTATATTCTCGAAAACCGGTAGGATTCTCAGAATCCGGTATACGTCATAGGTGAAATCGCCCTGAGTTCTTCCTTTACCGACTCGGTTACGTCCAGTCCGTCGATGAAATCGGATATGGTCCGATGATTTATTACAGATCCCGTACGTGTAAGAGCTTTCAGCGTTTCGTATGGATTCGGATAGTTCTCGCGGCGCAGGATGGTCTGTATGGCTTCAGCCACGACAGCCCAGTTCCTTTCGAGATCGGCTTCTATCGCAGCCTCGTTGAGTATCAGTTTGCCCAGGCCCTTTTTCAGTGAATTCAGGGCGATGATTTCATGGGCTACCGGTACGCCGACATTCCTGAGCACGGTGGAATCCGTGAGATCTCGCTGCAGACGCGAAATAGGAAGCTTCATGGAAAGGAATGTCAGTACGGCGTCTGCCATGCCGAGATTGCCTTCCGCATTCTCGAAATCTATAGGGTTGACCTTGTGCGGCATGGCTGATGAGCCGACCTCGTTCTTGTTCACTTTCTGCCTGAAATACTCCATCGAGATATAGGTCCAGATATCACGGGACATGTCTATGAGTATAGTGTTGATCCTGCGCATGTTGTCAAATATGGCAGCGAGATTGTCGTAATGCTCTATCTGAGTCGTGGGGCATGATCTTCTGAGGCCGAGTCCCTTGACGAAAGAATCTGCGAATGCCGGCCAGTCGATTCCCGGATATGCTACCTTATGTGCATTCATGTTTCCTGTAGCACCTCCGAATTTTGCAGGATAGGTCAGCAGTGAATACTGGCGGAGCTGCTCTTCGAGGCGGACCTGGAATACCTTGAATTCTTTCCCGACTTTGGTAGGGGAGGCCGGCTGTCCGTGCGTTTTGGCGAGCATCGGTATGTCTTTCCACTCTTCAGCCATTCTGCGGATGATGTCCAGTACTTCTTCCATGAGGGGAAGCCAGCAGTTTTCGACGGCTTCCCTGATGGAAAGCGGGATGGACGTGTTGTTTATATCCTGGGAAGTAAGTCCGAAATGCACGAACTCTCCCCATTTCATGATGTCCATTTCCCGGAATTTCTCTTTTATGAAATATTCCACGGCCTTGACGTCATGGTTTGTCGTTTTCTCTATGTCTTTTACTCTTTCGGCTTCTTCGGGAGTGAAATTCCTGTATATGTCCCTGAGACTTTCGAATCTGCCTGCATCGAAATCTGCAAGCTGGGGCAACGGAATTTCGCAGAGAGCTATGAAATACTCTATTTCCACGCGGATACGGTACCGTATCAATGCAAATTCGCTGAAATACTCCCTCAAAGGCTCTGTCTGGCGCGCATAGCGTCCGTCGACAGGGGAGACAGCCAGAAGTGAACTTTTGCTCATTTTATGAATATTTATGATTTATCATCAAACCGTAAACTGCAAATATATTACAACAAAAACACATTCCCTAAAATATTACCGCCAATCTTCCGGCCCGGCTCCGTACAGCATTCTGTATAAACGGACAGTCCTGACAGCTTCTGCCGTATCGTGGACGCGGAGTATGTCGGCACCGCGTTCGAGCGCTGCAAGATGGAGTACCTGGGTCTGGGACAGAGCTTCTTCGGGAGTGATGCCCAATGGTTTGTATATCATGCTTTTTCTGGATATGCCTATCAGGATTTTCTTTCCTGTGCCGCTGAAAGCGTCCAGATTTTCCAGCAGCCGGTAATTCTGTTCCACGGTCTTGGCAAATCCGAACCCTGGATCCAGAATCCAGTCCTTGATTCCGGCCTTTTCCGCCTTTAAGGCAAAGTCCCTGAAATACGACAGGACGTCGGATGTGACATCGTCATAGGTGCACAGTCCCTGCATGTTTTCAGGCCTGCCTCTTTTATGCATGGCTATGTATGTCAGGCCGAGGTTGCCGGCCGTACTCAGCATTTCCGGGTCGTCTTCTCCGGCGGAGATGTCGTTGATGATGAAATCTCCGGCAGCGTCGAAGCATTTTCTGACGACGGAGGCCCGGAACGTGTCGATGGAAAATGTCTTGTCCGGAAATTCTTTCCGGATTACTGATACAAGCGGCGAGAGCCTTCGCCACTCTTCGGTTTCGTCGATGAGGCATGCTCCCGGCCTTGTGGAGCATGCGCCGATGTCCACCATATCCGCGCCTTCTTCGAACATCCGGCCTATCTGTCGGAGCGCTTCGGGCAAGTCAGGTTTCCCGTCTTTTTCCAGATATCTGCTTCCGGAGAAGTATGAATCTGAAGTGACGTTTATTATTCCCATCACGGAAATCTTTCTTTCCGGATCTGCTGTATTTCTTTTAACCATGGCCGTCATGTCTTTCCCGTAAGTCTGCAAAGATATGTTTTTTCTGCTTCCGGTAATGTAAAATCAGAGAGAATGCCTTATCTTTGGAAATTCATAAATCTGATAGTATGCTCGTAGTTTTGGAAGGTCTTGACGGAGCGGGAAAATCTACCCAGGTCAAGAAATTGAGAAGTTATCTGGAAACCCTGTACGGAGAGATAGACTATATACATTTTCCGAGATATGACGCTCCTGTCTACGGTGATCTGATAAGCCGTTTCCTCAGGGGCGATTTCGGGGATATCGATACGGTACACCCTCAGCTGGTCGCCCTGCTTTACGCCGAAGACAGACATCAGGCGGCCCCGTATATGAAAAACGAGCTGGCATCCGGAAAGACGATACTGCTCGACAGGTATGTGTACTCCAATATAGCTTACCAGTGCGCAAAACTTCATGACGGGCATGAAAGCCGCCGCCTTAGAGAATGGATCATCGATACGGAATTCGGGACTTTCGGTCTTCCGGTTCCGGATCTGAATATTTTCCTGGACGTGCCCATCGGGTTTGTCCGGAAAAAACTTTCAGGAGGAAGGAGCGGCCATGACAGGGATTATCTGGAAGGGGGGAAAGATATCCATGAGGCCGACATTGACTTCCAGGTGCGGGTCCGTGAAGTGTACCGGGAACAGTGCGCGAAGGATCCGCGTTTTGTCAGGATAGACTGCTCCGATACGGACGGAGGCATGCTTCCTCCAGACGATATTTTCATGAAGATAAAGGCGGCAGCCGATTCGGTATTGAAAAAATAAAACTGTCCGATATATGAATATAGTACTGGAGAGAAGCAAGAGATTCTGCGGCTATCTTACAGGGATAGTCTTCTTCCTGTCAGGTGTCCTGAAACTGATGGACCCTGTCGGGACAAGTCTCATAGTAGACGAGTATTACAAGTTCATGCATCTTGATTTCCTGTCATTTACATCCGTTTACATGGCGGTGGCCGTATCCATGGCCGAGTCTCTGATAGGAGCTGCGCTGATTACGGGAGTGTGGAGAAAGATAACGGCAGTGGCTGCGCTTGTGGCAATGGGTGTTTTCATGCTGATATCCATAGCTTTACTCGTTTTCAATCCATCCATGGACTGCGGTTGTTTCGGAGAGGCGGTACATCTTACGCACAAGCAGACTTTCATCAAGAATCTGATTCTTTCACTGCTTTGCTGTGCATCGTTTTTCCCGTTTTCCGCCCTGGGGCGTCCGAAAAAGAGGAAATATGTCGCTTTCTCTCTGGTGGCGGCGGCCCTGGCTTTCTTTGCGGTCTATTCTCTTCTGTATATACCGGTCATAGATTTTACGGACTATTCTGCATCTGCCAGGCTTGAGGCCTCCGAGAGACATATCGGCAGAGCCTTTGCTGCAGCTGATGAATATGAAGCTGTTTTCATTTATGAAAAAAACGGCAGGACAGAGAAATTCACTCTTGAGAATCTCCCTGATTCGACGTGGACTTATGTTTCGACTGAAACTGTCAGGACAGAGACCAGAAAGGCTGACGAAACCATCGTACCTCTGCCTGTGATAGACAGCAGGGGAGAATACCATGACCGCCTGGCGGCGGAAGGCAAATCCATGGTGGTAAGCGTTTATTCTCCGGAATCATTCTCTTCAAGGAGATGGAGACTGGTTTCCGAATACCTGAAGTCGGCCGAGGCCAATGGTTTCAGTCCGCTTCTTTTAGTGGCGGCATCTCCGGAGGCCGGTGAGAATATACTTGAAAGGCTGGCTTCCGACGGGAAGACGGATACGGATTTCCTGAAATCCGTCCTTTATTATTCCGATTACAAGACTCTGATATCCCTGAACCGCTCCAACGGCGGAGCCACTTTTTTCTCTGACGGATTTCTGATCCGTAAATGGGCGTTCAGAGCCCTTCCGGGACGGAACAGGATGGAAGAATTGGGAATGGAGGATCCTACAGAGCCTCTTCTGTCATACAGCACGGTAGGCAATCTGTTCTTTCAGGCATTCCTGCTGTTCAGTTTTGCGGTAATGCTGCTGCTGTAGCAGACGTGCGGAAGAATAAGAGAGCCGCTACTCCAGGACAATAAAAAAGGTACTGACATGTCAGTACCTTTTTTATTGCGTTTACACCATGGAACCGGACTTTCCGGCTTCGTCACTTCCTAGTATCTGTCTTCAGAAGAAACGGTAAGTTTCTTGCGGCCATGACGGCGACGTGCTGCAAGAACACGACGTCCGTTAGGAGTAGACATGCGCTCACGGAAACCGTGTTTGTTGCGACGCTTACGCTGTGAAGGTTGGAATGTTCTTTTCATTATCTTGTGTTTTTATTTTCTATATAAAATGGGAGTGCAAAGGTAGTATTTTTCACTTTAAATACAAATAAATTTTCCTAAAAACTTAAAAAGAGTCTTATCCCTCGAAAAAAATCACCATTTTCCCTTCGAAATATTCATCCTTGAGCCATGAGTCCACTTTCCACATATGTACGGAGCCTGGCCGGATACGGAATTTCTGCATGGCCGTTCCAAGTTCCCCGGCTATGTCCCCTCCTTTCAGATACAGGATACCGTGAGTATATCTGCCCTGCGTCCACGGCAGGAAATTTTCTATGGATGTCACGGCCCTGGATACTATGAATCCGAATTTTCCTGGAAGAGTCTCGGCTCTGGCATTAACTGCGGTCACGTTTCCGAGCCCGATAGCTTCGGCTACTGCGGAAGCTACCTTTATTTTTTTCCCGATGGAGTCGCACAGTGTGAAGTGTCCTCCGGGGAATAGTATTGCCAGAGGTATTCCTGGAAATCCGCCTCCGGTCCCGATGTCCAGGATGCCCGTATTGCCCGAAGGGCTTCTGAGGGAACCGTACATCTCAGGCATCGCCAGTTTCATGTATTGCGCTATCGCCAGCGAATGCAGTACATGATGGCTGTACAGATGGTCTATGTCCTTTCTGGATATGACGTTTATTTTCGAGTTCCAGTCGCGGTACAGCCCGTCCAGCTTTCTGAACTGTTCTTTCTGTACCGTGGTAAGCTCTCCGAACGAGGATTCGGTTACGGTTATGAATTCTTCGAAGGTCATGGTCATGAAATGTTATTGCAGTTCATCCGATATGTTCATCATTTTGAGCAGCTGTTCTTTGGCCCTGCGTATCCGTGTCTTGACCGTATTGATCGGAAGATCGAGGGCCTCGGCGATTTCCTTGTATCCGAAATTGTCTATCAGATTCATTTTCGCCACTGTCCTGTAATCGTCTTTCAGCTTGTCGATATTGGCTATCCACTTGTCGTATTCCTGCTGTTTGATGATATCCTCTTCCGGATTGTGGACCGGGGCGGGAATCTCGTCTATTTCGGACAGCTTTTCGTTTATGGATGTCGTCGGCAGGTTGTTTTTTTCCCTGTCTTTCCGTCCGATATGGTCCAGGGCGGTATTCCTGGCTATCCTGAAAAGCCATGTCGAGAATTTATACTCAGGATTATACATACTTATCTGGCTGAATGCTTTCTGGAAGCTTTCGAGCATGATGTCCTCAATGTCTTCGTTCTGGGTTATGTATTTTGAAATATGGTTTCTGACCCCGATGTTATATCTGGTATACAAAACGATATATGCTGCCTGGTTCTGCTCCAGAGCCAGGTGTATCAGGTCGGTGTCAGACAGGTCAGTGAGCTTCGAGCCAGTTTTTTCCATAATTGCATTCAACAGTTAGCGGGATAGACAATTCTATGACATTCTGCATTTTCTCTACGACTATTTTTTTCAGGACGGAAATTTCGTCAGGCATGGAGTCGAAAACCAGTTCGTCGTGGATCTGGAGGACCATCCTGCTTTTCAGGCCGGCGCTGCGGATTTCCCTGTCCACTTCCGCCATGGCTATCTTTATGATGTCGGCAGATGTCCCCTGTATGGGTGCGTTTACGGCATTCCTCTCTGCCAGGGCGCGGACTGTCGCGTTTCTGGAACTGATGTCAGGCAAATACCTTCTTCTTCCGAACAGCGTTTCCACATAGCCGTGTTTTCCTGCGAAATCTATCGTGTCGCTGATGAAAGCCGAAACTGCCGGGAAGTTCATGAAATAATCATCTATTATTTTTTTCGCTTCCGTTCTCGGTATCTTCAGCCTTTGTGCAAGTCCGAATGCCGAAATGCCGTACATGATGCCGAAATTGGCGGTCTTGGCGATTCTTCTCTGGTCTGCCGTGACTTCTTCCGGGTTTATCCCGAATATCTTCGAAGCTGTTATCGCATGGACGTCCAGTCCCTGCCTGAATGCGGAGGTGAGGTGTTCGTCGCCGCTCAGGTGGGCCATGATCCGGAGCTCTATCTGCGAGTAGTCGGCAGACAGGATTACGCCTTCAGGGTCTGACGGGATGAATGCCTTCCTGATTTCCCTGCCGCGTTCGGTCCTGACAGGAATGTTCTGCAGGTTCGGTTTGGATGAACTCAGACGTCCGGTGGCTGTCAGGGCCTGGTTGAACGTCGTATGGACCTTTCCGGTGGACGGATTTACGAATCCAGGAAAAGTCTCTATGTATGAAGACAACAGTTTCTTGACGGCTCTGAATTCCAGTATCTCGTTGATAATAGGATGTTTGTCCTGCAGGGCTGCCAGAGTCTCCTCATCTGTGGAGTAGTAGCCTTTGCTACCGGTCTTTTTGGCTTTTGGATTCAGTTTCAGTTTCTCGAACAGGACTATCCCTACCTGCATAGGAGAAGATATGTTCAGTTCCGGCTCCCCGGCCATTTCCCGGATTCTCCGCTGGCGTTCTCCCAGTTCCCTGCGCAGGTCCATGGCGATATTCTGCAGCTGGGCCATATCCACCTTCACACCTGTTTTTTCCATGTCGGCAAGCACCCGCACCAAAGGTTCCTCTATTTTCCAGTACAGTTTGTCTTCGCCGCTTGCAGCCAGTTCTGCCATTATCTTGTCGGAAAGCAGCACTGTAGCTACGGACTCCATTTCCCTGGGAGCGGTTTCCGTGGAGCCGCTTTCTTCAAAAAGCGATTTTTGTACCGGCTGGCCGGAATTGTCTTCCAGACTCATGCCCAGATAGCTCATAGCCAGAATGGATATCTTGTGGCTTTTTTCAGGATTTATCAGATAATGCATCAGCTCCAGATCATACAGTCTGCCTCCTATGGCGATACCCTCCTTACCCAATGCGTTTATCTGCGACTTGAAGTCATATCCGCACTTGCATATCCCCGAATCTTCGATGATTGACCTGAATTCACAGCTTTTTCCGCTCGCGCAATAGTATTTTCCCTCATTGACCGCCCCGGCGGTCAATTTTACGACTGTCGAGGAAATTCCTTCTCCTGCCATGTCGGGTACCATGCTGAACATTCCTGTCCCGGCTGCAATCCTGCAGAATTCGGTCGGTGTGGTTACCGTTATCTCGGTCTTGTTTTCCGTTTTACCTGCCGGTTCGGTAAATCCGATAAACTTCGACAGGGAACTGAATTCGTATTTTGCGAACAGCGATGCCGCTTCAGGGGCATAGTCGTGTCTTACCGCTGCATCTTCCGGATCCAGACTGATGTCGATGTCTGTCTTTATGGTCACGAGCGTATGGCTCAGTCCTATATGTCCGCGGGCTTCTTCGAAGGCTTCCCTCTGTTTTGGGGTCAGTTCATCCAGGTGGCTGTATATGTTTTCTATGGAGCCGTATCTGGAAATCAGCTTTCCGGCCCCTACTTCGCCTACGCCCCTGACTCCAGGCACATTGTCCGAAGTGTCACCGCAAATGGTCAGCATATCTATGACCTGGGCAGGTGTCTGTATGCCGTATTTCCCGCAGACGGCATTTTTGTCGATGAGCTCCCTTTCACCGCCTGACTTGCCGGGCTTGTACTGGATGACATGGTCGGATATCAGCTGCCCGTAATCCTTGTCGGGAGTGACCATATATACGGTAAAACCTTCTTTTTCGCATTTCCTGGACATCGATCCGATGACGTCGTCGGCTTCGTATCCGGGCATCATTAGTACTGGAATCCTCAGGGCGTTGCACAGTTCGGTCAGCGGTTCGAGCGCATCTATGACCAGCTGCGGGGTCGCGTCTCTGGTAGCCTTGTATTCAGGGTAGATCTTGTGCCTGAATGTCCCTCCAGGGGGGTCGAAAGCCACAGCCAGATGGGTCGGCTTTTCCCGTTCTATCAGTTCCAGAATGTACTTCGTGAAACCGAAAAGTATGGATGTGTCCATTCCCTTCGAATTGATCATCGGCCTTCTGAGGAAAGCGTAGTACATCTTGAAAATCAGTGCGTGACCGTCTATCAGATATATGTTTTTTTCCATTTTCACCGGGGACATTATCTTTCAAATATAGTGCATTTATTTTTTATTCATTGATTTATTCAGATAAAATGTGCGTATATTTGGCTTCGCCACATATACTGTAGCACTTCGGGAATGGAAATTAAACAAGTTTATTTCCATTCCTCTCAGTTTCTGCGTATATTTGACTGTTTACAGATTTTTCAAACCGGAGTCTTGTTATGAAACTGCTGATAGTCGAGGATGACCCTTCATTGATGGAAATAATGGCTTCATCACTCAGAAAAGAAGGGTATACGGTGGAAAGCGCGGAGGATTTCCACTGCGCCATGGAAAAGATAGGAACGTACACGTATGACTGCATATTGCTTGACATCATGCTTCCCGGAGGCAGCGGACTGGAGCTGCTGTCCCGTATCAAGCAGATGAATGCCAAGGTAAACGTAATCATAATATCCGCCAAGGATTCCATCGATGACAAAGTCAGCGGATTGGAGCTCGGCGCTGACGATTATTTGGCCAAGCCTTTCCATCTTGCGGAACTTTCCGCCAGAATCCGCAGCGTGGCCAGAAGAAGCAGGCTCGACGGGGATTTCTCTCTCAGGGCGGGCAATGTTACGCTCGAACCGGAGAGCGGACGCGTGTTCATCGGAGGAAAGCAGACCGATCTTCTTAAAAAGGAATTTTCCATCCTGGAATATTTCATGCACAGGCCGGGTCATCTGGTGGACAAGGCTGTCCTGGCAGAAGCCATCTGGGGCGACCATATAGACCAGACTGACGATTTCCAGTTCCTCTATGCCCAGATGAAGAATCTCAGACGGAAACTTCAGGACGCAGGGGCGGATATCGAGATAAAGGCGGTGTACGGATTCGGATACAGACTGACCGGAACGGAAATCGAAGATAAGGACCCTGCCGGAGAATGATGCCATGAAATTGCTGATAAGGATTACTGCCTGGCTTGCCGTTGCATTGACAGTCCTTCTGTCAGTGTGGGCTGTCTTTTTCTATATCGCGACTACCGACGAAATCAACGATGAGACGGATGATTCGCTGATAGATTATTCCGACGGTTTGATTATCAGAAAACTGGCCGGAGTGGAACTTCCGTCGGACGACAACGGCACGAACAACACCTATTATATATGTGAAGTATCGGAAGATTATGCCAGGGAACATGAATGGATACGGTTCGAATATCAGGAAGTATTCATATCGTCCAAATCCGAATTCGAATCGGCCAGAGTGCTGTCACGTATTTTCCGCGACAGCAATGACAGGTATTACGAGCTGAAGGTCGCCGTCCCCACTTTCGAGAGGGCGGATATCCAGCGTTCCATATTATGGTGGGTGATAGCCCTGTATGTGCTTATGCTCCTGTCCGTACTGTGTATCACCGTATTGGTGATAAGCTATAACATGAGACCTCTGAAAGCCATGCTCAGATGGCTGGACGCTTATTCTCCAGGAAAGAAGATGCCTCCTGTCCCGGCAGATACCAGTGTCACGGAATTCAGGCTTCTGGCAGATACCATCAGAAATGCCGCTGCGAGGCTCGATGTCCAGTACCGGGAACAGAAACGTTTCATCGGAAATGCTTCGCATGAATTGCAGACTCCGCTCGCAGCCTGCAGCAACAGGATAGAAATGCTTCTGGATTCGCCGGACCTGACACAGTCCCAGGCAGAAGAACTGGTAAAGGTCCATCGCGAACTGCAGGATCTGATCAGGCTGAACAAGACGCTTCTCCTTCTGACCAGGATAGAGAACGGCCAGTTCCCGGAGATATCGATGATAGATTTCTCCGTGCACGTCCGGAAATCTGCCGAAATGTTCTGCGAGATTTATGACGGACGCGGAATAGAGGTCTGCATGGATATCAGGGCGCCTTTCAGATTCATGATGAATGAACAGTTGGCCTCCATTTTAGTCAGGAATCTGCTCAAGAATGCATTTCTGCACAGTCCGGCAGGTTCTGCCGTATGCATAACTATGGACCGCGACGGTTTCTCTGTGTCGAATCCAGGAACTGCGCCGTTGGATGAATCCCTGATATTCACACGGTTTTATCATGCCCAGTCCTCTTCCGAAGGGTCGACAGGCCTTGGACTGGCCATAGTGGATTCAATATGCAGGAGCTATAGGCTGCAAATCTCGTATGCATTCAGTGACGGCAGACACGAATTTTCTGTAAAAAAACGCTGATTTTTCCGGATTTCAGATTTATTTCAGAATCTCTCCGGACTTTTGTATCGGAAAAATCAAACAAGAGTAAAGTAAAACCCTTAAATTTTTTTGATATGAAAAAGATTTTATTTGCAGCAGTTTCAGTTTTCATGTTTGCCGGAATCGCTTTTGCGGACAATGACAGGATCGTCCCTTACGAGAGTCTTCCGAAGAAGGCCCGGGAATTCGTAAAGCAGTATTTCCCGTCTGAAAAAGTTTCATACGTGAAGGAAGAGGCGGATTTCATGGAACTGTCTTATGAAGTGGTATTCGCCCAGGGCACCAAGGTGGAATTTACCGGACAGGGAGAGTGGAAAGAGGTGGATTGCAGATACTCTACACTGAATGAGGCTCTGGTACCGGCACAGATAAAGGAATATGTCGGGAAAAATTTCCCGGATACCAAATTCGTGAAAATAGAGAAAGGATACAGAGGCTATGAGGTCAAGCTGACCAACAGGCTCGAACTGACTTTCGACAATAATTTCAATCTCGTCGATATCGATGACTAGTGTTCCTTCCGAACAATGATATTACCGGCAGCCGTGCGATTATATATCCCACGGCTGCCACGCTTATTGCCGTTACCGCCACGTCGGAAACGGACAATATCACCGGATATGCCTGCACCAGGAAATTGCCGGGCATCTTTATGAATCCGAAATGCTGCTGCAGCAGCGAAAACGCGATTCCGACCACAAGCCCGCATGCCAGGCCGAGCAGGGAAATCATCCAACCTTCCAGTGTGAAAATACGTTTTATCTGCGACTCCTGCATGCCCAGGCTGCGGAGAGTCCCGATATCTTCCTTCTTTTCTATTATCAGCATGGTCAGAGACCCGAAAATATTGAAGGCTATGATAACGACGATGAAAATCAGGATGACGAAAATAGACAGTTTCTCGTACTTCATCATTTTATATAGAGACTTGTTCTGTCCGACTCTGTCATCCACGTTGAATCCGGGTCCGAGTCTTTCCGATATTTCCCTGACTAAAGATGAAATCTCCTGCCTGCTGCAGCCTTCCGTCACCCTGATTTCCACTCCGGATACTTCGTCTTCGTATTCGAGAAGTTCTTTCATCGCTTCGATAGGCACTATGATGTACTTGTCATCGATGTCGCTGTTGATGGAAAAGATTCCGGACGGCCACACATTGACGGATTCTATTGAAGCTGCAGGATTCGATATGGAAAAATTTCTGGTGCGGGAAGGGAAATACAGCTCGAGAGGAGTCAGGAATCTGGGATTCAGACCGAGCCTGTAAGCCAGGGAGCTGCCGACGACGGCTTGCCTGATATCCCCCTTGTGCAGGGAAAATTCTCCGGCTCTGATATGTTCCCTTACCGGCGATTCCTCTTCGTAGACCCAGTCCACGCCTTTTACCGTCGCCATGCCCTGCTTTCCTCCGTAGTTTACGAATATGTTTTCCGTGAGGACACAGCACATGTTCATGACGGCATCCTGTCCGTATATCCAGTCGAATACAGGACCGTCGGGTACGAATGTCTTTCCTTCGGCAGGAGTTATGAGGATATCCGGTTCGAAATCGCTGAGCATGGATTTGACCAGAGAATCGAATCCGTTATAGATGGAAAGGATTATGATGAGGGCCGCTGTCCCTAAAGCCATGCCTGCGGCGCTGATTGCGGAAATTATGTTGATGACATTATGGGATTTCCTGGCAAACAGATATCGTCCGGCGAAGAATAGCGGCAGATTCATCACTTATTTTTTCAGAAGTTCTTCTATGTGTTCGACATAGTCCAGAGACGAGTCGAGGAAGAATGAGATTTCCGGAATGATTCTCAGCTGTTTCCCTGTCATGTTGCCGAGTTCGCCTCTCAGCGCCCTGGTGTTTTCCTTTAGTATCGACATGACTTTTCCGGCTTTTTCGGACGGAAATACGCTGATATATACGTAAGCTACGGACAGATCCGGGCTGATCCTCACTCCGCTGACAGTGAGCATGGCGCCGTCGAAGGCCGCCATGCCCTTGCTGCGGATTATTTCAGCGAGACTCCTCTGGAGTTCGCGTGAGACTTTCTGCTGTCTGGTCCCTTCCATTATTCCACTTTGATGATAAAATAGTTTTTCTTGCCTTTCTGGGCCAGAATATATTTGTTTCCTATAAGACAACTGTCATCTATCGTGGCATTGATGTCGGTGACCTTGTCTTTATTTATGCTTACTCCGCCGGCCTGGATCATTTTCCGGCATTCGCCCTTGGACGGGAATACGGAAGTCTCCACTGCGAGCAGGTCGATAATGCCGAGTGGCAGTCTGCTGCGTTCCAGCGTAAATGTGGCGACGCCGTCGAATACCTGGAGGAATGTCTTTTCGTCCAGATGCCTGAGTGCTTCCGATGTGGCATTCCCGAACAGCACTTCCGATGCTTCTACGGCTTTGTCGTACTCTTCACGTCCGTGGACCATCACAGTGATTTCTCTGGCGAGGAGCTTCTGTAATGTCCTCAGGTGCGGCGCCTGGGCATGTCCGGCTATGGCAGCCTCGATTTCCTCCTTGCCGAGCATGGTGAAAATCTTTATGTATCTGGCGGCATCCTCATCGGAAACGTTCAGCCAGAACTGGTAGAACTGGTAAGGCGATGTGCGTTCCGGGTCGAGCCAGATGTTGCCTTTTTCCGTCTTGCCGAATTTTCCGCCGTCGGCCTTGGTGATAAGAGGGCAGGTGAGTGCGAATGCTTCCTTTCCGAGTTTCCTGCGTATGAGTTCGGTGCCGGTGGTGATGTTCCCCCACTGGTCGCTGCCACCCATCTGGAGAGTACATCCTTTATGCTGGTACAGATAGAGGAAGTCATAGCCCTGGAGAAGCTGGTATGTGAATTCGGTGAACGACATGCCTTCACGGGATTCCGACGAGAGTCGCTTCTTTACGGAATCCTTTGCCATCATGTAGTTTACAGTGATGTGCTTTCCTATGTCCCTGGCAAAATCCAGGAATGAGTATCCTTTCATCCAGTCATAATTGTTCACCAGCTCGGCTTTGTTCGGAGCGTCGGAGTCGAAATCCAGGAACCTGGAAAGCTGGGCCTTGATGCATGCGACATTGTGGGACAGAGTTTCTTCATCCAGCAGATTCCTTTCCTGTGACTTCATGGAAGGGTCACCGATCATTCCCGTAGCTCCTCCGACGAGGGCGAACGGCTTGTGCCCGCAATTCTGGAAATGCTTCAGAATCATCACGCTTACAAGGTGCCCGATATGCAGGGAGTCTGCAGTCGGATCGATGCCTACATATGCTGCAGTCGGTCCTTCCATCAGTTTCTCTTCAGTTCCCGGCATGATGTCCTGTATCATGCCTCTCCATCTGAGTTCCTCAACAAAATTCTTCATCGTCTTACTTCTGTTTCATTTTGACTGGCAAAGATACTGAATCTTTTCCTGATTAATTGAAGATTGAGGCAGTATTTTTTTCCGTACCATAGGGGTTCCGGGAAAATACTGCCTCAATCTTCTGTCATGGACGGACGCTTCGTCAGTTTGAGTCCGCAGTTCCTTTCAGGGATGCAAGCCATCCTGGAACATAGCCGAGCCTGTTCTCAAGCTGAGCCTCGTACAGTGATTCCGGCTCGACCGGCGTACCGTTGCTGATGTCGGCTTTTACCTGTGTCTGGTCGAATGTCACCTGCGCGCCATGGAAACCTACTATAGTCGGAGGCAGGAATTTCCAGTACCGTGAACTGTAGTCCCACCATATCCATGTGCCGGAGTGCGTATTGCCTGTCGCATTGAAATTCCATATAGTCAGATCATCCAGATGATTAGGCATCTGCACCGCATCACCGCCGGCCCGGAGCATGTTCCATCCTCCCGTGCAGCAGTCGAGCAGTGTCGCCCTCGGCTGGGTGGCATGGCATTCGAAGTTTGCGTCCGAACCCCAGTAATTCCTCCACAGTACAGCTCCCATGCTTTCTTTGGATATGCCGAAAGAGTGGTACTGTCCTGTTTCCACTACGGCGCTGCCGTTCGGATGTTTGCCGGACTCATCGAGATCTACGCCCATGCTTCTGTCCGAGCATGCCCCGATAAAGACCCTGGACGAGCCCTGCGACCTGATGGCGGCATGGCCCCTGTTGCCTGTTATATTGCAGTCATAGACCGAAACATTGGCGCATGTGATGATGGAGCATGCTTCACTGACACTGGAGAAATCCACTCTCCTTATCCATGAATTCACATGGCGTGTCATGCTCAGCGGCTTGAATGCCCCGTCATCTTCCCATGATGCATGGTGGATAAAATCATCCTTGGCGTATCCTGCGAATGTCAGGTCTTCTATCCCTACATTCTGGTAATGCTGGAACCCTACGATTTTCCAGCCCCAGTCTGATTTTATCTCATGCATGAGAGGTTCATGGAACGTTACCGTGTTGCCTGATACCGATTTGACCTGGTGCAGGTCCTGGACAGATACTCCGTAGTTGCCGGATATCACCCATGACAGGTCTGTTTCATACGGTTCCATTTCTTCGGCCACTACATCGGGAGCATTGTTCTTCAGATACAGGCATACCCAGTCTCCTGGTTCGAGATTCGAAGTTCCGCTGACTTCTACCGAAAAAGAGCCTTTGGCGGCATTGCCGGTAACGGCAGCCAGGACATTGTCCTTCTGGACACCTGTATTGTGCTTGAACTGGATCATGTCAGGGGACGAGTACAGGACATCTTCGTCATCCGCATAATTCTTGTCTTTCATCGTGATGGTGGTCTTGTCCCTGCCGGCACCTTTCATTATCAGGTCTCCGCCTCTTATCAGAATCGTGTAGCTGTATGTCTTGCCGGAGATTTCCGTATTGTCATCGGACGTGTGCAGGATGAAGTTTCCTTCCGGGAAGTATATCACGGCTTTTGCCGAATTCTTGCTTGGGAATGTGATCTGTGTCGCCGGATTCCCGTTTATGGAAGGAGCACCGAAAATATCTTCGAGCATAGCCAGGAAAGCCTCCCTGTCGCTGATGTCATCGTCTCCATTGGCTCCATAGTCCTCGATGTTATAGACCTTGTACCCGTTGCTGGCTGTATATGTTCCGTCGGTCCCCTGTGTGACAGTCACTTCCGCAGGAGCCGATTCACCGTGATCGTATCCTGCATACGAGAAGTCCAGCAGGATATTCCTCTCGTTTTTGTCCAGGAAGTCCTGGAATACGTCGCTTTCCGGGAGTCCTTCGATAGCTTCGGCAGCGTCTGCAGTTATTTCGATTCCGCTGCTGACTTCTATTTCAGTACCATCGGCTATAATCTTTTTCACATAGGTTTCGTTGGAAAGGACGACAGTCGCAGTCAGTCCGTTATAGGTCCCTGGCAGAACCACTATGTAGTATGGTCCCTTTTTCAGAGGGCTGCCGCCGATGCCTGTCAGGTTCACTCCCAGATTCTGTCCTTCCGTTTCAGGGGAAGATACAGCCGTGAAGATATCGTCAGTCGTGTCGACAGTATATCTTCCTGCCAGGCTTTTGTCCGCCCTTACATTGATGCTCGTTACCTCAGTGCCGTCCTGCAGTCCTTCCACATTTATTTTTATTATCCCTGCCACATTACTGAAATGCAGCGAATGCCCGTCCGCAGTTGCAGCAGACGGATTCAGCATGGTGTCGAAAGATGCGTCAGCCGTAGAATACTGTTCTGACGGCAGATATGATGTTATAGTTCCATTATCGTATGTTGCATCAGCAGAATACGGGTACAGTGCCGTATATTTGTCGACAGCGAGAGCATAGCCGGTAAACGTTGCTGACGGCGTACCTTCTCCTGCAGTGAGTTCGAAAATATTGTTGTAGGTTCCGTCGAATATGCTTATGCGGTCTTTTTTGCTCCAAGTCACGTCTGTCCCGTCGATAGCTGTTCTGGTCACTTTCTTCTCAGGTACTGTGGTAAATGTCATTTTTACGCGTTCCGGTGCGGGTTCCAGTTCCTTTTCCTTACAGGCTATGACCGACAGAATTATTGTGCCTGTAGCCAGGCAATGCAATATTCTCTTGTTCATAAGTGATAAGTTTTGATAAAATGAGTATATGCTGATTCAATAAAAATATTCGAGGGTGACAGAAAACTTATATTCCCCTCACCCTCAAATACCTCAACTCGGACAGTGATTATCTTGCGATATCAGAGCCATAGCCTGAATATTCTCCGGACGGCGTAAATGTCGCAATATCACCGCCGGAGAACGGATCTGAACTTATCAGTTCGAATTCTTCCGCACTTCCGGTAGTCGGTTTGAAGCTATTGTTCTGGAATATTCTGAAATAATACCGTCCTCCTGCATTGTCACCGGTTATTCCTGTTGTTACCGACTGGTCATAATATGCGATGTTGTCGGTGCAGTAAGCTGTCGCAGGATAGTTGCCGTATGCCCTTAATATGCAGTGGTACTGCTGTGTCACTGCTGACCATGATGACGTATTGAAGTAGACAAGATTCTTCGTGACGGTTGCCTGGTCTATATTCAGGGCTATCACCATGGCTGAATTGTTGTAGCAGATATTTGACAGTGTATTGTTCTCGATTACAATATCTTTTATTGTCGTCTTTGTCTGGTCGTTCTGACTGTTGACGAGTCTGAAGGTAGTCACCATTCCGTTATCGCAGTAAACGATATTGTTCCTGAAATTCAGCTTGTCGACAGTGGTCTCGACTCCGGCCGTGCTGACGATATATCTGCTTGAATTGCCGGCAGGTATGTTAATCTTGCAGTTTTCTATGTTGATATTGCTTATCCCTTTTCCTGCTGCTGTTACCTGAATCAGCGGGTTCGTCTCATTCATGAGAATATCGCAGTTGTCGAGCGTAAGTTCACTGAAAGGGGAATTTGCTACAAATCCGTTCTTGACGACTTCACCTTTGTTATCTACACTGTTAGGCATGTCTATAATCAGATTCGCCAGCACCAGCCTCTTGTTGCCTGCATCGTTAAGATTCGATGCCGAGCGGATTACCTTAGGCTTCTTGTCCGGGTTGTTTCCGATTACTATGATATCTCCTGCATTGCCTATCGATACCGGTTTATCCTGATTTTCTATGGCAATGAAAATGATGGTGCCGTCGCCGTAGCTTCCGGACGTGTTATAGATGGAAGAATTTGCGTTTTCCATCTTTTTTATCTTGTCTTTATCCGGGAACTGGGATATGTTGTATATCTTGCCGCCGATCTCAATGTCTTCACCGGCCATGAATGCCGAGTAGTAGTCATTGATAGGGGCCTTTTCGGTAGTCGCTCCGCATGACACAATAGTCCCGTTTCCTTCGGCTCCGACAGGAAGTACATAAAGCGTGTATTCTGTCGATGCTGAAAGGTTTTCTATCAGAAGAGTCGTAGTCGCGCCGTCTGCCCATTCTGTACTTTCAGCCGTAGGGGCTTCATCGCTTGAAAGCTGGTGGATGTATTTCCATGAAGTGGCCAGTTCATTTGGGGTGACGGTGTATGTAACGGATGCTTCAGTGATCTCGGTAGCTTCAATGCTTACTGATGGTTCCTGAGCTATTACGACAGCTACGGTCATTTTGGCGAAGATGGAGCGGTCTCCTGATGCTGATACTGCGTGAAGTACGATATCGCTATCGCTGTCAGCACTGATTTTCGTTTCGGCCTGGCTTGCGGCAGGTGGCGTTACTGTCATCTTTGCCGTGACTTCGGCTGTGCCGTCTGCTGCATCATCTCCTGTGATTTCGACCTTCCATCCGTCAGGTTTCACTACATAGATTTCCTTCACTCCTTTAAGGGTAACGTCGAATGTCCTGGCTGTACCTGGTGCGAATTCTACAGGATTTTCTTCATTTGCTATCCGGCATACGAAGTCTGTGGTAACAGTGAAAGAATATGTCTTTCCATCGGCAAGGGTCAGGCTGAGAGTCCCTGTCTTTTCATCGAAAGCTATTTTCTGGAAGAAATCTCCGCCTTCGCCTACGGCAGGAACCGGCGTAGTTCCGTCAGAATAACATACTGCAGAATATGACCTTCCTCCATCAGTGCTGACTTCCCAGTTGCCTGCATCGTTGACGCGGAACTGCGGGGTGGCTGAGACAGGGGTGTCTTTACCGTTTACGGTAATTCTGTCGAATTTGTCATCATCACCGTAATTTACTATCCAATAGCCTTCTTCGTCTACGGATATCTGTGGAGTATTGCCTATCTGTCCCTGTTTTATAGTATACTCCTTGCCGTCTGACATGGTCAGCTTGTATTCTCCGGCTTCTGTTCCGTCAGATATCGATGTGATGAATTTCTGCCCGTCGAACAATGCGTTCACTGCATCTATGTTACCTTGAAGATTGGTCAGCTGGCTTTCCAGTGCGGTAATCCTGCTGTCGAGCGAGTCTACTCTGTCTTCGAGTTCGCTCAGATCGGTGCAGGCAAACAGGCTTGCTCCGCAGACTGCGGCTGCAGCGTATTTTATCAGTTTCTTGAAATTGAGATTCATTTCGCTATATTTTTAATTGTTATTGTCATATATGGTTATAAAGCAGCTCCGGTATTCTGGGCGGGGGCTTCGAGGTTGAAAATGAAATCGCAGCTTCTGATGAACTTTTCTCCTGAAACTTCCTTGGACTGCAGCCATACGGTTACAGTATATTCTGTTTCTTCACCTGAGGCCGGAACTGTCACCATGAAGTTCCCGTCTTCCGTGATCCTGACTCTCCACCCTTCAGGACATTGCCGTATGGTAACGTCTTCAACGTCTTCAGAGAATGTCACGGGAAGTGTCAGCGTTTCACCGAAATTTATTGTCATGCCTTCTGTGTAACCTGTGACTGTCATTGTCATGGATTTACTTATCGGTATCTCTATATTCTCTCCTGTGGCCAATCCCAATATCAGTTTCCCGTTTTCTTCATCATATTCAATCGATTCGAAGAATGAATCCGTGAATTTCCCGGTATTTGCCGGCATTTTGTTCCCATGCGCGTCAGTGACTTCTTTCCACGTCAGGCCTCCGTCCGTGCTGAGTTCCCATACGGAGTCGGCATTTACCCTGAACTGAGGGGCAGCTTTTGCCGTACCTGTATCACCGGAATGTCCGATGACATTGAATTCATTGCCTCCGTCGATGGAATAAATCCATTCACCCTCAGGATTCACTCCGATAATAGGAGTCACTCCCGTTCCGTCAGAAGCGATGTGTATGTCGATGGCAGACCCGTCACTCAGATCAAGCCGATATACAGTGCCGTTTTCATGAGCATGTACAGACATGATTACACCGCCTTCCTTGATAATTTTGTAGGCAGATATCGCATTTTCGTTGATATCCGCAATCATCTGTTCGAGATTTCCAGCAACGCCTTCCATTTCTGTCAGACGGGAATCGAGTTCTTCCGTATCTGTGCAGGATATCCATCCGACCGAAGCAGCGGCAAGGCTTGCTATTGTCAAATAAATCTTTCTCATTATAGTTTACAGTGTTGGTTTTGTCTTGCAGTTTACTTTTTCATTCATTTCAGATTGAGTATTCCCAGTATGTCTTCTCGGTACCAGACGTCATTCGCTTCTTCCAGTTTTCTGCCGAGGATTCCGCACAGTCCGGAAAAAAGCTCCGGATTCTCTTTCCATGAGATGTTGTCCATCTGGTACGGGTCGTTCCAGTCATCGAAAATGAGCACCCTGTCGAGTTCCATGTCTCGGTTTATCGCTATCTCCATGGTGTACCTGTCTGTCTTTATGCCTCTGGCGACAGGGAAGAAACCGCTGACGATTCCTTCTTTATCCTTTTCCCCGTCCAGATTCCTGATATACAGGGCGGCGTCAGGTATGTCGCATTCTCCGGTCTCCATGAGAAGAGGTGCGAGATTCCTGCCTTCCGCAGTTTCCGGTATACGGTCTCCGAGTCCTGCGAGCGCCAGCATCGTAGGCATTATGTCAGTCGTGCTGAGCAGGGTCGAATCCACTCTGTGCCGGATTTTTCCAGGGTACCTTATCATGAAAGGCACATTGAAAGACTCTGTATATATCGAATTCTTGGGGTCGAGTGTCCCCTGGCTGCACATGGTTTCTCCGTGATCCGAAGTGAACACCACTATGGTATTTTTATCCAGACCGAGTTTTTCGAGCTCTGCGAGAAGCCGTCCGAACTCCCTGTCCACACCAGTCACGTTTGCAAAGTAATACCGTGCCGACGGAGCTTTCGAAAGCGTAGTATCGGCATTCGGTCTGACATACAGTTCCGAGTAACTCATGTCCTTATACAGCTCGTAATCCTCTGCCATGCAGTCATCAAGGCATTCATACGGACTGTGGGGAGGATTGTATGCAAGGGCCAGGAAAAACGGTGCACCGTCTTCGCGTTCCCCGTTCTCGTTCCGCAGGAACTCTATGGCTTTGTCCGTCTCGTGTTTTACGGAATATTCGTGTGGGTCATGCCTTACGCCTTCGGTGTCCCAGTAGTGCGGATCCTTATGCACATCGTACGTCCCGTAGGAATACCAGTATGAGAATCCGTGCCTTCTTTCCGGCGGAGTGTAGGCATCCCATTCAGGATTCCTGTCACTTACGTAATGTCCCGGATTCGCGGGGTCGTTTTTCATAGGTGTCTCCGCGTGGAGCTTCCCGATGTAACCGCAGCTGTACCCGTTGGCCGCGAATACGTCCGAGATGCATTCAGCCTCCGGATTCAGTGTGCTTTCCGGCCTGAGTGCCATGCAGTTCAGCGTGACACCGCTTCTTTCAGGATACATGCCGGTCAGGAACATTCCCCTGTACGGGCTGCTGAGCGGACATGTACTCATTGCTCTGGAGAGCACAAGCGACTCATCCGCGAATCCGTCCAGGTTCGGAGTCCTGACAGGATCGGCCTGCCACCTTACATGTCCGGAATACTCTTCGTCATTCCAGAATCCCAGCGACTGGTTACGGAACTGGTCAGGAAACACATATATTATGTTCGGTTTTTCCTGCACTTCATTTCCGCATGCCAGCAAGGCCAGTCCCGAAAAAGGAATCAGATATTTTTTCTTGTCCATAGCAGAAGTTATTTTTTCAGTTCCAGAATTATTTCTTCCGTTCCGGCTTCCCTTGTCTTGAAAACAAGTTCGGTCCGTCCGTTTTCATATTTCGCCGTAACATCCGAGCCTCCTCGGTCGGTTACAGTCCATTCCCCGTTCAGAGTGACTCTCACGGAGGTCGCTGCGCAAGGGTTATCCACCCATTCCCGTCCGTATATGCTGCGCTCTATCCTTTTCCCGTCCTCATCGAAAAGTTCATCGCTCGGACCTTCATAAAGCGCCAGGTCAGGATTGCTGACGCTCAATGTCATCTTTCCGTCCGTGCAGCCGTACATTATCAGGGAAGGTGTGGCTTCCGCCAATATTTCATCATCCCCGCAGCCGATTTCCTCGAAAACGGCAAATCCTTTTATCCCGCTTTCGTTGTCACGGACAATATGGGCTTTCGAATCACATCTGACCACATCGTAGGGGAGTGTTTCCCTGTATCTGCCGACTGTTTCCGCATCTGCGTGTATTACGGCCATATATTCATATCTGCCGTCAGTGACGATCTCCCCGTGGTCGATATAAGCTTTCTCGAACCAGCCCTCGGTAGGTTCCATGGTTTCTTCATGGAAGGAAAGCTGTTTTCCTTTCGTCATGATAGTCCTGGCATCGCTTATGAAATATGCGTTGCCGAACCGGTCGGAAATAACCGTCAGACTGTCCGTATAAATTCCGGAACTTTGACCTGGATCGTCCGGAAGACTGTTCTGGAACAGTGTAGTATGCAGTTCAGAGCCTTCCAGTGAATTTTCCAGTCCGGAACCGAGAGCTATTATCTTGTCTCCGAACGCAAAGAATGATTTGTTCGCCCTGAGAGAGCCGTTGTATTTGTCGTGTTCGTGCAGTTTCATGGCGAAAATTCCGTCCGTTTCCCTGTGGCTGACTCCGCCAGCAAACCATTCGTCGGAAAGAAGCATCTCTTCGTATCCGGAGAATTCATCCACGTTCAGGACGTTCGCCAGCATGTCCTCCATAGGGATGGCTGCGGCTGTGGTGCCCGGAATATGGCACCAGTCCCATCCGGCTACCTGGAATCCTGAGCCGGATGCAGATACGTGTTCTTCCGGATCGGCCAGGATCTGCATGCTTCCATGTGTCAGGTATCTGCCGTAAAGATTGGCCCCATTGTATATTTCAGCTGCCCAGAGGTATCTGCTGTGCCCGGCGAATGTCACGAGCCATTCTCCCCGTCTGTGTGACATGGAACAGTTGTAGCCGTATGTATGGCATCCTTCAGGGGCCTTTTCTGAGGCGATTCCGGCATCCGCGAATTTTCTGCCCTGAACTCCGCTGCCGTCCAGTCTCATGTAGGCTGCAGCCAGTTCCCTGTCGATGGAATCGGTCCCGTCGGGAGAACCGGCATCCGCCAGAAGAGCATACTGGTCCGGAATCAGAGAGCCTTTACCGTCAGGATGTCTGCCTGACATGGCCAGCGGAAAGGATTCCCTGTTGCAGTAGAATCTCATTTCCAGCAGGGCGTCTTTCAGTATCTGATGGCTTTCCCTGGAAATGGCGAACTCTGTCCCGTGCAGCATCCAGACCGCCTTGACCGCCCCGTCGAAGCCTCCGGTGGCATAGGCGGGATAGGCCTTTCTGTGATGCATGACTGTACCGTCGGACTTGAAACACGGAGTGAGCCCGTCAGCGTATCTGAATCCGTTGTCTATCCATCGCGACAGTGCTTTCATGTATGCTGCCTTGCGAGGCGTGTCTTCCAGCATCAGAAGCGATGCTACGCGGCCCATTAGCGATGTGTTGAATGCATCGATGTCCATACCCGGTACGTCAGGGGCAGTCTTCACTTCCCCTACACCTGAAAACCATTCCATGGCGGCCTGTACTCTGGCATCGAGACCTGCATTTTCCAGCACGTCTTTCATTATCACCGGAGCCGTATAGAAGTTTCTCATGCTGTAACCCAAATGATGTACGGTGCCGAGTCCGCTCCCTGCCTCGAATCCCTGATCCAGCAGATGCCTGGTCAGCATGACATACATTTCCGCAGTTTCAGCTTTTCTGACGGGATCGTTTTCGTTCATCCACGATACGGCTATCTGGAGAAGATTGTCGTTCGCCTGTCTGAGCAGCTGTCCGTACCGGCCGAACTGTTTCGAAGCATCCGTGATTCCCAGGTTTATGTATGTTTCTCCGTATCGCGTAAAGAAAACCGGTTTCCCCTTGACTGTGCCGTCAGGATTTTCAGTTATCCCATAGCTTTCGTAGACATCCTTGACTTTTTCCGGTGTCCATGGCTTTTTCCCTGCCGACACGAGGCTGATGAAGCGCTCTCTGACTGTCTTCATGTCTTTCCGGTCTTCTTCTGCAAGTCCCGGTCCGGACGCAATGTCCAGTTCCAGATTCCAGCTGTTGTTGAGGGTCAGCCAATGCGATCTGGTATCCTTGTTCACATACGGAGCCTGCCAGTCCGGCGTGTGGTGGCGGACATCTTCGAATGCGGACATTATGATTCCGTCGAAATACAGTACGCCTTTCCTGCAGTTTTCAGGAGCGGAGATGACTACCTTGTCCATGCCAGTTTCCGGCGTTCCTGTCATATCCCTGTCAAAAGCCACCCAGGCGCCTCTCCAACCCGAAAATCCCATGCCGTAGTCGAAATGGCAGCATTCTTTTTCTCCCTTGTAAAAAGTGAAGCGGAGCTTTCCTTCAAGCGGGGAAGGGGAGTAGACCCAGAATACGAATGTGGATACCGATGTCTCTTTCGGATTCGGATTTTCCGCCAGGTAAGGGACATCGCTGTTTACAGTCAGCGTAGCGCCAGGCCTTTTCCATTCCCATCGCAGCGACCTGTTTCCAAGTTTGTAATGTTCGTCCGATACGGAAAGCGATGATTTGCCCGACAGGGCCGGTGCAGTCCCATCTTCAAATGACAGTATCCCTGTTTCGGGGGTGAAATCAACGACCTTGGCGCCAGCTGGAAAGAAGAGCGCCAAGGCCGAAAGCATGCATATAGCTTTTCGCATATTGCTATTTTACAGGTGCGAGACCTTTTTCTATGTTTCCTTTTCTGATAAGAGCTTCGAGGAAGTAGTAGTCGGCGTAGTTGAGAGGAACATCAATGCTGCTGCCATGAGGTATGCTGCCTACCGAGTGCATGAGTATGAATCCTCCGTTAGTGCCAGGTTCGGCACGGTATGCCGGAGAAGAGAGCGATTCTACGATCTTGTCGGCTTTTTCCTTGTAAAGGCTGTTTTCCGTCATGCCGTAAAGCTCGTAAAGTGCGGAAGCTATGATGGCTGCGGATGAAACGTCCCTGTATGTATCAGGGATGTCAGGGCAGTCGAAATCCCAGTAAGGAACAAGATCTTCCGGCATGTTAGGATTGTTGAACAGGAATCCAGCTACTTTTTCAGCTCTTTCGAGGTACTTTTCATCGCCTGTAAATCTGTACATTATGGTAAATCCGTAGAGAGACCAGGCCTGTCCCCTTGCCCATGCTGATTCGTCGGAATAGCCCTGTGCTGTGTAACGTCCTCTGACTTCTCCGGTTTCAGGGTCGTAATCCACTACGTGATAGGTACTGTAGTCCGGACGATAGTGGTTTTTCATGGTCTGGTCGGCGTGGCTCACGGCGATGTCCGCAAATGTGGAATCCCCTGAGAATTCCGTCGCCTTGAACAGAAGTTCGAGGTTCATCATGTTGTCTATGATGACCGGACATTTCCAGCCGTTGTTAGCCTGCCATCCCTTGTCTGCATCCCATGACTGGATGACACCGGCTGCCGGTCTGAATCTTGTGGACAGCGATTTGGCCGTATTCACGATGACATCCTTGTAGCCGTCGATATTCTTGAGTCTCAGTCCGTTTCCGTAACTGTCGTATACCATGAACCCTACGTCATGGTGCCATTTGAGGTACTGTATCGAGTCGAGGATTTCAGTATGTTTCCGTGCGTGTTCCGCCCAGTATTCGTCACCTGTAAGCTCGTACATGTACCATAATGTACCTGCAAAGAATCCGCTCACCCAGTCATCGGTAGGTACATAGACGATTTCACCGTCCTTGAATGTAGAAGGGATTCTGACAGTATCGCCGGCTTCGGATGCCTCGACGAGAGACTTCAGCTGGATTTTTGCATTTTCCACATTCTCCTGGATGATGTCGTTCTTTGGCGCGCACTGCACGGCGATTACCGCCAGTGCCAGCGTAGAAAGGAATTTGAATTTCATTGTATTATAGTTTGAGTTATTAGTTCCGTGTACGATTACACCGCATTTATTTTGCGAAATTAGTTAAAAATCTTTTCTATTCAAAATATAATTGAACTTGTTGATAATTATTCTTTTTTATTTTTGCCGGATGAAAAAATAGTCATATATTTGTCGCAATGCATTATAACTAATAACCGGATGAGACGCTTTTTTCTAGTACTTTCTTTGTCATTATTATGCCTTTCAGGCGCGTATGCAGCCATAAATTCACAATATAATTTTGAAAACGGTGTTCCTGGTTTTGTCCGTGTGAACGGTAACGGAGAGGTGACTTCGTCCTCAGACAAGTTCAAGGACGGGAAGTCATCCCTGAAATTCTCATGGAAAGGACAGGCCGCTCTGGTCTTCAATAATTGCACCGATATCGAGGCCTCGATGAAGGTGAACAGGGCCGGACTTATTATTTGGATATACAATACCGCTCCGATGGATGCCCCGCTGCGGTTCACTTTCTGGAACTGGCAGGACGAAGAGCTTTGCCATTTTGATTTCAACATGAATTTCAAGGGCTGGCGTACGGCCTGGATAAAATATGAGGACATGCTGTCTCCATACGGACATTACGGGGACAAGAAACTCAAGGACAGGGCCACGAATGTGGCCAGAATGACGATCGTTCCTTCTGCAGAAGTGCCTGAAGGGACGATTTATGTCGACAGGGTGACTTTTTCCAAGGGGCAGCTTCATGCACAGATCACGCCGGACATGCAGATTCCTGAAAACAACTATAATCTTCAGAGAAACATGTGGCACTGGTGCCGGCTTTGGGAGTGGGAGCAGTATCCTCAGCTCGAAGTGACGCCGGTGACTTCAGAGCAGGAAGCCATGCTGGACCTCGTGGAGTCGAGAATGGATGATGCTGTCAGAGCTGGAATGTCCAGCGACAATTACGTCAAGAATACATTGCTCAAAAGAGCGGATGATACCTATAGTAAATATTATATACAGAGACTTCCCGACGGTTCGGTGACGGGGGCGCCGCTTCTGAGCGATGACGAGTTCAACAATTCTCTCGGAGAAATGCGCATCCGTTTTATCGGTCAGATAATCTATTATTATGCCCAGGATTATGCCTATACAGGCAATAAGGCTAATCTGGAGAAGGTGTTCAATACGATGGACCATGCCATCGACCAGGGATTCGCATACGGCAGCGGACAGGGAACGAATCATCACTACGGTTACCAGATCAGGGAATTGTACCGCGGAATGTGGCTTTTGCGCGATGAAATAGCCGCTGCGGGAAAAACGGATGAGTATCAGAAAGTTCTGGAGTACTGGAGCGGTCTTCAGGAGACTCGTCTTCCTTTCGTTTACGGCAGGGACGAAATTCTCGACAGCTGGCATACTCTGCTCGATGCGAAAATTATATCAGCCATGATGGCTTCCGATCCTGCGGAAAAATATGCGAAAATGGCTGCTCTTTCGAGATGGGTTTCGGGTTCATTGGATTATTCTCCAGGTACGCTGGGCGGATTCAAGCCTGACGGTACTTCATTCCATCACGGAGGACATTATCCGGCATACTCGGTCGGTGCATTTGCCGCCGTGGGCGATTTCTGTCATTATACTGCAGGAACGGATTTCGTGATAACCGAAGATGCCAGAAGGACGTTCAAACATGTGCTTCTCACCATGTGCGAATATTGCAATCTTACCGACTGGGGCGTAGGAATCTGCGGACGCCATCCGTTCAACGGCTTTATCCCTAAGGCAGATATCGAGGCGTATGCTTCACTGGCACTTCTGGGTGATCTGACAGGTTCCGGCCTAGATGCGGATCCGGAATTGGGCGGTGCGTATCTGTATCTTGGCGGAGCTGATCCGGAGACAGTCTCTGCATTGAGGAAAGCCGGCGTATCTGCCGCATCGGCAGCTCCGGAGGGTTTCTTCGTATTGAATTATGCGGCACTCGGCATACATCGCAGGGATAACTGGATGCTTTCTCTGAAGGCATACAATTCGGATGTCTGGAGTGCTGAAATCTATGCTGCGGACAACAGGTTCGGACGTTATCAGAGCTACGGTACAGCGCAGCTTATAGGAGCCGGCAAGCCGGTATCGGCAAAGGCCAGCGGTTTTTCACAGGAAGGTTGGGACTGGAACAGGGTTCCCGGCGCGACAACGGTACATCTTCCTTTCGAGATGCTGGACAGTCCTTTGAAGGGTACGTTGATGGAAAGGAATGATTCACGCTTTCCCGGAGTGTCTTCACTTGAAGGCCGGAACGGTATGATGGCTTTTACATACGTGGAGAAAGACAGACAGAATTTCTGTGCAGGTGCGACGGCTACCAAGAGTGTGTTCTGTTTCGATAATAGAATAGTGTATATCGGAAGCGGTATTTCGAATACGAATAATTACGGTTATCCTACAGAGACTACACTTTACCAGTCGAGGCTCGATGAAAGGGAGGGAATGATTCTGGATATCAATGACGATTATTTCGGGGACTTCCCGTTCCCGTCTACATACAGATTCGCCGGAGACGGCCAGGCAGTTCTCAACGACCTGTTCGGGAATGTCTTCATACTTCCGGATGCCAAAGGCCTGACAGTGGTGAAGCAGACGCAGACCTCGCCTTCCGATACGAGGAAAAAGACTGGGACAGGAGATTTCGTCACGGCATATATCGATCACGGTGTCTCTCCACAGAACGCTTCTTATGAATATATGATGCTTATTCAGCCTGCTTCCAGGGAAGTCAAGCAATACTCCAAGAACTTGCCATACACCGTTATCCGCAGCGATAATGACGCTCATGTGGTGAATGACCATATTACCGGCATCACTGCGTACGCCTGCTATGGAAAATATGATGGGGCGTCTTCAGCAGAGGTTTTTGCCTCTCTTCCCAAGGGCAAGGAGGCAAAACCGTATCTGCCGGTAATGTCCATAGAGGCCGAGACCATGGTAATGGAAAGGACCAGGGAAGACGGTACTGTAGTGATGAGTATCTGTACTCCGGATCTCGGTATCACACAGAAGGCCTATACCACGCCTCAACCGAGCCAGCCGTTGCAGAAGAACGTGACTGTTGCCGGCATGTGGGAACTGGCATCCCCTGCGGATGGAGTGACAGTGAGTCATGAAGGAGGAAATACATCCGTTACGGCTACGTGTGTCGACGGCCAGCCGGTAGAAATCATCCTGAAGAAAGCATAAATTCCAGTCGGCTATAATTACTGATAACTAAACTATAATTATTAATCTTAAACTGATGTATAAACTAACTGTACTATTGACATCGCTGGCAATTCTCACCGCAACAGTGTGGGATATGTCAGCCCAGAATACCGAGGTCAAGGGTCGTGTTACCGATACGGCCGGTGAGCCGCTTGTGGCAGTTACTGTCTATGAGTCGGGAAACACTTCGAACGGAACGGTAACCGATTTCGACGGTTATTATTCGATTTCCGTACCTCCTACCGCCACCCTCGTATTCTCATGCCTGGGTTTTGAAGAAGTCCAGGAAGTAGTGGCAAAACGTAATACGATAAATGTCACTCTTGCCGAAGAACAGCTTTCGATCGATGCTGCCGAAGTGGTAAGTATCGGTTACGGTACCGTTACCAGAAGAGACCTGACAGGATCGGTCAGCAAGGTGGATATGGGGGAAATAATGAAGACGCCTGTAACCACTTTCGACCAGGCGTTGACCGGACGTGTCGCAGGTGTGGTAGTCTCCACATCCGACGGTGCACTCGGCGCGGAGGCCAATATTACCATTCGTGGTAACAACTCCCTGACCCAGAGTTCCGCACCTCTTTATATCATAGACGGTTTCCCTTCGGAGAGCTCTATGGCAACTTCTCTGAACTCGGCTGATATCGAATCCATTGACATTCTGAAGGATGCTTCGGCTACAGCTATTTACGGTGCACGAGGTGCGAACGGTGTCATCGTGATTACCACGAAGCAGGGAGTGGAAGGCAAGCCGAAAATCAATTTCTCCGCTTCCTGGACCGGAAACAAGATAGCCAACAAGGTCGATTTGATGGACGGCTATGAGTTCGTGGAATTCCAGACAGACAGATATGCCGTTTACGGTGGTACGAATCCGTATCTTGACGGATATACCCTCGAGGATTACCGGACAGCTGACTGGGTGGACTGGCAGGATGACGTATATCGTCCGGCTTTGACCCAGAACTACAACATTTCCCTTTCAGGAGGAAGCAAGGAGATGGGAAACCGTTATAATATCAGTTTCTCCGCCCTTGATCAGGACGGTATCATCGTGAAGTCGAATTTCCAGAGATACCAGGGAAAGATCAACTTTATCCAGAAAATCGGAAAGAAGGTGGAACTGAATGTTCTGGCCAATTATTCAAGAGCTGTTACCAATGGAGTAACTCCTACCGATGCACAGCAGTCATCATCTGCATCCGGCTGGCTTATTTATTCCTTGTGGGGTTACAGGCCTGTAAAGCCGCTTAAGAATGGAAGTATCCTGGATGATTCGGACGAACTTATCGATGAAGATATCGCTACTGCCGATGATTACAGGTTCAATCCTGCCAAGACTGTCCGCAATGAATATAGAAAGACCATTGTAGACTATCTGAATGCCAATGCGAGCCTTTCATGGACTATCATAGATGATCTGGTCCTCAAGGTTTCCGGCGGCTATACCATGAACAAGCGTCGCAGAGAGGAATTCAACGGCAGCCAGACATATACCGGATATGCAGGTTCTCCTTCAGGCAAGGGCGTAAACGGTGCCATCTACTGGACAGACCAGGTGACATGGCTGAACGAGAACACTCTGACCTGGACAAAACATATCAGGAGAAACCATCACCTGAATCTCCTTGCCGGTGTCACATTCCAGGGCCAGAATATGGACTACAAGGGTGTCCGTGCAGAGCAGCTGACGACTGAAGCTCTCGGTCTTAACGGTTTGAATACAGGCCAGTATCAGAACGTGACTCCATACGAGCGTGACTGGACTCTGATGTCCGGACTTTTCCGTCTGAACTATAATTACAAATACAAGTACTATCTTACTGCTTCGTTCCGTGCGGACGGTTCCTCAAAATTCCCGACAGATAACCGCTGGGGTTATTTCCCGTCAGCGGGTCTTTCATGGAACTTCAACAGGGAAGAGGCTTTAAAAAACAGCCGTTGGCTGAAAAACGGAAAGCTCCGTCTTTCATGGGGTATGACAGGTAACAACAGGACAACTACTCCGTATGACTATTATTCACAGATCACCACACTCCCTGGCGACCCTGATTCTTTCGACTATGTATTCAACGGACAGCATGTTTCAGGTTATTTCCCTGACAATATGGCCAATCAGAAGCTCAGATGGGAGACGACAGAGCAGTGGAATGTGGGTCTCGACCTGAGTTTCTTCGAGAACGACAGGATAAGGGTGACTGCCGACTGGTATTTGAAGAATACTTACGACCTGCTGCTTCAGGCTACCATGCCGGCTTCTTCGGCTTATACTTCTGCCATGATGAACATCGGTTCGATGAGGAACTCCGGTTGGGAACTCTCTCTGGAAACGCTGAATATAAACCACAAGAACTTCCAGTGGACCACTTCGTTCAATATAGCTTTCAACAGGAACAAGGTTACGGCCCTGACACAGGATCAGTACTCGCTCTTCTCTGCTGTAAGCTGGGACCAGAGGTTCAACAGCCAGTATCCGTATGTTACTCAGGTAGGCAAGCCTTCAGGTCTGATGTACGGTTATATCTATGAGGGTACGTATAAGGCTGACGAGTTCCAGAACGGTACTCTTTTGAAGCAGGGAATTCCATACAGTGCTGCTACCGGCCGCGAGAATGTCAAGCCAGGTGACCCTAAATACAGGGACGTGAACGGGGATGGAGTGATAAATGACAACGACCGTACAATCATCGGCTGCGGCCAGCCTGTCCATACCGGAGGTTTCGGCAACTCCTTCTATTTCTATGGCTTCGACGTGAACATCTTCTTCTCGTGGAGCTATGGAAACGATATCCTGAATGCGAACAGGCTCATTTTCGAGAACGGAAACATCGCAAACCTGAACCAGCTCGCAAGCTACAAGGATCACTTCGACATAGTGAAAAATCCTGACAGCGACATACCTGCTATCGGAGCTTCTAATGCCGACATGTTCGTGTATTCTTCAAGGGTCGTTGAAGACGGTTCTTTCCTGAAGTTGAGAAATATTTCCATCGGATATACTCTGCCGAGAAATGTGCTGAGGAAGATGAAATTCGATACCATGAGGGTATATGTTTCAGCAGACAATGTATGGACATGGACAAAATATACGGGTCCTGATCCGGAAGTTTCCACCAGGAATTCAGTCCTTACTCCAGGTTTCGACTGGTCAGCTTATCCGAGAGCTATCGGTGTGACTGCCGGTGTTTCATTCACATTCTAAATTGTATAACACTATGAGAAATAAGATAAATCATATTGTATTGGGATCTGTACTTTCTCTGCTCATATCCTCCTGCAGTTTTCTGGAACTGGAACCGAATGTGATAGAGGCAAGTACATACTATAACAGCGAGCAAGAAGTCGAGAGCGGCCTGGCTGGAGTATATGGTGCTCTGGGGGCCGAGGCTGTCTACGGGAATTACTATTCCCTCATGCTTTCGAATATCGATGACCTGAGTTATTCGAACAGAACTTCCACGAATAATTTCTCTCAGTTGTATTCACATGATGCAAGTTCGACTGAAATTTATGAAGCCTGGACCAAACTCTATGCAGGGATAGGGAATGCGAATTCTTTCATGGAAGCCATTGAGAATTCCGAGTACGATCCGGAGCACAAGTATTGGAATGAAGCCAGGTTTATGAGAGCTTTTTATCATTTCCTGCTGGCTCAGGCATGGGGTGATGTCCCGAAAAAGGATCATTCTACTACAAGTCCGGAAGAAGTCATGTGCGAGGCGACTCCGCAGTACGAGCTTCTCAAGTGGGTAGTATCGGAGATGGAGGCTTGTCTTCCTCTTGCTGAGACTTCCTTAGTTAATGCCCCTTCGCGCGTTGTAAAGGTAACCATGCAGGGTATTCTGTCCAGAGTATATCTTTTTATGGCAGGTGCAAGCATTGAAGGCAATGAAGATTTCAGAACAGAATACTATGGCAAGGCCCGCGATTATGCCTGGGCAGTTATCCAGAGCGCACGCGGACTGGGAGACAATCCGTTGCATATCGAACTTAATCCAAGTTATTCCCAGGTTTTCATCAACATGATAGAGGATGTTTATGACAAGACTTACAATGAATCTCTATGGGAAGTGGATTTTCTCGGAAGCCGTTCCAGCTCTGCTGACTGGACCAACGGACGTATAGGCGACCTTATCGGTCTTCAGAGTAACGCTGCATCCGGATTTTCTGAGTGGGCCTGCAACTATTCCTACGGATATTACAATGGTTCTCTCAAACTCTTTAATCTTTATTATGAGACAGACAGAACTGATGATGATATTACAGCCATGGCTACGTTTGTCCCAGGGGATGACCTGACTGTAGAATCTGTGGCTGAGAAGTATCATTGGGATCAGCGTCAGGCATGGAATATGTGCCCGTATAATTATAACGGCAATGAGCATGTCCCGGAATATCCTACTCCTGAATATGTCAGTGGCAAGCATTCTGATCCGGCGGTGAAGAGTTATGACAAGACCCCTTATGTCGCCTCCAGTGTTTCTACTGCCATGGATCCTACAGTCGTCAGAGGTAACAGGAATTGCGGCAAATGGCGCAGGGAAACGATATATGAGGCTCAGATGTCAGCAAAGGATCTGTATACGTGCATCAATTATCCGATACTTCGTTATTCCGATATCCTGCTGATGTTTGCTGAGGCGGACAATGAATTCAATGGCAAGCCGTCGCAGGATGCGTATAATTGTGTGAAGGAAGTACGTGACAGGGCCGGGATAGAGACGAAACCGTTTGCCGATTATGGCGATTATGAGAGTTTTCAGACTTTGGTCAGGAATGAACGGGCCAGGGAACTTTGTTTCGAATCCCTCCGTAAGTATGACTTGATTCGCTGGGGTATTTTCGTAGAATCCATGAAAGGCTATCTTACGGATACACAGGATAAAAACTGGCCGGCCGGAACAAGTACATCCAATCAGGCTGCGCAGATTATAGGCCAGAATGTACAGGATAGGCACATTCTTCTGCCAATACCTTCCATAGAGCTGGGAGTTAATACTAGCCTGACACAGAACAAACTTTGGTAATAAAACGATATTGCACTCATGAAAAAAATACTTTATTTGATTTCAGTATCTCTCTTTGTGTCGGGTTTCCTCGTTGCCTGTACGCAGGATGATATACTTTATGATGTAGATTATAACGTCACTTTGTCTCCGGACAATACCTATTATGCCGGAGATCCTGTTACTTTCGACATTGATGGCGAGGTAGACAACATCCTGTTTTACAGTGGCGAGAGTGGACATGAATACCAGTACAAAGACAGATATTCCATTACGATGGATTTAATCAAATCAGCGACACTCCATCTTGAAATACAGCCCCGTTACGGTTCTGGAACGCTTCAGGTGTGGTATAGCAGTTCATTCAGCGGACTTGCCGGCAATGACGGAAATGCTGACCGGGAAGCCATGGCACAGATGGAAGAAGGCGGAATGTCTGGCTGGACTCCGATAACGGTCTGGGATGAAACCAACAAAGAGACTTCCCTGACTACTACGGCTGTAGATATTGATATTACTCCTGCCATAGAGAATTTTTCTTTGGCCTTTTTATGGAATCATACTGATGCCGCCACTACCCAGAGACACTATTGGGTGAATGGCAACATTTCAATAGAGGCAGAAGGTTTCGGCACGATATCTACGGATCTTAGTACCCTGGCTATGACGACGGTTATGATGAACGATGAAATTGAAGATCCGTATTATAAAAATGACGGAAACGGGTCTATCGTGCTGGGCGGCAATCAGGATATCAATTTCCAGGGATGCGCAGCGAATGAGAAGGCTTTCCCTCTCAAAGGCTGGGTGGTCACTACTCCTCAGATGCTTAATGCCGTAGCTAACGACGAGGGTACTGTCATAAAGAACATGCAAAATTATCTGTCATCATATTCATACACATACGCTGAACCGGGAACATATACTGCAGTGTTCGTCGGCAGGAATTCGAATTATATCGGTACCAGCGAAATGGTAAAGGAAGTGACAGTCACTATCCTCGACAGACCTCTTGACGAAGGGGAAGGCGGGACTTCCGGCGAGGACGGCACAGAATCCGCTCCTGAAGCCTGAGTCTTCCTTAATATGACAGAAAATGCCGGTCGGATCCATCATGACCGGCATTTTTGTTTCAGTGGAGCTGGGCGGACTCGAACCGCCGTCCAAACATAGCACCAGGCAGCTTTCTACACGCTTATTCTTTCTATGATTTTCGACTGGCATCTGCCGGAAGACAGGCTAATGACAGCTTATCCTCTTGATCTTGGCAGGGTCTAGAGGAGTCCTCCTGCGCATCCGGTTTGGATGATACCCCGTATTCCGGACATAACCGGCCTAAAGCCCGGAGGGATACTCGTCGCGACCGCAGCCTTGGCGGCCGGCGATTAAGCGAGACTACTTGGTAGACTACGCAGCGAGTGCATAATTGTTGTTGCCAACTAATTGTTCGGAAGCTGAGATTTACGGGCAAACCTCCGACGCCCGGCGTGCTTACCGTCCAATGTCTTATGCTGTCAAAACCAGAACAGCCCCGATTGGATAGTTTATAATGCAGACGATATTTCCCCTGCAATCATATTATACGCTTTTTCTGCTCGAAATGTTTCAACTTGACAAACAAAAATCATCAAAAAAGTGAAAATAAATTTGCAGGATAAATTTTCTTGCGTATCTTTGCAATCCCGAAACGAAAACGGGAACAGTTCTTTAACGAAAGTACGAGTAAAGGGAGCTTAGCTCAGTTGGTTCAGAGCGTCTGCCTTACAAGCAGAGGGTCGGGGGTTCGACTCCCTCAGCTCCCACAGAAAGTCAAGCAGTTACTGAAAAGTGGCTGCTTTTTTCTTTGCCATAGTTGCGGGATGGAATTCATCAATATTATAGATTATATCGGAACATTCGCATTTGCGATAAGCGGAATCAGGCTGGCGGCAGCCAAGAACTTCGACTGGTTCGGTGCCTATGTGGTAGGTTTCGTGACGGCCGTAGGAGGCGGAACACTGCGCGATGTGATGCTCGATGTCACGCCGTTCTGGATGGAACATGCCTCATATATCATAATTACGGGCCTCGCTCTGCTTTTTGTCCTGGTTTTCAGAAAATATGTGGTTCGCCTGGACAATACTTTCTTTATATTCGACGCTGTCGGCATCGCATTGTTTACGGTCGTGGGGGTCGAAAAAAGCATTGCCGCAGGCTTTCCCATGTGGGTGAATGTCATAATGGGAACCATAACAGGCGCAGCAGGAGGAATGTTCAGGGATATTTTCATCAATGAGGTCCCTCTTATATTCCGAAAGGAAATCTATGCAATGGCTTGTCTTGCCGGCGGTATCGTCTATTACGTGTGTATATGGTCAGGGCTCGGACCGGTAGCTGCACAGATTATCGCCGCCATATCGGTTTTCCTGGTCAGGGTGCTTTCCGTTCATTTCAGGATAAGTCTTCCGTCTTTAAAGAGCATTGATGCTTCATCCGATTCGTAAGTTTTGGAATTATAAACTGAAACGAGGCACTTTTTTCTGATTTTTTCCAGAGTTTTTATTACTTTTGTGACAAACAAAAACTTTATCTATGGTAGTCTTCGACTGTGAGAGGATGAAATATCCGAATACCGGTCTGTTTGCATTCTGCGATAACGTGGCTTCTTGCCTTGTAAAGCAGCGTCAGGCTTTGCGCAGCAGTCTGTGTCTTTATGTCCCGGCAAAATACAAGGGCCGTTGGGGCGATGATGTCGGGTACAGGACGGTAAAATTTACCGACAGGATGCATTTGAGTTGCAGTCCGCGTGTCAGCGTATGGCATTCGTCGAACCAGCAGCCTGCAGTCATTCCTCCGAAAGGTATCAGGCAGGTCCTTACTGTACATGATCTTAACTTTTTGTATGACAAGCCTCTTTCAAAGCACAGAGCTTATCTTTCGGCACTTCAGAAGCATATAGACAGGGCGGACCATATCGTTGCGGTATCCGAGAGTACGAAGCGCGATCTGATGGATAACATAGATATGAAAGGAAAATATGTGGAAGTGGTATATAACGGACTGAACCAGTTCGACGGAGATATCACCCCTCCTGTATCCAAACCGACTGGAAAATTCCTTTTTTCTGTCGGCGCAGTCCTTCCCAAAAAGAATTTCCATGTCCTGACCGCTCTTCTCAGAGGAAATGATTATCATCTGATTATAGCCGGGAACAAGTCTCCGTACGAGAAAAGGATCATGGAGGAAGCCGAGAATTTCGGTGTGGCAGACAGAGTATCTGTCATAGGACCTGTAACTGAGCCGGTAAAGTACTGGTACATAAAGAACTGTACTGCATTTCTCTTTCCATCGGTAGCTGAAGGATTCGGTCTGCCTGTGATAGAGGCCATGTATTATCAGAAACCGATATTCCTTTCAGACAGGACATCCCTCCCCGAGATAGGCGGCAGCCATGTATTTTACTTTGACCATAATTTCGACCCTGAGACCATGCTTGTGCAGTTCAATAAGGGCCTGGCTGCATTTGAAAAGGGAGAAGTCGACAAGGAGCAGATGAAGCAGCATGCCCTCAGTTTTTCGTGGGAGCGTACTGCCAGAAGGTATATAGAAATCTATAACGAACTCCTTTAGCAGAATCAGCGTAGAAGTTTTTCCACCCAGTGGAAAATGAGTATTATCCGTTTACGGAGAATCTCCAGGTCGAGAGTCTCCGTAGTGTCGTATGTCTTGAATGTGTTGAGCGTTATTCCGGAAGTGAAAAACACGGCAGGTATTCCATTTTCTGCGAAGACTTTCTGGTCTGAAATCCTGTAGAACACTTCTGTGAAGTTCTTGCTTCCGTAATATGTTTCCGACAGTTCCAGTCCCGTGCCGTAAAAGCGGTTGCACATGGAAAGAAGATTTCTGCAGTCATTTGGCAGCGAGTTGTTTCCGAGAGCGATAAGGTAGTCTTTCCTTCCGGATGACAGAGGTGCGAGTGAGCTTCCTATCTGCTCCATGTTGGCCATGGCGTAAATTTTTTCCGGAGTGACAGGTTTTCCGGAAACGGGATCTGCAAGTTCCCCGTTTTCAATCATCCTCCACAAGGATTCGGAGCCGGCCATATTCATTTCCTTTGCATCGAATGCGACGAAGATGATGCTTTTCCCGTACACACGTCCGACATCCTTCATGGTGGAAAACATGTCCGCGAGGCTCAGCAGGGCAGCTACTCCGGATGCATTGTTGTCGGCTCCCGGATACATTTTCCCTCCGAGCACGCCGAGATGATCATAGTGTGCCCCTATTATTATATATGAATCGCAAGGTTTTGTCCGTGATCCTGGAAGCATGCCTATGATATTGTGGCCTACTGTCCCGTTCCCTGCATAGAGGTGTTTTGCATAAGTATTGTCGAAAGGCATAAGCCCGGCCGACCTGAATCTGCCGACGAGCCAGAATGCGGCTTCATTGCCTCCGGCAGTTCCTGTCGCCCTGCCTGCGCAAAGAGAATCGGAGAGAAAGTCTATCCTTTTCCTGAGTTTTTCTTCCCATACCAGATTATGTGCGGCGGTATCATTCCCGATCCAGAAGTTCTGGGCATTTGCATGTATCCGGTTGCAGCACAATATCACGAATGCTGCCGCCAACAGATATGTGAACTTTTTTTTATCCATTTCTTGCAGAAGAGGCACGATAAATGATTATATTTGTCGCTTGCCTGTTTTCAGGCGGGCAAAATTAGGAAAATTAAGTATTATTCGGAAATTTTTTACAGTGCCGGCAGTCTTCAGGAAAATATCAGTAGCCCTCGTCGTATTCCTCTCGCTATGCGTGACGGAAGTGCTGGCGCAATACGATACCAATGTTTTCTTTTTCCGTGGAAGGAAGGCCATTATGGATGGCAAGTATGCCAATGCCATAGAGAATTTCAACATTCTGGCCACTCTCGATTCCACGAATTACATGACCTATTTTTTCAGGGGCATCGCAAAATATAATCTGGGAGATGTGCGCGGCGCGCACAATGATTTCAATACCTCTGTGCGTCTCAATCCCGTTTTTACCTCCGGTTATCATTACAGAGCTATAACGCTGAGCCGTTCAGGCAAATACGAGGAAGCCTTGCAGGATTATGAAACTGCCATAAGTCTTCGTCCCGGATTCGTCGGCCTGTATTTCAGCAGGGGAGTGACATATTTCCTGTCCCAGCAGTTCGACAAGGCCGTGGCGGATTTCAACAAATATATCAGGAAAGAACCTAAAGACCCTTCCGCTTATCTCAACAGGGGAGCGTGCTATCTTTTCCTGAAAGATACGACAAGCGCCCTGTCCGACTATAACAAGGCCATAAAACTGGACAGATTCGACCCGGAAGGGTATATCCGGAGAGGGCGGCTTTATGCATCGGGCCACGAGTACGGCAAGGCTATCGAGGATCTGGACAGAGCCATAGACCTGGATACTTCGAATACCTTCGCCTATTTCAACAGGGCGATAATGTATTATGAGACACAGGACTATATCAGTG
Organism: uncultured Bacteroidales bacterium; assembly: GCA_944323345.1. GTDB lineage: Bacteria > Bacteroidota > Bacteroidia > Bacteroidales > UBA932 > Cryptobacteroides. Next base: position 4,632 of record CALUSC010000008.1, on the reverse strand, counting down.
CCATGTCCGATCTGAACAGGGTCCTCAGGGATGAACCGGGAAATGCCCTGACATTGTATAACAGGGGCCTCATCAGCGCCCAGGTCGGGGATTTCGAATCTGCATTGTCCGATATGGACAGGGTCCTGAACATAAATCCTGAAAATGTCCTGGCTTATTTCAACCGGGCTTCCATATTCATAGAACTGGGCCGTTATCAGGATGCCCTCGAAGACTACGACAGGGCGATAGGACTTTATCCCGATTTCGCCAAGGCATATATGAACAGGGCGTATGTCAAGAATCTTCTGGGCGATCACGCGTCTTCACGGGAGGACTACGAGACGGCTCAGGAGAAGGTGCAGGAATACAGAAGGAAAAATATTTCGGGCGAGGCGTCATTCGCCGATACTACCAAGAAATACAATGCCCTGCTGGCCCTGGATGCGGAATTCGCACAGAAAGACTTCGATGACGAGCTGCTGCAGCACAGGGATATAGATGTCAGACTCAGACCGCTTTACAGGTTTGTACTCGCTGAAAAGAAGCCTGGCGTACAGTATGCATTGGAGCACAAATACGAGAATCCTCTCATTTCCGAGTTCGTTTCGTCGTCTCCGGTAGGACTGATTCTTACCAGCGCGGATACCCTGGCGGCTGGTGACGCGCTTCTGGCCGGTGCCGAGCAGGTGCTTTATGCTGCCGGAGGGAATGATGCCATGACCAGTTTCGGCAGAGCATTGTATGAGACAGACACCAGGCAGTATAATTCTGCACTGGCATATTATGACAAGGCTCTCGAAGTGTCGGGAGAATCAGGGCTCGATAAATATTACAGGTCGTTCTATTATATGAACCGGGCCGTTCTCAGAGCACGGATGATAGAGTTCATATCGTCGATAGAGAGCAATGTCCAGGTTCTCACCATGGATGATTCCGGGAATACGCGGGCCAGGGTAAGGGATCAGATATCGCATCAGTATGATTATTCAGAAGCGATAAGCGACATGAAGGCTGCAGCGGCTATTGTACCGGACATACCTTATTTCCATTTCAATCTGGGAAATCTGTATTGCCTGTCTTCAGAGCATATAAATTCGATAGAGAGTTATACCAGAGCCATAGAGCTGTATCCGTACATGGGAGATGCCTATTTCAACAGAGGCCTGGTTCTCATATATCTTAAAGACAGGGAAAAAGGCTGTATCGACCTTTCTCGGGCAGGCGAACTGGGAATCCCGGAGGCATACAGTGTCATAAACAAGTATTGCGAAGAGGAAAACTGACAGGAAGGGGACAGATAATGTTGAGGTTTTTCAGTTTATCCAGCGGAAGCTGCGGAAATTGCTATTATCTCGGTACCGGGAAAAAAGGGATTATAATCGATGCCGGTGTAAGCCTGCGCAGACTGAACCGGCTTTTCCGTGATTACGGAGTCGATACCGGCACTGTCACGGGTGTTCTCGTGACGCATACCCATCTGGATCATATCAAGTTCCTGGGTTCTTTCTGCAAAAAACTCCAGAAGCCTGTCTTCGCTACGGAAAAAATAATGGATTCTCTGGCCCGCCACACATTTACATCTTCAGTCATAGGATCATACAGGAATACCATTGTGGAAAATGAGCCGGCGGATATCGGAGGAATTACCGTCCGATGCTTCGAAGTACCTCACGATGCATCGCAGACTGTCGGATATTCTATCTGTATCGACGGACACAAATTCGTCATAATGACGGATATAGGCAGGATGACGGATGATGCCGTAAAGTATGCGTCTGAAGCGGATACATTGGTAATAGAGTCCAATTATGATACGGACATGCTGCTCGGAGGCTCTTATACCGAAGATCTGAAGATGAGAATCATGCAGGGATGCGGCCATCTGAGTAACATGGAGTGTGCCGAGGCGTTGAAACGTATAATGCATCATGGCCTGAAGAATATTTTCCTGTGCCATCTGAGCGAGAACAACAATACTCCTGAGCTGGCCTACAAGGCATCATCCGATGCATTGGCGGAGTCCGGAGCCGTAAAGGGCACGGTGCACCTGCGCTGTCTTCCGCGTTCGTATCCGTCACCGGTTTTTTACCTTTAGGCGGCCGGTTTTTATGCGTTTTTTCTTTTTCCGTACGTATAATTTTCTTTTTCAATAAGACTTCCTCCATCGTCCGGAGTATTTTTGCCTGCACCGCAAGTCCGCGGCAAGTTAAAATGTATGGAAGATGAAAAGGAAGAAAACAGTTTTGGCGGCTGTCATGCTGCTTGTGGCCTTGTGTTCCGGCCTGTCATGTAAAAAAACAGTAAAAGATGATGAAAGGAACGGATTTCTGGCATTCAGGTTCGACGGGAATCCCAGAGAATTGTCGAAAGTATCCCAGGAGATGCCCGATACGAATGATTTTCTGATAACAGTGACCGATGAAGACGGGAAAACCGTATTCGACGGAATCTACTGTGACATACCGGAGACCATGGAAGTACCTCCGGGGAGTTACGGTATCTATGTGCGGTCTGAGGATTTTTCAGGTATAGCATTTTCGAGTCCCCAGTATGGCGACGAACAGTGTGTAGTGGTCCCTCCGGCAGGTGTCATGACAGTGGAACTGGGTTGCCGGCAGATCAATTCCGGCATAAGGCTGGATGTTTCGCCGGGATTCCTGTCTGAATATCCGGACGGAGTGTTGTTCATAAAGGCTGGAGGAAAGCGCGTCATGTATGCCTATACGGAAAAACGCATTGTTTATTTCGAGCCTGGATCAGTATCAGTCGTGCTGTATGACGAGGGGAAGGAAACAGTCCTTCTGACGAGGACATTGGTGTCCCAGGAAATCCTTACATTGAAGATTTCCGTATCGGAAAACAGCGCTTCTTCGAACGGGATCAGGATAAGCCTCGATACATCGCGTGTATGGACGAACGAGACATATCTGCTGGGAGATGAAGGGTCAAAGGGCAGTTCATACGAAGACGCCCTGACTGTCAGCCAGGCTTTGGCCAGTGTCGGTCGGGAAGATGTCTGGGTATCCGGCTTTATAGTGGGCGGAGACCTGACTTCCGCCAATGCATCGTTCGATCCTCCGTTCAAGTCGGCTTCGAACCTGCTGCTTGGCCCGCGCTCTTCGGCGACTTCCAGAGACAACTGTATCGCCGTACAGCTTTCTGCCGGAGATGTACGCGATGCCCTCAATCTTGCGGAACATCCTGAAATGCTCGGACGTCTGGTATGCCTTAACGGAGACATCGAAGATTCCTATTACGGCATGACGGGACTGAAAAGCGTTTCGGATTTCGTCCTGAAGTAATGAAGATGAATCCGGATAAACTTAGAATTCACCCACAACAAAACAAAAAGCTCCGGCGGATTTCAAATCTGCCGGAGCTTTTCAGTTTACTTATTACTGCTCGTCAGGTCCCTGGTTGTCAGGTCCGTTCTGAGGCCCCTGAGGACCACCCTGGAACGGTCCCTGAGGTCCGCCCTGCTGGGCGCCGGCAGCTTTGGCCATATCTTCCGATGCTGCGTGCCATGCTGCTTCGAGCTCGCTGTTGTATTTGTCGATATCTGCGACGTTCTGGTTCTTTACGGCCTCTTTCAGGCTGTTCAGGGCAGATTCGATAGCGCCTTTCTTGTCGGCCGGAATCTTGTCGCCGTACTCTTTCAGATTCTTTTCAGTCTGGAAGCACATCGCATCGGCATTGTTGATCTTGTCGACCCTTTCCCTTTCGGCGTTGTCGGCAGCCTCGTTTGCCTTGGCTTCGTCACGCATCCTCTTGATCTCGTCTTCGCTGAGTCCTGATGAAGCTTCGATCCTGATATTCTGCTCCTTGCCTGTAGCCTTATCCTTGGCTGAAACGTTCAGGATACCGTTGGCATCGATATCGAATGTCACTTCGATCTGAGGAACGCCCCTCGGAGCCGGAGCTATACCGTCCAGATGGAATCTTCCGATTTCCTTGTTGTCTTTTGCCATAGGCCTTTCTCCCTGGAGGACATGTATCTCTACGGACGGTTGGTTGTCGGCTGCGGTAGAGAATACCTGCGACTTCCTGGTCGGGATAGTAGTGTTGGACTCGATCAGTTTGGTCATCACGCCGCCCAGAGTCTCGATACCGAGTGAAAGCGGTGTCACATCCAGAAGAAGCACATCCTTCACGTCCCCTGAGAGCACGCCGCCCTGTATTGCGGCACCTATGGCCACTACCTCGTCAGGGTTCACACTCTTGTTAGGAGCTTTCCCGAAGAATTTCTCTACGATAGCCTGGATAGCCGGAATACGTGTAGAACCACCGACAAGCAGGACTTCGTCGATATCCGATGCGCTGTAGCCTGCATCTGCAAGAGCCTTGCGGCACGGTTCCACCGTCCTCTGGATAAGGCTGTCTGCCAACTGCTCGAATTTGGCCCTGGTGAGAGTCTTTACCAGATGTTTAGGAATACCGTCTACCGGCATGATATACGGAAGGTTGATCTCGGTGGAAGTCTGGCTTGAAAGCTCTATCTTCGCTTTTTCGGCAGCCTCTTTCAGTCTCTGCAGCGCCATAGGATCTTTCTTCAGGTCAATGCCGCCGTTTTCCTCTGCAAATTCAGATGCCAGCCAGTCTATGATGACCTGGTCGAAATCATCACCTCCCAGGTGGGTGTCACCGTTGGTG
>CALUSC010000007.1 GCA_944323345.1 uncultured Bacteroidales bacterium | reverse complement strand
CCGCATATAGCGGGGAGAATTACGGCAAGGTGCTGAACATGGACAGGAGCTGGACTGTGGACAGCAGGAAAATGGCCTTGACAGACAACGCATATTTCATGCACTGCCTGCCGGTCAGGAGGAACATGATAGTCACGGACGAGGTCATAGAAAGCCCTCGGTCCATCGTCATTCCGGAGGCTGCGAACAGGGTCGTGTCCGCCCAGACCATCATCAAGGAAATCCTGCTGTCGCTGTAGGACTGCGAGGTATTGATACGAAAACATTATGAACAAGATACAGGTATTCAAGATAGGCGGCAACGTGGTGGACAATCCGGAAAAGCTGGAAAAGTTCGCCGCTGATTTCGCCGCGGTCAACGGGCCGAAAGTCCTCATACACGGAGGCGGGGCAATAGCCAGCCAGATGCAGAAGAAACTGGGATTCGAACCGGTGATGATAGAGGGGCGCAGGGTGACGGACGCAGATACCCTGCGGATAGTGACCATGGTCTACGCCGGATGGTGCAACAAGACTATAGTAGCCCTGCTGCAGAAGAACGGGTGCAACGCCATCGGGCTGTCAGGAGCGGACGGGGCCGTGATAAAGGCTTCCAAGAGGCCTCCGGTCAAGCTTGCGTCTACCGGGGAGATTGTCGACTACGGATATGTAGGTGACCTAAAGCCTGAAAACATCGACGCGGACTTCATCATACGGCTTACAGAGATGGGCCTGACGCCTGTATTCTGCGCCATCACATGCACGGCTGAAGGCCAGCTGCTGAACACGAACGCCGACACTGTGGCTTCAAGCATAGCCGTGAGTCTGGCTTCAAAGGCGGCAGTAGATCTGGTGTTCTGTTTCGAGAAAGACGGTGTGCTGGCAGACAAGGACGATGATTCCAGCCTGATCGAAAAAATCGATGCCGGGACTTTCGAAAGGTTGAAGGCTGAAAAAATCGTTGCCGACGGGATGCTGCCGAAACTGGAGAATGCGTTCAAGGCTATCGCCAACGGCGTTTCTCAGGTGGTGATCAAGAATTCCGACAATGTCGGTAATTCTCGGCAGACTACTATATTGTGGCAGTAATTTTTTTCGGGACAGAAAAAACAGGTCGGAATTTTTGGGAAGGACAGCAAAAATGGAGATCGGAAAAAGAGTCATAGACGAGGCGATGAAGATGCTGAAGGGCATGGTAGGAATTCCTTCCGTATCCTTCTCGGAGGATGAGGTATGCACGTATGTGTCGGAAGTATTGTCCGGACACGGGATCGGACATGCCAGGGTGAAAAACAACATCGTCGCCCTGAACAGAAACTTCGATCCTGCGAAGAAAACCCTCATGCTCTGCGCCCATCTGGACACTGTACCTGCCTGCGATGATTATTCTTTCGACCCCTGCAGGCCTGATTACAATATAGTCAGAAATATTTTCGGATGCGGTGAAGATGACATAGTCTGCGGGCTCGGAAGCAATGATGACGGCGGATCGGTCGTGGCGATGTGCGCGGCGTTCCGTCATTTTCACGACATTGACCTTCCTGTCAACATAGTCCTGGTCCTCAGCTGTGAGGAAGAACGTTCGGGTCCGGACGGAATGAGCCGGATATGGGAACATTACAGCGAGATTGCCGGTCTGGAGCATGCCGGAAGACCGGACTGGGCCATTGTCGGGGAACCGACAGGAATGAAGGCCGCGACTTCCGAAAGGGGGCTGCTGGTCATCGACGGAGAGGCTGAGGGAGTGAGCGGGCATGCCGCCAGAGGCGAAGGGGTGAATGCCCTGTACATAGCGCTGGAGGATATAGAGAGGCTCAGGAATTACGATTTCACGAAAGTGTCGCCGATGATGGGGAAAGTCAGGCTGAATGTCACGCAGATAGAGGCCGGGACAGCGCATAATGTCATACCGGACAGATGCCATTTCGTGGTGGATATCAGGCCTACGGAAATGTACGGGAACCAGGAGATCACGGATTCTTTGCAGTCGATATGCCGCAGCCGGCTGAAAGCCAGGAATCTGAAAAACAGGTCTTCAGCCACTGCCTCAGGGTCTCCCCTTCTGGAATGCTGCTCGGCGCTGGGGATAGAGACGTTTTCATCGCCGACGACTTCGGACTGGATCAGAATCGGCTGCGATGCTGTCAAGATGGGACCCGGGATGTCGGAAAGGTCTCACAAGAAAGACGAATATATCACACGGAAAGAGATAGCGGACGGAATAGAAGGCTACATCTCTTTTATAGAAAAGTTTATGGAGATATCAATAAAACAGGAACTCTGATATGGCTACACTTTGGAGCAAGGGAACGAAGGCTTCCGATATTGTGGAGGACTTCACGGTCGGAAACGACAGGGTGCTGGATATGGCACTGGCAAGATACGATGTCATCGGGTCGAAAGCACATATAAAGATGCTGGAATCCATAGGACTGCTGACTGCGGACGAACTGGAAACACTGACCGGGGCCCTGGATGGAATACTTGCCGAGATAGAGGCCGGGAAATTCGTTTTGGAGGACGATGTGGAGGACATCCATTCGCAGGTAGAGCTGCTGCTGACACGCAGGCTCGGGGATGTGGGGAAGAAAATACATTCCGGCAGGTCCAGGAATGACCAGGTGCTGGTGGATATAAAACTTTTCCTGCGTGACGAACTCCGGAAAACAAGGGAAGAAATGCTGGAACTTTTCGGGGTCCTGCAGTCGTTGAGCGAAAAGCATAAGGATGTGATGCTGCCAGGATATACGCATGGACAGGTGGCGATGCCGTCTTCATTCGGGCTGTGGTTCGGGGCTTATGCCGAGGCGCTGGCCGATGACATGCACATGATACGCGGGGCCTTCCACCTTGTGAACCAGAACCCTTTAGGTTCTGCCGCCGGATACGGGAACTCTTTCCCGCTGGACAGGGAAATGACCGCCAGACTTCTCGAATTCGAAGACCTCGACTGGAACGTGGTGGCCGCCCAGCTCAGCCGTGGCAAGGCGGAAAAGGCCGTGGCTTCTGCCATAGGAAGCGTTGCCTTGACTCTGAACAAGTTCGCATCCGACTGCTGCCTGTACATGTGTCCTAATTTCGGGTTCATATCTTTCCCGGACGAGCTCACTACCGGGTCGAGCATCATGCCGCACAAGAAGAATCCTGATGTATGGGAGATCATCCGCGGGAACTGCAACCGCATCATGGCCGCCGAAAATGAAATCACCATGCTGTGCAGCAACATGGCCCACGGATACCACCGTGATTTCCAGCTGCTTAAAGACATACTATTCCCGGCATTGGAGCTTATGCACAAATGCCTGAAGATGACTGTTTTCATGCTCCATGACATCAGGGTGAACCGGCACATTCTGGACTCCCCTATCTATGACTATCTGTTCACGGTGGAAGAAGTGAACAGGCGGGCCCTGGCAGGGATGCCGTTCCGGGATGCATACAAGAGTGTCGGTATCGAGGTCAACGAAGGCAGGTTCCATGCGGAAAAGACTGTAAACCACACACATGTGGGCAGCATAGGAAATCTCTGCAATGACAGGATCGCCGAAAAAATGAAAAAGGCGGCGGAATTCTGATCTGCCGCCCGCCTTAACAAATAATTAATGACACTGATTTGCCGGTGAATGCAAAGCGACATATTTTTGCCGGCATGGAAATTATGTTCAGTTTGCGGATATGAAATCTGACAGCCTGTTGATAATAGAGCTGAATTCCGGAAGCAGGAAAGCTTTTTCGGCAATTTACGACAAATATGCCGGCATGGTGTACAGCTATGCCTGCTCTATATTGAAAGACAGGGATCTGGCTGAAGATATCTCGCAGTTCTGCTTCATGCAGCTTTGGGAACACAGGGAAACGATATCGGCACACAGGAATCTGCCGGCGTATCTGTATGTAACAGCCAGGAATGCCATTTACAAGGAACTGAGACGTCAGATAACGGCTACCAAATATCTGGATTTCGCGGCCGGGTCATCCGAACCTTTCCAGAAAGCCTCCAACGGGAACACAGATTACGACCTGATAGTAAAAGAAATAGACAAATTCATCGAAAGCCTTCCTGAAACCAGAAGGAAAGTATTCCTGATGAAGGCATTCAAAGAAATGTCAGTCAAGGAAATATCCCAGGAACTGGGAATGTCTCCCAAAACCGTGGAGACTCATATTTACAGGTCATATTCGGCATTGAGAGCCGCCATAGCGAAAATCGCGTTTACAGTGATTTTCCTGTGGGGGGGGGTAAAATTTTAGATTTCATTGTAAGGAAAAAAAGAAGTTGTGGATACATTATGCAAAACCACATAAGCAATGAATCTGAAAGAATACTCGGAACTGCTGGATAAGTTCTTCCAGGGGACAACATCGGCAGAGGACAACAGAATACTGAGAGACATGCCTGAGTCGGACATGAAAAACCTGTTCGACGAATACAGCCGGATAAAATGGTCCGAAAAAAGCGGAAAGATTCCATACAACGTGCGGACAAGGATGAAATCCGGGCTGCTCAGAAAACTGAGGACTTCCGGACCGGCAACAGAAAAGCCTGTACGCAGATTCATTCCGGTACTCAGGTGGACTGCCGCGGCAGCATGTATCTGTGCAGCAGCATTTTCAGGATATACCATTGCCACTACATCACAGTCGGCCCAGACATTCGAAGTCATTGCCGACAAAGGACAGAAAAGCACTGTCATGCTCCCTGACGGGACTTACGTGACCCTGAATTCTTCGAGCCGCATTTCATACTCGACTGATTACAACACAAAAGAAAGGACTGTTTCCCTGTCAGGAGAAGCTTATTTCGATGTGGCGAGAAATGAGGAACTTCCGTTTACCGTAAAGACAGGTAAAATGGACGTGACTGCCTTAGGGACAAAGTTCAACGTAAAAGCCTATGAAGAAGAAGGAGAAATTACCGCGACTCTCATAGAAGGAAGTATCAGGACCGACATCGGTGAAAAGAGCGAAGTCCTGAAACCGAACCAATACCTGATTCTGGACAAGGAAACAGGAAAAACGACAAAGATCACGGCAGACAATCCTGACCATCTGGTTCCATGGCGGAACAACGAAATTCTCTTTGCCGGTGAAAATCTCGCTGAAATAGCGTTGGTTCTGGAAAGAATGTACAATATCGACGTATTCTTCACGGACAGTACAGCCCGGAACTATTCCTACACAGGTCTCATAAAGAACAATTCACTGCATAATATACTGGAACTGATTTCAAGTACGTCTCCGGTAAAATATTCAATACGAGGAAATATAATAGCCTTCTCGACAGACAGGGCAGCCACGGACTGAATCTTCTTATACACTCAAACTAATATAAAACTAACAACATGGCTAACAGATTATTGACACTTGCATTGTCCATATGCATGTCTGGCTTCATTGCCTTGACGGCATCGGCCCAAGTGACTGTATCCATCAAAGAAACGCCTCTGACACAGGCTCTTACGCAATTAGAGAAAGTAAGTGGATACAATTTCTTCTACAGTAACGAACTGCCCGGCATAAAAACTGCCGTCAGCGTGGAGGCGGAAGGATGGAGCATTGAAAAGGTACTCGATACTATGCTGTCCGGATTGGGAATCGCGTATGAAATCCGCGATGACAGACAGATCATACTTACTCCCGTAAAAAACGGAGAGAATACCGGCAACAATTCAGACGATGACTCCGGAATCGAAGTCAAAGGTACGGTTACGGACAAAGACGGGGAACCGCTGATAGGGGTAGGCGTAACGTTGCAGGGCACTACGACAGGAGCTGTCACCGATATTTCGGGTTCCTACTCGCTTAATGTTCCGTCCAGGAATACAGTCTTGGAATTCACTTATCTCGGCTACTCGAACTACTCTACGACCGTAGGGAACAGGAGCGTCATCAATGTGGTCCTGACTGAGGACGTCCAATATCTGGACGAAGTAGTCGTAGTAGGCTACGGCACACAGAAAAAAGTAAATCTTACAGGTTCTGTCGCCATGGTCACGAGCGACGAAATGGCATCACGGCCTATTTCGAATGTCACTTCAGGACTGCAGGGACTTCTGCCCGGCGTGACAGTAGTGAATCCGTCAGGGCAGCCGGGCTCTTCTAACACCACGATAAGGGTCCGTGGCGTAGGTACTATCGGAAACTCGAATCCTCTCATCCTGATAGATGGTGTCGAAGGCGATCTTGAATCCATCAATCCGGAAGATATCGAAAGTGTATCGGTACTCAAGGATGCAGCGTCTTCAGCCATATACGGGGCAAGGGCGGCAAACGGCGTGCTCCTTATCACCACCAAAAAGCTCAATGAAGCCGGAGATGCCAGGGCAAGGGTGTCTTTCGGAGCGTATTTCGGCATGCAGACACCGACACGCCTCCCGGAAATGGCCGATGCCATAGATTTCATGACCCTCGACAACGAGGCAAGGGCCAATGTAGGAACCTCCCAGGCCTGGTTTCAGGATGATTTCGATGCAGTGGCAAACGGTACTGATCCGAACCATTTCGCCAATACGGACTGGATAGGCGCAGTCCTTAATGATTATGCGCCGCAGCAGAACTATAACGTGACAATAAACGGAAATCTTGGGAGCAGCGGCTATATGCTCTCATACCGTTATTTCGACCAGGAAGGTCTCACGGTCGGGAACTCCACGGGAGAAAAACGCCACAACATCAGGTTCAAGCTCAATACAAAAATCCTGGACAGGCTCACCCTCAGTTCAAACATCGGCTATACGACTTCCACCGTGACTTCTCCGGTCAACTCGCTCACTTCCGGCGGAGGAGCCATCTACAATGCCATGCGTATCGCGCCGAATGCGCCGATATACTATACTGACGGCTCATGGGCTTACGGCGGAGGAAACACCAACCCTGTAGCAGTACTTCACGACGGAGGACGATCCATCGCCAAAAACGAGAATCTTTCAGTACTCGAAACCCTGAAACTCGACATAGTCAAGGGCTGGGACGTAAGCGCCACTTATAACCTCACTTCCACCAACGGACTGAGAGACGTGCTCAGGAAAACCATCAATTTCGTAAATCCGGAAGACGGCTCAAGCTACAGCTATCAGGATCCGAACACACTCAGGAACATAGATTCCAAAGGGATACAGCAGACTTTGATTCTGCAGACCAACTTCGACTTCCAGTTCGGGAAGCATAATCTTTCCGGAGTAGCCGGAATGTCGCAGGAATGGTATCAATACAATACATTCGAGGCCACGAGGAACAATCTCATAACTGAGGATGACCCTACCCTGAACCTCGGCGACGCCACCACCATGAGCAACGATGCAAGCGCGGCAAGCTGGGCCATCCGTTCAGGATTCGGGCGTATCAGCTATAACTACGATGAACGCTATCTGGCCGAAGTGAACCTCAGATATGACCTGTCATCCCGTTTCCACAAGGAAAACAGAGGCGGTCTTTTCCCGTCATTCTCGGCCGGGTGGAGACTGTCTGAAGAACCTTTCATGCGTTTCGCCAAGCCTCTGTTCGACAATATCAAGTTCAGGGCTTCCTGGGGTATGCTGGGAAACCAGTATGTAGGTTCTTCGAATTATCCGTACATGTCGGTTCTCGAAGCGTATACGTCAGGAATATCCCTGATAGGAGCCAATGCGACAACCGGATATGTCCAGTCCACGCTTGCCAATCCGAACCTTACCTGGGAAACCATAAAGATGCTCGATGTCGGAGTGGATATAGCCATGCTGAACAACAGGCTGAATCTCAGTTTCGACTGGTATGACAAGAACGCGGAAGGCATTCTCCTGCAGCTGAATTACCCGGCTCAGATAGGAGCCACACCGTCAGAAGAAAATGCCGGAAAAGTAAACAACAAAGGTTGGGAACTGGATCTCAACTGGAGGGACCAGGCAGGCGATTTCTACTATGGAATCGGATTCAATCTTTCCGATGTCAAAAACAAAATAACGGATCTCGCAGGCAATTCTCCGGATCTGAGCGGAGACCAGGTCAGAATGCTGGGCTACCCTATCGATGCTTTTTACGGATATGTGGCGGACGGACTCATGACTCCTGAAGACTTTGAAATATGCGACAACGAAAACCATGTCTACGACCTTCCGAAAGTACCTGTAATTCTGGGAAATACATATCAGCCTGGAGACATAAAATACAAGGACATCAGCGGTCCTGACGGTGTGCCGGACGGAAGAATCACGCCTGAATACGACAAAACAGTAATAGGCAGCAACATACCGAGATACACCTACAGTATACGGGGAGAGCTCGGATGGAAGAACATCGACTTCAGCTTCGTAATCCAGGGAGTGGGAAAATGCGACGGCTATCTGCAGGGAAGCGCCCGCCACGCATTTCAGGATATGGCGGCCTATCCCCAGAAAGTACATCTGGACCGATATAATGTCGTGACAAATCCGGACCCTGACGCCTCATACCCGCGTCTTACCTACAATACGAGCTTCAACCAGAGCACATTCTCCACTTATTGGCTTGAAGACGCTTCCTACATGAGACTGAAGAACGTACAGTTAGGCTATACTTTCCCGTCAAAATGGATGAAGAAAGCCAGAATCAGCAATCTGCGGATCTACTTCTCCGGAGACAATCTCCTGACCGTGAGTGACTTTTTCTACGCATACGATCCTGAGACACCTGTTTCAAGCGGAGGATATTATCCTCAGGTCAAGACTTTCGTCCTGGGTCTGAACATAACATTTGAATAGGAACTTCCTCTGAAATTAATCCGATACATGAATATGAAAAAGATAATATACATAATCCCGCTTATGATCGGAAGCGTATGTGCCTGCAATGACGATTTTCTCGAAAGGGCACCGCAGGATCAGCTGACAGATGCCAATTTCTGGCAGAACGAACAGCATCTGCAAAGTGTGGCAAATACATTTACCGAATCACTTCAGGGCAAATACTGGCTTAACATGACGGAAATCATGGCAGACAGCGCGCCTTGGGCAGTAACGACTGCATTCAGGACCATTGGAGCAGGCAACTACACTACCGAAACCTCACAGATCAACTCCATCTGGGAGGACGCCTACACCAATATCGGCAGGGTGAATTATTTCCTGAACAACTACGGCAGGGCCGAAAGCGTCAGCACGGAAATACGTGAAAGATATGCCGCTGAAGCCTATTTCTACAGGGCGTACAATTACTGGATACTCACCACATATTTCGGAGATGTACCGTACATCACCGAAGAACTGAATGTGGAGTCTCCTGATGTCTACAGAGGCAGGGATGACAGGGATTACATCATAGACGAGATAACAGGGGACCTGGAGGAACATTACAGGAATCTGCCTGAATACATCGAAGCCGCTTCCGCAGATTTCGGAAGAGTCTCGCAAGGCGCCGCACTGGCCCTGCTTTCGAGAATCTATCTTTATAACGAACGTTGGGAAGATGCCGTAAATGCAGCCGAACGCGCAATGGAGAACAGCTACTACGACCTGTACGACACGGGAAAGCCTGAGGAAGACTACGTGAACCTGTTCAATTACGCCGGAAGGGCATCCCGCAATGCGGACAACCATGAAGTGATGCTGGCTTTTGTCTATAATTACGACCTGGGGGAATCTGCCAGGACATCACACAACCTTTCACGCGAGTGCTGGGTACCGAATGACTATGCCAGATTTGTCCCTACAGCCAGCATGATAGAGTGCTACCTCACGGATACCGGTGAAATATGGGATCCGTCGGAATGCGACAGCTATGAGGAAATCTTCCAGCACAGGGATCCGAGAATGACCATGTCCATTCTGGCTCCGGGCACGAAATGGACCGCCACTTCATCAGAAGACCCGCAGAACTCAGACCCTTCCATTTATACTTATCCGAAACTGAACAACACGAGAAACGGCTGCATGACCTACACGGGATATTACATGAGAAAATATATCGAGCCGTCCACCATCCAGTATGTCAGCCATGACGACAATGATATCATCATACTCAGATTCGGGGAAGTCCTGCTTAATTATGCCGAAGCAAAGGAAAGGCTCGGCTCACTGACACAGGATGATCTGGACATTTCGATCAACAGGCTCAGGGACCGTGTGGGAATGGTGCATCTGGATCTCGGAAACCTTCCTGCCGGATCTGACATCCGGACTGAAATCCAGAGGGAACGCCGCGTGGAACTTTATTTCGAAGGACACAGATACTTCGACATCATCAGATGGGGCCAGGGAAACCTGCTGGCGGAAGACCTGCTCGGAGTAAACAGGCGGTGGCTGGACCAGGACAGAATCGCCGCGAACCTCGATGAACTCACATGGGTGAACAAGGACGGAGAGGAATACCTTCTGCTTGAAACGGGACGCCAATTCTCCGACCCGCGCCATTATCTGCTTCCTGTACCTTTCACCCAGTATCAGCTTAATCCTAATCTGTTGCCTAACAATCCGGGATGGTAATGAAACGTATAACATCAATATTGGCGGCTTTCCTGCTTATGGCAGGAATGGCTGCCGCACAGGAAATTTCGCTCAGAGTCATGTCCATGAATATCAGGATGGGCGGAGAATATGCCGACTATAAATCGGCTCCTTTCTCAGAACTCATCAGGGAATTCGATCCTGACATAGTTTGCTGCCAGGAAGTCGACTACAAGAGCGCGAGAAACGGAGGATACGACTGGCTCGGCAATGTAGCCATGGAAACGGGAATGTTCCCCTACTATGCTTCCAGGCCATACGGCTCCGGGGAATTCGGCGTAGCCATACTGAGCAGATACCCGTTCTTCAAAGCCGAAAAAATCATTTCGGAAATAGAAGGCGAAAACGAAGACAGGCCGACCGGATGGATTTATATAAACCTGCCTGACGGCAATACGGTAAGGGTGGCTTCAGTCCATCTGGCACTGCAGTCATCCCAGAATACTACCCGGCACATTGCCGACATAAACAGCAGCCTGTTCGCTGAAGATGAAGCTACTCCATGCCTGCTTGTCGGAGATTTCAACGCAGATGAAGGAAGCGGCCCCATAGATTATGCCACCATGAAAAGGTGGCAGGACATAGGCAAAGGGACAGGCAAGACCATCCCGGCAGACAAGCCTACACGCCGTCTCGACTATGTGATGGGATATCCGAAAGGGAAATGGAGCAGCACGGACTACAAAGTCATATCCAGACCGGATCTGTCGGATCACTGCTTCATTGTAGCCGATGTAGTTTGTTCACCTGATTAAAATGCTGATTATGAGATTAAAGGAATATATGACAGCGATTCTGCTCGTCGGCTCCATAACGGCAGGATGTCAGGGGAACGTTACCCCTGACAATGGCGACGGCAATGGAAACGGGGAAACTCCAGACGGACAGCCATCCATTCCCGACATTCCCGAAGAAACAGACGAGAGGAATGTATTTACCGTGGATTTCTTCACCGACCTGCGTGACGACAGAAGCTATTTCGCGGACAGGGACCATGACATGGCCGTAAACCATATCAAGTCACAGAGCGGAAATCTGCCGGCAGCATATCTGTTCGACAGGTCGGACTTCGTCACCGGACAGCCGAACCCTATGGTCCTGATCGCTTACGAAACAGGATATCATCCGTTTTTTGTCCAGACTGAAAAGACCTCGGAAACGGCTACGAAAGGCACAGGCATAGTCACGGCTTACTCCGTATCGGATTTCGACAGTGCGATTCCGGCCGGAATGGCTTTCATGTCCGGAATCACGATACCGGTGCAGCTGAGCACGATACAGAATACCGGAATCTACACGACGACATTGGATTCCACGGAACAGTTCGAGGGAATAGCCTCACTGTGGACCGGCAAGCGGCTGAATGACGGCGTGACTGTCGGCAAGATAGAGTCGGGGATAAAGGATGATGTAGCTGACATGGCTGCCGCCCGGTATCCGACTCTCCGGCTGTTCATGGCAGGAATCGAGGAAACGGACTATGACCTTTTCGTGCTTTGTCCCGCAGCATTCGCATGCAGGAATTTCGAAGTCTGGGGAAATGAAGGACTGCCTTGCTATAGGGTATATTTTGAAAAATTATTCTGACATGAAGAAAACAGTTATAACATTGACAGCCGCAGTGCTGTCGGCCATAATGTCCTTTGCGCAGGAACAGGCGTCTTCATCCGGACCGGCCCCTGCTCGCGATACGCTTAAGGTCATGACTTACAATCTCAGGTTCGGAGAACTGGCATCCATGGCTGATATAGCCGGCTTCATTTCTTCGGAAACGCCCGACATAGTGGCTCTCCAGGAGTGCGATTGGGCTACCTACCGGGAAAGGGCGCCGAAACAGAACGGTGTGAGATTCATAAATGAACTCGCTTACCGCACAGGAATGTTCGGACTATACGGCAAATCCATCGACTACAAGCAGGGGTACTACGGGATAGGCATTCTCAGCAGATACCCTGTCGTCAGAAGCGAAAGAATCCGGCTTCCGGACTGCAACGGAATGGAAGGAAAGAAACAGACGGAACCTAGAATAATGCTGCTGGCAGAAATCGAACTTCCTTCAGGCCGGCATGTGACATTCGTATGTACGCATCTCGAAGTTTCATCGTCCGAAGTACGGGTAATGCAGTCGCAGTTCATAAATGAAAGACTCGAAGACATTTCCCCTGCACTGATAGCCGGAGATTTCAACGCCACGCCAGATTCTCCCGCAATAGCGGAAATACAGAAAAAGTGGAAAAACCTTACGGGACCCGACTTCACCATAAGCAGCGACAATCCCGTCAAGAAAATAGACTATATCTTCGGAAAGCCGCAGGGTCAGGTGGAAATGCTTTCCACCAGGACATTCACAGATGTCCGGCTTTCTGACCACAGGCCGATAATTTCGACCGTAATATTCTGAACAGAAACACAACACCACATTAACTAACAGTATTATGAAAAAAATTTTTATCATTGCGGCAGCAGCAGTATTCGCGCTTGCAGCCTGCAACAAAGACAATGGCACGGACAGCTCAAACGAAGTACAAGTGCTTGACGCCACTTTCACTCTCTCCGGTGAAATCGGAGATCTGACTTATGGAGAACCTGTCGCAGTCACAGGGACATTGACTTCCGCATCGCCTGTCGATGCTGTATCTTTCACCGGAGTAAAGGATGACGGTACGGCAGCAGGAGAAGAGCAGAAATACGAGGCTTCCGGTACTGAGATCAACGGACAGTTTTTCCCTGACTCAAAGGACATGACCCAGCTTCAGGTGACGCTTTATTCCGGCAATGCCCAGGCTTCCTTCAACTTCCCTGTAGGGAAAGTGACGGGAGAAGCCAAAGGCGATGTCTATATCAACAATGCCGCCCAGTTTACTGCCGACACCGTGGTATTCACCCACGAGAACAGGCCGGACCTCTTCCCTGAAGAATTTACAGGCAACGGATCCGACACCAAGTCATTTTTCTCCCAGCATGGAGTGAAAATAGACGGTAAGGTGGAGCACATTCTCAGCCTCAACCAGATGCGTTCAGTGGACGGACTGAACGGAAGTTTCTGCTTCCTTAATGTCCTGTATAACACATCCAATTATGGTGTCATCGGAAGCCAGAGAGGTTTCGACTTCTCATTCATGAAAGCTTCAGGCCTGGGCGGAGGCACGACAGGCCGTCAGTGCGACCTCTATCAGGTAGACGGACACCAGATCAAGGACGAGAACGTGGATCTGACTTTCGGCATGGCCATAGTCCGCGGTTCATGGTATGAAAACTACGATGCCGAATTCTACACTGCCATCGACAAGATTTTCGTGAATATCGGAGAAGCCGGCACAAACTACGAAAAACTCAAGGCATTCTGGCAGCTGGGCGAAATCCAGAGAGTCTACGACAATGCCACCCTCGGTGAAGAAAACGAGCCTACGAATCTCGGCACCCAGACCTACATGAGACACTATCTGAACGCCGGCACATCGAAGGAAGGCGATGCCAAAGAGAACTTCAGGGCAGGCGACTATATCATCATCAAGAGCCAGAGAGGCACTGATGAGAATCCGGAATATTACTATGGAATCATGCAGATACGCCAGATACCTGATGTCACATCCGTGATGACCGAAACAGGAGACTTCGATCCTGAACTGACCGAAAGCCTGTACGGCAAATCCATCTATCTGGACATAAAGACACAGTGCGAAATTCTTGACTGATAAACAGACAACATGAAGATGAAGACAATGCCGCATATACTGATACTGCTTGCCGTTTTATGCGCCTGTATGACAGGATGCAGGATTTCTGAAGAGCAGCAGATAACAAGAGCATCGGAAGATGCCATTGCCCGCTGGGCGGGCACCACTGAAAACATCCGGCTTTCCGTCATGGAAAAGGCCGACGGAAAAGACAGGTTCGCAGTAGAAGCGTCCGACGGGATTCTGCATATAAGCGGCAGCAGCCAGTCAGCGATATGCTATGCCTTCAATCTTTATCTTCGTGAAGCATGCAATTCAATGGTCACTTGCAGCGGGGAGCATCTCGACCTTCCCGCTGAGTGGCCTGATTACAAAAAGGCCGGTGAATCGCCATACGGCCTGAGGTATTTCCTCAATGTCTGTACTTTCGGCTATACGGCTCCCTACTGGGACTGGACCAGATGGGAAAAGGAAATAGACTGGATGGCAATGCATGGAGTAAACATGCCTCTGGCAAGCGTGGCTTCCGAGGCCATAGCCAAACGGGTATGGATGAAACTCGGCCTTACCGCTGAAGAAGCCGATAATTTTTTCACCGGGCCGGCATACCTCCCATGGCACAGAATGGGAAACATCAACTCGTTCGACGGTCCTCTCGATGATGAATGGCATGATTCCCAGATAGCACTCCAGCATAAGATACTGGACAGGATGCGGCAGCTCGGAATGGAACCTGTAGCCCCGGCATTTGCAGGATTCATCCCTCCGGTATTCCTCGAAAAGCATCCGGAAATAAAGGCAAACCAACTGGAATGGGGAGGATTCGACAAAGAATACAATGTATGCGTCCTGGCACCTGACTCCCCCTGGTTCGAGACTGTCGGGAAAATGTTCATAGAAGAATGGGAAGCGGAATTCGGCAAAGCCACATACTGGCTGTCGGACAGTTTTAACGAGATGAAACTTCCTGTAGACGAAAACAATGCCGAAGCCAAACACGAACTTCTGGCCCAGTATGGGAAAGCCATATACAATTCTATCAAGGCAGGAGATCCTGACGCGGTATGGGTGACTCAGGGATGGACTTTCGGATACCAGCATGATTTCTGGGACAAGGAAAGTCTTGAAGCCCTGCTGTCGGAGGTTCCCGACGACAAAATGATAATCGTGGATCTCGGCAACGATTATCCTAAATGGGTCTGGCATACCGAACAGACGTGGAAAGTTCATGAAGGTTTCTACGGGAAAAGATGGATTTTCAGTTATGTACCTAACTTCGGAGGCAAGACATTGCCTACCGGAGACCTGGAAATGTACGCATCGGCATCGTCTGAAGCCCTGGCGTCGGATTACGGATCGACATTGGCCGGATTCGGCTCGGCGCCGGAAGGGATAGACAACAACGACGTCATATACGAGCTTCTGGCAGATATGGGCTGGACTTCAGGTAAAATAGACCTCGACAGCTGGATAACAGATTATTGCATGGCCAGATACGGCTATTGCGACAGCAACATGACAGAAGCGTGGAAAATATTCAGGAATACAGTATATTCGTCATTGTACTCATATCCGAGATATACATGGCAGACGGTGATTCCTGATAAAAGGAGGATAAGCGGACATAATATAGGGGATGAATTCGGACATGCCGTAGAACTCTTCCTGAAATGCGGCGCTCATTGCCGGAATTCCGGCCTTTATATAGATGACGCCATCGAATTTACGGCTTTCTGGCTGGGAGAACTGGCAGACAGACATTATGAAAAGGCGCTTGCAGCATTGTCGGACGGCAGACATGACGAGGCCGGAAAAGAGCTGGCGGAAACCATATCCATATTATACGGAGCAGACAGGCTTCTGGCAGCGCATTCCGACAGGAATCTCGGAGACTGGGTATCATTCGCACGCATGGCTTCTGACGACAAAGGCATGCAGGACAGGTACGAAGCCGATGCCAAAAGGCTTGTCACGACATGGGGCGGATGGCAGGAAGACTATTCCGCACGGTACTGGGCAGGAATGATTGCAGACTACTACATCCCTCGTCTTGAACTGTACTTCGGGACAGGCGGCGATGCAGGCAGGCTCGACAGCTGGGAAGAAAACTGGATATGCTCCCCATATACTTATGAAACTGAACCTTTTAACGATCCTTTGGAAGCTGCCGAAAGGCTCCTGAACGATTTTTAGAATTATAGTACCATGAATATCAAGATTCTATCATATATAGCAGCCTCTGCACTGTTCGTTTGCTGCAGTGCCGGAGACAAGGCTGTAAAGACTGACTTTTCGGACAAAGAACAAGCTGAAGCGGTCAAAGGGCTCATATCAAGAGTCGCCCCCGGACACGAAAAAGACTTCGATGTCAGGATAACAGGCATCCAAAAGGAAGGGAAAGACTGGTTTTCATACTATCCCGGGAAAAACGGAAGGATCACACTCGAAGGCAACAACGGAGTAAGTGCCGCCAGTGCGCTTCACCAATACCTCAAGGACTGCTGCGGGTTCCATCTGAGCTGGTGCGGGTCAGATACATCTCTTCCCGACATTCTTCCTGTGCCTGAGGATACTGTATCAAGAGTGTCGCCGTACAAATACAGGTATTACCTCAACTACTGCACATTCAACTATACGATGAGCTGGTGGGATGAGGAAAGATGGCAGAAAGAAATAGACTTCATGGCCCTGAACGGCATCAACATGCCGCTGGCCGTAACAGGTCAGAATACCGTATGGCAGAAGGTCTACAGGAAACTCGGTTTTTCAGACAGCGACCTCGAATCCTTTTTCAGCGGACCGGCGTATTTCAACTGGTTCTGGATGGGTAATCTGGACGGATGGGGAGGACCGCTGCCGCAGAGTTTCATAGACAGGCATGAAGAACTTCAGAAACATATCCTGTACGCGGAACGGTCTCTGGGAATGACCCCGGTGCTGCCTGCATTTACGGGACACGTGCCGCCTGCCTTCGAAGAAAAATTCCCGGATGCGCATATCAGAAAGACTGACTGGGTAAATTTTCCCGAAGTCTCGATTCTCGATCCGGATGAAGAACTTTTCAGTGAAATCGGACGGATGTTCATAGAAGAACAGACCAGACTGTACGGTACAAATCATTTCTATACTGCAGACACATTCAATGAAAATCTGCCTCCTACCGACGACCCGGACTTCCTCGGCAAGATAAGCGGGAAGGTCTTCCATTCCATGGAAACGGCCGATCCCGACGCCAAGTGGGTCATGCAGGGATGGCTGTTCTATCACGAACGCGATTTCTGGGGCGATGAAGAAATCCGCGCCCTCCTCGGAGCCGTACCCGATGACAGGATGCTGATTCTGGACCTGTGGAGCGAGCGGTACCCTGTGTGGAGCAGGACAGAGGCATATTACGGGAAGCCGTGGATATGGTGCATGTTGCACAATTTCGGACAGAACATAACCATGTCAGGCAATGCCGACCGCGTAGCGAATGATCCGGCAAACCTGCTGAAAGATCCGGATGCAGGAAAATTCTGCGGTATCGGACTTACGATGGAAGGCATCGAGCAGACACCTGTCATGTATGCCCTGATGCTCGAAAACATCTGGAGAGATACTCCGATCGATGAAGACAGTTTCATCAGAGACTATTTTACAGGAAGATACGGGAAAGCAGACGAAAATGCGTTCGCGGCATGGAAAATACTGTTCGACACGGTATTCGAGAACGATGAAAACAACGGAGGGCCGGAATCCATTATTACCGGGCGTCCCACATTCAGGAAAAATCCCGGAGGAACGACTACGACCAAGCTGCACTATGACAATGACGACCTGGTGAAAGCATGGGAACTGCTGATATCTTCCTCCGATGCTCTCGCAGCGAGCGAAGGCTACCGTTACGATATCGTCGACGTGACCCGCCAGGTACTTGCGAACCATGCATCGGAAATCCAGCAGGAAGCAGCTTCCGCTTACCAGAAGAAAGATATACGGAAATTCGACGAGGCATCATCGGAATTTCTCGGACTGATAGACGATATGGACAGGCTGCTTGCCACAAGGCAGGAGTTCCTGCTGGGCAGATGGCTGAAAGCTGCCAGAAACATGGGAGAAACTGCGGAAGAACAGGACCTGTACGAGAAAAATGCCAGGAATCTGCTGACTCTGTGGGGTGACAAGGAATGCTATATAAGCGATTATGCCTGCCGGCAATGGTCAGGTATGATGTCCGGATTCTACAGGCCAAGATGGGAAAATTTCTTTTCCGAAGCAAGGAAGGCCCTGGAAGAAAACCGGGAATTCGATGAAAAAGCCTTCGTGACAGGCAGCAAAGAACGCGAATGGGAATGGATAGAGAGGCATGAGACCTACCCGGACACGACATCCGGAGATGAACTGATCGAAAGCAGGGAAATATATGAAAAATATCGTAATCGCCTCTGATTCATTCAAGGGGTCGCTGACCTCGGCAGAAGTGGCGGCAGCAGCCCGTAACGGAATCAAGAAAGTATTTCCCGACTGCCGGATCACGGAGATATGCATGGCCGACGGCGGGGAAGGCACTACCGACGCATTGTTCCGGACTCTGGGAGGCCGGACTGTAGAATGTGCGGTGCATGACCCTTTGATGAGGGAAATGACAGCTTCATACGTATTGGCACCGGACGGAACGGCGATTATGGAAATGTCTGCCGCCAGCGGACTCCCTCTCCTCGGTGCAAATGAACGGAATCCCTTATCGGCATCGACGTTCGGGACAGGGGAAATGATAGCCGACGCCCTCAGGAGAGGATGCCGGAACTTCCTGATAGGAATAGGCGGCAGCGCAACGAACGATGCCGGAACAGGAATGCTTTCCGCCCTGGGCTTCAGATGGCTGGACAAGGATGGGGATACACTCGACGGCACCGGAGAGAATCTCGCCCGCATAGCGGATGCGGATACCTCCGGCGTCATGCCCGAACTCCGGGAAGCAGGATTCACTATAGCATGCGATGTGGATAATCCGTTTTGCGGTCCGGACGGCGCCGCTTTCATCTTTGCGCCGCAGAAAGGAGCATCTCCCGAAACTGTAAGGATTCTGGATTCGGGCATGCAATCCTTTGCCGGAGTCACGCGGAGGATAACCGGCTGCGACATGACGGGAATAAAAGGAGCGGGAGCCGCCGGAGGACTCGGAGGGGCTTTCACCGCATATCTTGGAGGAAGGCTCAGGTCAGGAGCGGAAATGATTCTCGATGCAGTCGGCTTCGACAAGGCAGTATCCGCTGCGGATCTGGCAATCACCGGAGAAGGCAGGATAGACAGCCAGACATCCATGGGGAAAGTCCCTTATGCAGTATTGAAGCGAGCTTCGGCACACGGTGTCCCTGTCATTGCGATAGCGGGAAGCGTCGCCGAAGATATCGGGGAGAAACACGGCTTCGCAGCCATATTGCCTGTCGTACCGCGACCGATGAGCCTCGAAGAAGCCATGCGTCATGATACGGCAGCGGCCAACATCACGAGAACAGTTGCCAACATAATGAAATTATTGTCAGCCATAAAATGAACAGCGCATTAGGAGCCGCCATCGGCCTCATATTGTCGATAATACTCATTGTCAGAAAAGTATCTCCGTTTTACAGTATGCTTGCCGGAGCCGTAGCCGGGGGTCTGCTGTCCGGATTCGGACTTGCGGGCACCGTAGGGGAAATGATTGCAGGAGTGGAGGACATCACTCCTGCAATTCTCAGGATTCTGGCAGCCGGAGTGCTTTCGGGAGCGCTGATAATCACGGGAGCGGCGTCTTCGATCTCTGACACCATAATGAAGAAACTGGGAGAACGGTTCGTATATCTCGCCCTGGCACTGCCGACCATGATACTTGCCGCTGTAGGAGTATTTATCGACGTGGCTGTCATAACAGTGGCTCCCATAGGGATAATGCTCGGCAGAAAATCCGGAATTTCCAGACTGACCATGCTGCTGGCCATGATAGGAGGAGGAAAATGCGGGAACATAATATCCCCGAATCCGAATACCATCATAGCTGCAGAGAACTACGGGGCTCCGCTGTCTTCCGTCATGGGAGTGAACATAGCTGCATCCCTGCTCGGACTTATCGTGACGGTATGCATCATTCTGCCGCTCGCGGACAGATGCCTGCGGAAAATCAAGCTTCCTTATTCCGATACAGTCCGGGAAGACAATGAAGGCGGAAAGAAGATTCCGTCGTTTCTTGCAAGCATCTGCGGCCCTGGCATCACGATATTGCTCCTGGCGCTCAGGCCTGTATGCGGAATAGAAATCGATCCTCTGATAGCATTGCCTGTAGGAGGCATGGCAAGCATAATAGCCACCGGGAGTATCAGGAAAACAGGGAAATGCCTCGAATACGGGCTTGACAAAATGTCCGGAGTGGCAATATTGCTGGTAGGCACAGGGACTCTGGCAGGAATCATTACAGCCTCGGATATCAAGGATGTAGTAATAGGGATGCTTTCCGGGAACAGTATGGGAGGTATAGTTCTGGCGCCATTGTCCGGCATACTGATGTCCGCAGCGGCCGCGTCTACGACAGCCGGAGCGACCATCGCCTCCGCTTCGTTCGCCCCGACAGTCCTGGCTGCCGGAGTCAGCCCTGCCTGGGCCGCCGCCATGACCAACGCCGGCTCCACTGTCCTGGACCACCTCCCGCACGGCTCATTCTTCCATGCGACCGGAGGCGCCGCCGGTCTTTCCATCAAGGACAGACTACGGCTGATTCCGTTCGAATCCGCCATAGGACTCACTCTCACACTTCTGTCATACGCTTCATACCTTATTTCTTCAGCATGGATATGACAACACGAAAACTGCTGTATTCAGCGCTTGCCGGAATTTCACTGACACCGGCCGCCGCACGCGAAAAGCCGGACATCATACTGATCATGACAGACCAGCATCGCGGCGACGCTCTCGGATGCACAAGCGGCGGAGTTGTAATCACTCCGAATATCGATTCCCTGGCCGCCTCCGGCTACCTTTTCACTTCGGCTTACTCATCCACTCCGAGCAGCACTCCGGCCAGAGCCGGACTGCTGACAGGATGCTCGCCATGGCGGCACGGAATGCTCGGCTACGGCAATCAGGCGGAAAGATACCCGTATGAAATGCCGCGGATGCTGAAAGATGCCGGATATTCGGCTCTGGCCGTCGGAAAGATGCACTACTATCCCCAGTACAATACGCACGGATATGATGTCGTCCTGTTCGACGAAAGCGGACGGCACACTACAGAATATTTTGAAAGCGACTACAGAAAATGGTTCTACACCAATCATTTCGGTGAAAACCCGGACAAAACGGGAATCACATGGAACGAGCACAGGGCAGGCGCATACCTGCTGCCGGAGGAAGCGCATCCTACCGGATGGACAGCTGACAGAGCCATAGAAATGATAGACGGATACGAATCCGGAAAACCTCTTTTCCTGAAAGTGTCTTTTGCCAGGCCGCACAGCCCGTATGACCCTCCGCAGCGTTTTGTGGACATGTACGACGGCAGAACCGTACCTGCACCGTCCACGGGGACGTGGGAGGCTGAAGAATGGCGGATTCCCAAAGACCCCTCGTCTGACAAGTCTGCCTTCATTGGCAATTTCGGACAGGAATACGCATGCAACTCCAGAAAATACTATTTTGCCAACATCACATTCATCGATGAGCAGATCGGCAGGATCATCGATGCCCTGAAACGGAACGGCAGATATGACAATTCCGTAATAATCTTCATATCCGACCATGGAGACATGCTCGGAGACCATTATCTGTGGAGAAAAACTTACGCTTACGAGGGATCGGCTGCCATACCGTTCATAATCAGACTGCCGGAAGATATCGAGACATTTCTTGCGTCGGGAAGCCGCATAGACGCCCCTGTCGAACTCCGCGATATTCTCCCTACTCTGCTGGATTTGACAGGCACTCCACGGCCGGAATCGATGGACGGCATGTCGGTATTGCCGCTGATACAGGAAAAATCGCCGGCATGGAGAGAATACATCGACCTGGAACATGCCAGAATCTATTGGGACAAAAACAGCTGGACAGCTCTCACCGACGGGCATTTCAAATATATCCGGCACTGTGCCGCCGGAGTCGAACAGCTTTTTGATCTGGACAGTGATCCGGGAGAAAAGCATGACCTGTCGGAAAATCCTGAATACGGCCGGGTTCTGGAAAAAATGAGGGAAGCCATGGTCGTGCATCTCAGTCCGAGAGGGGAAAAATGGGTAAAGGACGGAAAACTGGTAATCAGAACAGAGAAAGAGATTTACGGGCCGAATTTTCCTGAGCGCAGATAACTTTAGCATTTTTAATGAGCATTGGGCCAAAAAATGCCTATATTTGCCCCAAGTATTAAAATTTCTAAACATACAAGACATGAAAAAAATTATCTTGATTGCAGCACTTACTTTGGGAGTGGCATTCGCTGCAGCAGCCCAGCCAAAAGCTATCGGTCTGAGGCTGGGATGGTCAGTTGAGGCAAGTTATCAGCACAATGTCAACGGAGCCGACTTCGTAGAAGCCAACCTGGGTACGTTCGGGTATGCAGGACTGGATCTTTCATCCACATATAACTTCATGATAGCCCAGCCGGCATGGACAGACAGAGGCGAGTGGGGCTTTTATGCAGGTCCTGGACTTGCCCTCGGTTTCTTCCACGGCACCAGCATAGCAGTTCAGGGTCAGGTAGGTCTCGAATACACTTTCTGGTTCCCTCTGCAGCTCGCCATCGACCTGAAGCCTCAGATCGGTGTGGTAATGTGGAACGGCGGGGCAGGATTCTGGAGGCCTGGTCTTTACGGATTCGCTCCTTGCCTTTCAGTACGCTACCGCTTCTAAAAGGACATTCAAATTTAAAAAACGGCCTGGCTCACATCAAAGTCAGGCCGTTTTTTATGTATATAACCGGAAGTCCGCAGCCTGCCGGCTACGGATTCATCAGATCGGCATTGACAAAGCCGTTGATTTCCTTCAGCAGGTCTATCGAAGCGAGGGCTTTGGATTTCAGGACATCATCCGATGCCGTTTCAGCCGCTTTCATAAAAGCATTGATAGCCTCTCCGAAACGTGCATTCTGACGTAAAAAGACACCCAGGTCATACCATTCCGAGGCTGTACCGGGTGTCTTCTGAAAATTCATTATTTCCATATCCTATTCGGGACAGACGGCCTATACCAGGCCGGAAAATCCCATGAACGCCATTGCGAGGATACTCGCAGTCACCAGTGCGATAGGAATACCCTGGAACGGTTTAGGGACTTTGTTCAGGGCTATCTGCTCGCGAAGTCCTGCGAAAAGGATCATCGCCAGGCCGAATCCCAGGGAAGTGGCGAAAGCGAAGACCACTGACTCTCCCAGATTAAGCAGGTGCGGTTCTCCACCGTATGTGAACTCCTTGGTAACCACCATAAGAGCCACTCCGAGTACCGCACAGTTCGTGGTAATCAGAGGGAGGAAGATACCCAAAGCCTGATACAGAGACGGACTCACCTTCTTCAGCACGATTTCCACCATTTGTACGAGAGCCGCGATGATCAGGATGAATGCGATAGTCTGCATGAACTCGATATGCAGCGGCACCAGTACATAATACTGGAAAAGATATGTGACCAGCGTCGCCAGCGTGATGACGAAGCACACTGCACCGGACATGCCGACGGCAGTGCTGAGTTTGTTCGACACACCCAGGAAAGGACAGATACCCATGAACTGGGCGAGCAGGATATTGTTTACGAATATCGCTGATATGATGATCAATATATATTCCATAACTGATTGTTCATTTAATGATTACATATTACTCGCCCTTCTTTGCCGTCACTTTCTTGAAAAGCACGATAAGGTATGCAAGAGCCATGAATGCCCCCGGAGCAAGCACGAACACGAGGATACCGTCACCTGTGATGAACTTGAATCCGAATGCCGAACCGCTGCCGAGAATCTCACGGACAAGTCCGAGCAGTGTAAGCGCAAATGTGAAACCGATGCCGATACCGATGCCGTCGCATGCCGAATCCACGACACTGTTCTTGTTGGCAAACGCTTCCGCCCTGCCGAGAACGATACAGTTCACCACGATAAGAGGGATGAACAGACCTAAAGTTTCGTAGATGTCAGGAGTGAAAGCCTGCATCACGAGCTGGAGTATGGTCACGAATGCAGCAATGATTACGATATATGCCGGGATACGTACCTTGTCAGGAATATAAGGTGCCGTAGCAGAGATGGCCATATTGGAAAGGACCAGCACAAAAAGAGTGGCAAGTCCCATGCTCATGCCGTTGATGGCTGAAGTGGTGGTGGCCAGAGTAGGACACATTCCCAGCAAAAGGGAGAATGTAGGGTTCTCCTTTACAAAACCTTTGGTTATAAGCTGAATTTTTCCCATGATTATTCTCCTTGATTCGTTTCTTGATTATCGTCTGCTGTTTCCATACCTGCCACGATGGCATCATAGACAGTCACGGCAGTCTCCACAGCCTTGGAATATGCGCGGGACGTAATGGTAGAAGCCGTGATGGCGTCTATGTCTCCGCCGTCCTTCTTCACGGTGAGGGACTTCTCTGCAGGATTGAAGTCTCTGAACTGGTCAGCGAAAGCCGGCTCCACGCATTTGGCTCCCAGACCCGGAGTCTCTGCCTGAGAAATGACGGTAGTATTGTAGATTATCCTGTCGGCGGTGATTCCCACCATGAGGACTACCGGACCGCCATATCCTACCGATGATGAAGTAATGGCATAGCCTACCGGCCGTCCGGCCTTGCTTACTGTATAATATGAATACTCCTTGCCGCCTACTTCTATGGTACCGGGGACAGGGTTGCCTTCAAACTCAGGAACTACCTGGGCTATGGCATTGTTTGTCTTGGCCTGGTTGGCAGCCTCGATCGGTTCCTTGGTCACCGCATATACGGCAGCCAGGAGCGCCGATGAAACGATACATACTGCGAACAGGCAGAGTGTCATGTTTTTGAAAGAAGATTGTACTGCCATGGTCAAGCCCTCCCGAATTTCTTTTGTTTACAGAATTTGTTGATAAGAGGAACAGTGGAGTTCATGATAAGGATAGCGAATGACATTCCCTCCGGATAAGCTCCGAAATACCTGATAAGCATCGTGATGATACCGATACCCACACCGAAGATGATACCGCCCTTGTCGCTCATAGGAGATGTGACATAGTCGGTAGCCATGAATACGGAACCTAAAAGCACGCCTCCCGTCAGAAGGTTGAAAAGAGGATCGGTGTACTGTGTAGGGTCGACAAGCCAGAAAATAGCGGAAAATATCGCTACTGTAGCCAGTATCGAAAGCGTGATATACGGCCTGATCACCTTGCGGGCGAGCAGATATATGAAGCCGATGATGACAGCCAGTGCCGAAATCTCTCCGGCAGAACCGCCGATATTGACGAAAAGCATCTGCGCATAGGAGAAATCATGCGCCGCAAAAATCTGGTCCAGTGTCTGGCCCTGCATGAGTCCTTCTTTCACGATACCGAGAGGCGTCGCGCCCGTCACGGCATCCGCTCCCCCGATGAAACCTTTGGCACCTCCCCATGTAGTCATGATGGCAGGGAAGGAAATCAGAAGGAAGACACGACCTGTGATGGCAGGATTGAACACATTCTGTCCCAGACCTCCGAAAGTCATCTTGGCGACGCCGATGGCTACAATGGAGCCGATCATGGCCACCCACCACGGAGCTGTAGGAGGAAGATTCAGAGCCAGGATAATACCGGTCACCACTGCAGAAAAATCGCCCAGGGTGCACGGCTTTCTGAGTAGATATCTTGTTATGAGGTACTCAAGCAATGTACAGAATATCACACTGCTTGCAAGTATGACTACTGCCGACCATCCGTAATAGAGTACGGACACGATTACCGAAGGCAGGAGCGCAATCACCACATCCAGCATAAGGCTGCGTGTAGAAGTCTTGCTGTGTATATGCGGCGATGGAGAAACCAATAGTTTGTTCATCTTGTATTATCTGTTAAAAGTTCTTGTTATATCATTTCTTCGGAGCGGTCCTGCTTCTGATGATCCTTATGACTTCGCCCTTGGCCAGGCGGATAGTATCCAGAAGAGGTATGTTCGCCGGACATGAGTACAGACAGCAGCCGCACTCTATACAGTCCTGGACGGCATTCTGTTCGAGTTCGTCCATCATCCCGTTACGGGCAAGCTTGTTCAGAAGGAAAGGTTCGAGTCCCATAGGGCAGGCTTCGGCACATTTGCCGCATCTGATACAGTTCGTCTCCGGCTTTCTTCTGGTCTGCTCCTCCGTCAGGAAAAGGACGGAAGACGTACCCTTGAGAGTAGCCGCATCCAGGTTCGCTATGGCCTTGCCCATCATCGGACCGCCGCTTATGGCCTTGGCGGCAGACTCCGGCACTCCTCCGAGAAAGTCTATGATATATGAAAGCGGTGTACCCACACGCACCAGCAGATTGCTCTGTTTAGGGAAGCACTCGCCTGTCACAGTGACGGTATTGTCTATGAGCGGCCTGTTTTTCTGGACAGCATCATACACAGCCAGCGAAGTGGCCACGTTCTGCACTACGGCGCCTACATCGATAGGCAGCCCCATGGATTTCACCTGCCTGCGGGTAATGGCGTCGATAAGCTGCTTCTCCCCTCCCTGCGGATATTTTTTCTTCAGAGTCATCACTTCGATACCGGCATAGTCGGAAGATCCTGCCGCCAGAGCGGCAATGGCCTCTTTCATCTTCTCTATGGCCTCGGGCTTGTTCTCCTCGATACCCACCACTACACGGTTCACGCCGAGTACGCGCTTCATGAGTGCCGCACCTACGATAATCTGCCGCGGCTTCTCTATCATGATCCTGTAGTCGGAAGTCAGATACGGCTCGCATTCGGCACCGTTCAGAATCAGAATATCGGCTTTCTTGTCAGGAGGAGGGCAAAGTTTGACATTGGTCGGGAAAGTGGCACCGCCCAGACCGACCACACCATTGCTTTTTATCCTGTCTACGATGAACTTCGGATCCTGCGGTATTTCCGTGACGAGTGTGTCGGAAGTGTCGATGCCTTCTGCCCATTCGTCAGGCTCTACGGCTATTTCGACATGCACTACAGGTATTCCTGCCAGATCCTTGCGAAGCCCCACGGACTTCACGGTACCTGTTACCGAAGAATGCACGTATGCCGAAATGAATCCGGTAGGCTCGCCTATCACCTGCCCTGTCTTCACTTTGTCGCCTGCTGCGACAATGGCTTTGGCAGGTCCTCCCAGGTGCTGGGCCATGGAAATATATACTGTTTTCGGAGTAGGGAGCACTTCTATCGCGCAACCTGCCGATATCTTCTTGTCATCGGGATGAACTCCGCCTATTGAAAATGTCTTCTTCATGGTCTACTCCTCTTTTTTATCGGTGACAGGATTTGCTGCAGGAGCCGAGTCCTGCTTGGGTTCGGACACCGGCTTTGCCGCCTCAGCAGCCGGCTTCGGAGCCGCTTTTTCAGGTTTCGGGGCCGGCGTAGGGAAATTGATGTCGTGTATCGCTCCGGTCGGGCACACTGCTACGCACTTTCTGCAAAGCTTGCACTTGTTGAAATCGATATAGGCGACATTGTGTTCGACCGTAATCGCTCCGAAAGGACATTCCTTCGCACATTTGCCGCATCCGATACATGCGGCAGAGCAGGCTTTACGGGCCACGGCGCCTTTTTCCATATTGACGCACGATACGAAGACACGTCTGTTCTTCGGTCCTTTGTTCCTGAGTTCGATGATCTTTTTAGGGCAGGCTTTCACGCAGGCGCCGCAGGCGGTACATTTATCTTCGTCCACCACGGGAAGACCTGTCTGAGGGTCCATCGAGATGGCACCGAACTGGCAGGCAGCCACGCAGTCTCCGCAGCAGAGACAGCCGTAGAAACAGCCAGTGTCGCCGCTGTACAGGGCAGCCTTCACCTTGCAGGACTTGAATCCGTCATAATCATTGACGACAGGCCGGTTTGCACAGGTTCCGTTACAACGGACAACAGCCACCATAGGAGCTTTCTCATGTACTTCAAGCCCTAAGACGGCTGCTACCTTTTTCATAACTTCATTTCCTCCGACCGGACAGAAATTGTTGTCGAGACTGGCTGCTTCCACGCAAGATTGGGCAAAAGCCCTGCATCCTGCAAAACCGCAGCCTCCGCAATTGGCACCCGGCATCACTTTCTCCACCTCGTCGATTCTCGGATCTTCCTCCACCTTGAACTTCGTGGCCACAAGGTAAAGGACTACCGCAAGCAGGACTCCCAGGACAGTGATCGCCACAATAGTCCAGATAATTGTTGTAGTCATTATAATTTAGGTTTAATTAGTTTATTCCTATGTGATTACTATTTAATATAAAACACAAAGTCCTTGGAGAGGCGGTCCCTGAAGAGGTATATGATCAGGTAATACAGAGCTACTCCGGCGATCGCCCCAAGCCCGGCATAAACTTCGTGCACGGTAACGGACGACAAAGATAATATTAAAATCATTAAAATGAACAAAGGAATTACATAAGATATCCATACCGCTTTCAATCCCATGGATTTCTTCAGCACGACATCCACTTCATCGCCGACCTGACGTTCCGTATACGGATCTGTCGGCACGGATATGGACTTGACTTTCGATTCCGATATTCCGCACATTCCCTTGGCGTGACACTCTGCACAGGCAGATGTCGAGATGATGTCGACGGTAGTCAGTTCCGGGGTTATCGCCGTTATTACTCCCTTGTGAGAAATTTCATTTTTAGCCATAATCATGTGATTTTGTCCTTGTCAGATTATCTGCCCTTCACGAGCGCGGAAAAAGGATGCTTGAGTCCGGACCATTCCGTAATCCTCCCTGAAGCCACGCCGACCAGAATCGGGGCCTCGAACAGTACGGGAATACGGTTCCTGTCATCGGTAATCCACACGGAAAGGTCTTCCTCTCCTGTGAATACATTGCCTGAAATCAGCTTTACCGAGAACTTTATGGTCCTGACAGTGCCCACTCCCCTGACCTTTATGGTCTCCCGTCCGCGCAGAATGAAATATACATTGTATATGTCATCGTCTATGGCAAAGGTCATCGGATATTTCACATCGGGGACCACGGCGTCGAAATCCATATTCCTGGCAAAATAGAACAATGCCGGAAGATCGAACGTACACGGCGTCAGAGGAAGCTCGACAGACCTGTCACCATGACTTGTAGTGTATACTTCAGCCTTAATATGATCTTCCGCGAGGCCGTCCCGCCTGTACACATACGTATTCCTGGCAGTATATTTTCCTTCATGCGTGTCGCGGGTGAATCGCAGCGGCCTGAGACCGTCATACGAAAACCAGGACTGGAAATTTTCCCTGACAGGGAAAAACAGGTCATAAAGTCTGGTCGTCCTGCCGTAGACCATGCAATGGAACGCCTTCGTCCCGTTCACTCTTAGAGTATCCAGGACAATATTCGCCCAGCCTACATCCGAATCTATGGCTCCCCATTCATAATGGATGGAAAACGAGAATTTTTCACCTGCCTGGTATGCCAAAGAATCCCCGTCGGAAATATCCGTTACCGGCACGCATCCTCCCTCCGACCACGAACGGGTCTGCCCCGCCATAATGAAAGGTACGAGGAAAGACACACACACAGATATGATTTTCACGCACATAAAGTCAAAATTCCGTATTGTCGAATTCCGAATTCGATGACGGCATTCCTGCAAAAGGATCTGCAGGATCATCGTTCATGATGGACGACACCGGCACGAAAGACTGTGACACGAGAGAATCCGCACTGTCTACGAAACGGACTTCGGAAGCCCTGAAGATGAGTGGGACATCGGCTATCTCTCCGTTACGGTGTTTCGCTATGATAAGGTCCGTCCGGCCGACATCGGCGGCATCTTCGCTGAGCCCCTGATAGTCGTAACGGTGTATGAAAAGAACCATATCCGCGTCCTGCTCTATGGAACCCGATTCACGCAAGTCGCTCAGCTGCGGCCTGTTGTTGCCTCCCTGCCTTTTTACGGCATCACGGCTGAGCTGCGAAAGCGCAATGATAGGGACGTTCATTTCCTTGGCCGTAGCCTTGAGCATCCTGGAAATTGCAGCCACTTCCTGCTCTCTCATACCCTTGAGTTCCGCAGGGCCCTGCATCAGCTGGAGGTAATCGACTATAACCAGACGCACACCTTTCTGATTCACGAGCCTTTTCACCTTGGAACGGAACTCCATGACAGGAAGCGACGGGGTGTCATCGATATAAAGCGGGGCCTTGGCCAGATCCTTGAGTTTTTCCTCAAGCTGGACCCATTCGAAACGTTCGAGCTTCGTACCTCCCTTTATCTTGTCCGATGAAAGCCCAGTCTCCGACACCATCATTCTCTTGGCCAGCTGTATGGCCGGCATTTCCAGAGAAAAGAAAGCGACAGGCATGTGATGGTCTACGGCGGCATTTCTGGCCACGTTTACGACAAACGCCGTCTTACCCACTGACGGACGGGCGGCCACAATGATAAGGTCGGACGGCTGCCATCCGAATGTAATCTTGTCCAGAGACGGGAAACCGGAAGGCACTCCGCTCAGTCCGGTACTCTGCTGGAGCCTTTCGATATCGGAAATAGCCTGGTTTATGACAGACCCGATTTCCTGGACATCTTTCTTGACATTGTTCTGTATGGCCGCGAAAATTTTCGTCTGGGCCATATCTATGAGCTGGTCTACGTTAACGCTTTCATCATAGGAGTTCTTCAGAATATCGTATGATGCGGTGATCAGCTCCCTCTGGATGCATTTCTGTTTGAGTATCTTGATATAATACTCAATGTGAGCGGCAGCCCCGACTTTCTGGGTCAGCCTGGCCAGTTCACCTGCACCTCCCGCCACTTCGAAATTCCCCTGCTCCTTCAGTCTCTGGGAGACGGTCAGCAGGTCCACGGAAGAATGCTCGTTTACAAGCGAAACTATCGCCTGGTATATCATCCTGTGCTTCTCGCTGTAGAAAGCCGAAGGCGTGAGTTCCTCCACGGAATCATCCACGCAGCTCGGTTCTATCAGGAGCGCACCGATGACAGCCTCTTCGACGTCAAGAGCTTGAGGCGGTTTGTTTCCCATCTCAAGCCCTAACGTATCGAGGTTTACTGAATCTTTCTTTCTGGAATACCTTCTTTTTCCCTCTTCAGCCATACGGTCTATTCAAAATCTGGATTCACCAGGATTCTTCCGCAGTATTCGCAGATTATCATCTTCTTGTTCGTAGAGATATCGATGAGCCTCTGCGGAGGGATGGAATTGAAGCAGCCGCCGCACGAATCGCCGTTGAATACGGAAACTACAGCAAGATGATTGTTGCAGCTGTTCCTGATGCGCTCGTACGCACTCATTGTCCTGGCATCGATCTTAGCGGCACAGGCCTCCCTTTTGGCCCTGAGCTTTTCCTCTTCAACTGCCGTGGATTCTATAATGGTGGAAAGTTCGGAATTCTTTGCCTTCAGATCTTCGTTCTTGACATCGATCTTCTCCTTGATGGCTTCCATATCGGTCTTCTTGGTAAGGATAGCCTTCTTTGCCTCGTCGATATTCTTCTCGGCAATGGCCTTAAGGAGTTCCTGGTTCTCTATTTCCTTGTTAAGGGAATCGTATTCGCGGCTATTTGCCACATTCTCCAGCTGGGACCTGTATTTTTCGAGCTGGGCTTCGCATTCCACGATATTGTGCTTGGACTCCGATATCTTGTCGTTCAGCTCATCTATCTGAGCTGCAATATTCGCCGTTTTCCCTTTCAATTCCGAAATCTCGTTTTCGAGAGATTCCACTTCAAGAGGAAGTTCACCCCTGAGCTGAAGAATCTTATCTATCTCTGTATCAGCCTGCTGCAACGCGTATAAAGTCTTAAGCTTTTCCTCTACGCTCAAATCGGAATCAGCAAAACTTTTCTGGATCGACACGAAAGTCTCCCTCTGATCGATAGGGGTTTCTATTTTTTTCGTCTTTTTAGCCATATCGCTTAAAAATAATATATCGGGTTACTATTTACATTTTCCGTCATTCGGACTGCAAAGTTAGGAAAATTTTTCTTTAACAATGAAAATAAAATCGGAACTATATCTTTCTCACTTTCATAATGCCCGATGTCCATAAGCATGAAATTCCCTCCCGTAAAGAAATGATGGTATGATATGTCACCGGTAATATAAAGCCCGGCACCGGCCGCAACGGCCCTGCCAATGAGGGAGCTTCCGGCACCGCCGCACAACGCGACCGTGCCGATCCGTCCTCCGACGGGACGGGAGACCCTGACTGTCTTCAGGGAAAACCTGTCTTTCACGTAAGCTATTGCCTCCGCAGCCGTCAACGGCGAAGGCAGGCTGCCTATAACTCCGAGGCCTGTACCACCCTCCTCAGGATCGAGGATCGAGACATTTTCAAGTCCGAGGCGTGCGGCCATCGCGCCGCTGACGCCGGAGATGACCTTGTCGGCAGTGGTATGTGCCGCATAAACGGATATGCCGGCCTTTACGGCCTTTATCACAGCGGCACCCACAGGATCTTCGGGAGAGATCTTTTTCAGTCCGGAAAAAATAAGAGGATGATGCGTGACTATCATGTCGGCACCGCAGGCCACAGCCTCGTCGACAAGCTCAGGGGTACAGTCCAGTCCCAGCAGCACAGATGTCACTTCAGACTCAGGAGAACCCACGGACAGTCCGCTGTTGTCCCATTTCTCCTGGATGGAAAGAGGCGCAAACTCTTCCAGTACCTTTATGATGTCCTTTACTTTCATTACACCTATTATATAATATTATCAATGCCGTTTTCCCGACATGGAAGACCTGACTTCCACAAGCTGGTCCCTGATGGATTTAAGGGAATCAAGCACTTTGAGTTCCGTCTCTACAGACGCCCTGTCGTCTCTCAGGCGTTTTGCCACGCCTTCCAGAGTCAGTCCTGTCCTGACCAGATAGTGTATCTGCCGGAAAGTCGCGACGTCTTCGTCTGAAAACATCCTGTTGCCTTTGGCATTGCGCACCGGTCTGATAAACTTGGGGAAGGTATCGGACCAGAAACGCACCAGAGAGACATTCTCACCCAGTATATCGGCGACTTCGCCTATCGTATAGAGGATTTTACGCATAATCAATCCAGCGACTGGCCTGTTACTACCGAGACTATGAACATGTCGGCATATTCTTCCGAATCCACTGCCGCGAAAAAATAATTTACAGGATCGCAGAGAACCGTATCCTTCCACACCTCATAATGAAGATGCGGGGCGAACGACAGGCCGGACATACCCACATGGCCTATCACCTGTCCCCTCTCCACCGTTCTTCCCTTGCGGACGGAAGCGTCCTGAAGATGGGCGTACTTCGTCCTGTACCCGTTGCCGTGGTCAAGTTCCACCACCAGCCCCGGACCTTTTCTCGACCTGGTGACCGAAGTGACGACCCCGTCGGCAGATGCCACGACTTCATCTCCGAGAGGGGCCATGAAATCCAGTCCGTCATGATCGCCCACCACCTTGTAAAACGGGTTCATTTTTTTCCCTACGGAAGCTCCGGTCATCGGCAGTGAGAACTTTTTCAGAGGGAGATGCATCGGAGGAACGGAAAAGTCCTCACCGGACATTATTTCAAAAATCCGCCTCATATTGTCTTCCACCTTAACGGCCTTGGACATAAGCATATCAGCCTTCGCCTCGGTAAGTTTCACGATACCGGCCTCAGTGATGGAGTCGGTCAACGGCATAAGATTCATATTGAGAATCTTGTCCAGCTCCGGAGCGTCGGTTTCGAATATCTCTTCGTAGATTTTCATATCCCGAACCTTGAGCCCCTCGACGACATCATCGAGAAGTTCGGCCTTCCTGACCATTTCAGGGTACATCCGTTCCAGCATCCTGTTCTCGTTCTTCAATGCCCGCTCCTTGTCAGTACTGAAGAAAACGGCGAAAACTATATAATAGACTACGGTAAGCGATATGCTGGCGACAAACAGCTTGAGTATGTTCAGAAGAAACTTCCGGCCCCGGTTCCCGGCCCTGTCGACATTGAAATTGTCGCTGTCGAAAACATATTTTTTCTTGCCCATAGCCGGCTCTCCACGAATTTATTCCCGACCGGCAGGAGTATTGGCGGAAGCCTTTTCCGCCACCTGGGTAAATTCGAACACTCCCATACCGAGGTCCATATAGTTTATCGGGTTTACATAACTGCCCTTGTATATGACCTCATAATGAAGGTGCGGACCTGATGAACGTCCGGAATTTCCGGAAAGTCCAAGGAATGTACCCCTGGTCACTTTCATTCCGGGCTTCACGTCTATTTCAGACATGTGCGCATATCTGGTCTTGTATCCGAATCCGTGGTCGACTATGACATATTTTCCGTATCCGTACGAACTGGAGCGGACAGTCTCGACTACGCCGTCAGCCGTAGCGAAAACGTGATTTCCGATATCGCATGCGAAATCAAGCCCGGTATGCCTTTTCTTCTGCCCGGAAAAAGGATCCGACCTGTATCCGAAAGAACTGGAGAGATGGTATATGCTCCTGTCAGGAATCACAGGAGGGACAGACGGAATACATGCCGCCATGTCACCGGCTTTCTTCGCCACCGACTCCACCTCGTCGAAAGAATTGGACTGCATGTACGCCTTTCTGGTAAGGACGTCCAGACGTTCTTCCGTCTGGCGCAGAAGCCCCGTCCGGTCAATGGCATCGAGATATGCATACCTGTCCACACCTCCGAAGCCCGCATTCCTCATCTCTTCCGGGATTTCGTTCATCCCGAAAACAGAGCGGTAGATATCGTTATCCCTGGACTGGAATGAGGCCAGATACTCGGCATCGGAATCCAGTTCGCGGTTCATCAGCTCAAGTCTGGAATTCAGCCGCGCATTCGTCTTTTTCAGGAATGCCGTCTTGGGCAGATCGCATCCGAGAACGGAAGTGTAAAACCAAAGATAAAGGAATGCCATGGCTATGCTGGCGGCGAATACGGCCAGACCTCTGGCGAATTTCCATTTCCCGGAGTAAGTGTATTCCTCGTACGTGAGGTTTTCTTTATCGAAGATATATTTCGGCATAATATGCAAATATAATCATTTTTCATGAAACCAAGCCTGTTTTGCCATGAAATGGCACCATATAAGAAGAAAACTGCTCATACCGGGAGGATTTTTACGGAAAATTTAAAAGAGTTGCTGAATTTTACTAATTTTGCAGGATATTTTGCTGAATCCGGTCCGCACGCGGAATCAGGATTCATGACAGGGATAATAGTAAAGTAAGATATATGACTTCAAAGGAAATAAGAAAGGCCTTCCTGGATTTTTTCGCATCCAAGGGGCATACTATCGTGCCTTCCGCACCCATGGTCGTGAAGAACGACCCTACGCTCATGTTCACGAATGCCGGCATGAACCAGTTCAAGGACTTCTTCCTCGGCAACAGCGTTCCCCGGCATAAAAGAGTGGCTGACAGCCAGAAATGCTTAAGGGTAAGCGGGAAGCACAACGATCTCGAAGAGGTGGGCCACGACTCGTACCACCACACCATGTTCGAGATGCTCGGAAACTGGAGTTTCGGCGATTATTTCAAGTCCGAGGCCATTTCATGGGCATGGGAACTTCTGACTGAAGTGTACGGGATAGACAAGGACAGGCTCTACGCCACGGTTTTCGAAGGCGATGCCGCCGACGGCACCGGGATGGACAACGAAGCTCTCGAAGAATGGAAAAAGCATCTTCCTGCCGACAGGATTCTGCTCGGCAACAAGCACGACAATTTCTGGGAAATGGGAGATACGGGGCCGTGCGGTCCTTGCAGCGAAATCCATGTGGATCTCAGGTCCGAAGAGGAGCGCAAGGCTGTACCGGGACGCGAGCTCGTGAACAAGGGGCATCATCTGGTAATCGAAATATGGAATCTGGTCTTCATGCAGTTCAACCGCAAGGCAAACGGTGAACTGGAACTGCTCCCGAACAAAAATGTCGACACCGGCATGGGATTCGAAAGGCTCTGCATGACTCTTCAGGGCAAGACCAGCAACTACGATACCGATGTATTCACAGGCATGATAGCCAGGATAGAGGAACTCTCCGGACACGGCTATCACGAATCGGAAAAAACGGAAGTCGCCATGAGGGTGATTGCCGACCACATCAGGGCCATAAGTTTCTCCATAGCCGACGGGCAGCTTCCTTCAAACGTGAAAGCAGGATATGTCATCAGGCGAATACTCAGAAGGGCAGTCAGGTACGGATATACGTTCCTGGGATTCAACGAACCGTTCCTTTGCAGGCTTGTAGGACAGCTGGTGGATGACATGGGCGAATTTTATCCGGAACTTCCTGCCCAGCAGACTCTCATCGAAAAAGTCATCCGGGAAGAGGAAATGGCGTTCCTTCGCACGCTTGACAGAGGTATCAAACTGATAGAGACCATCATGGAGAAAGCGGAAGATACCAGACTCATAAAAGGTGAAGACGCTTTCGTATTGTACGATACGTTCGGGTTCCCTATCGACCTGAGCGAACTCATTGCCTCGGAACGAGGCTTCAGAATAGATCTGGAGGGGTTCGAAAAGGAATTGCAGAAGCAGAAGGAAAGGGCCAGGAACGCTACCGCCATTGAATCAGGAGACTGGGTGGAATTCCGGCACTGCGAAAACGTAGAGTTTCTCGGCTACGACCAGACTTCGGCTGACGGCGCCGTACTTGTGAAACATCGTACCGTCAAGGCCAAGAACAAAGTAATGTACCAGCTCGTATTCGACAAGACGCCTTTCTATGCCGAGATGGGCGGCCAGGTGGGAGATACCGGGTACATAGAATCCGCATCCGGACAGAAAATCAGGATACTCAACACCATAAAGGAAAACAACCTCACGATCCACATCGCAGAGAGCATACCGGAGGACTGTTCCGGAGTGTTCAGGCTGGAAGTCGATGGGGAAAGGAGGCTCGGAATAACGAACAACCACACGGCCACACACCTGCTGCACAAGGCTCTGAGAGAAATTCTGGGTACTCATGTCGAGCAGAAAGGTTCATACGTATGCGAAAATTATTTCAGGTTCGACTTCTCTCACTTCGAGAAGCTTACCGATGAGCAGATAGATGAAGTGGAAAGACGTGTCAATGCCCTGATCAGGCTTAATTCGCCGCTGTGTGAAAACAGGAATGCCACCATGGAAGAAGCGAAAGAAATGGGCGCCATGGCTCTGTTCGGCGAAAAATACGGCGACAGGGTGAGAGTCGTGCGCTTCGGCGATTCCATAGAGCTTTGCGGCGGTACGCATGTCCGTGCCACAGGCCAGATAGGCTTCTTCAAGATCATTTCCGAATCAGCCATCGCTGCCGGAGTGAGAAGGATAGAAGCCACGACAGGACGCCAGGCCGAGGATATCGTAGACTCCATGGAAAACACTCTGAGGGCGGCGCGTGCGCTTTTCAACAATGTTCCGGACCTGGCCGGCTCTATCAGGAAACTCATAGAAGAAAACGACCGCTACAAGAAGGAGATGGAAAATGTGGCGAAGGAAAAAGCCGTGGTCATGAAGAAAGAGCTTGAAGCCAAGGCAGAGCTGGTGAACGGAATCAAGGTAGTGAAAGTCAACATGCCTGTCGACCCCGTGCTTCTGAAAAACGCGGCGTTCATGCTGCAGAAAGAAACTGAAAACACGGCCCTGCTCGGCGCATTCGAATATGCAGGCAAGCCGCAGCTGATGATCATGTATTCATCGGACATGGTGGCTGCCGGGCACAATGCCGGCAAGGATATCAAGGAAGCCGCAAAGTCCATACTCGGAGGAGGCGGAGGCCAGCCGGGGCTGGCTACGGCCGGAGGCAAGGACACAGCCGGACTTTCCGATGCCATGGATACGATGATTAAACTCGCCACAGGCAAATAAGCCATACCGCATTCCGGATGAAAAGACTCGACAGGTTCATATTGAGTTCGTTTATAGGACCGTTCTTCGCGATCCTGTTCGTAGTCATTTTCATACTGATGATGCAGTTTCTGTGGCTGTACATCGACGAACTCGTAGGCAAAGGACTTAGTTTCAAGGTTATACTGGAATTTT
Organism: uncultured Bacteroidales bacterium; assembly: GCA_944323345.1. Taxonomy (GTDB): domain Bacteria; phylum Bacteroidota; class Bacteroidia; order Bacteroidales; family UBA932; genus Cryptobacteroides. The sequence continues at coordinate 31,935 of CALUSC010000007.1, read as the reverse complement.
TAGGTTGGGGAAGCGCGACACTGATCCCGCTTTCCCTGCCTCTTGCCACCCTGCTTTCAGCGGTGATGACACTCGGAACACTGGGTGAGAACAATGAGCTTCTGGCCATAAAGGCGGCAGGTATCTCTCTTAAAAGAGTGCTCATGCCTCTGATCATAGTGTCCGCCCTGATAAGTGTAGGCGCCTTTTTCATATCGAACGAACTTATCCCGGTAGCGTATAACAAGATTTTCACTCTCCGGGACGATATCGGAAAAACAAAGGAAGAAATCAAGATCCCTACCGGAACGTTCTATGACGGTATAGACGGCTACATCCTGCGCGTCGGAGACAGAGACAAGGAGAGCGGCATCATGCATGGCGTCATGGTGTACAACCATACAGGCAAGAAAGGGAACACCAGCCTGACCCTGGCCGATTCCGCGATGATGAAAATGTCGGAAGACAAGACATATCTGACATTCGTACTTTACAGCGGAATAAACTACGAGGAGACAAATAACAGGAAATACCGCGACACTACCCTCCAGCTCCAGAAAATAGAATTCGACAAGCAGGAAATGGTCATACCTCTCGAAAACTATGCCTTCAAAAAGTCGGAGAACACCCGCTTCGGCGATGAGGTAAGGACGATGAACCTGAGACAGCTGAACCACAGCGAGGATTCTATAGGAAGGATAGATTCGAATGCCAAGATGGACAATATTGCCAGATTCTATACGGACAGGGCATTGAAATATCATTTCCAGCTGGATACGGCCAACAGGAGAAATGACAAGTTGAAATCGGCGTTTTCCTATGAAAATTTCGGAAAGTGGGATGATCTGGAAAAAGAGATAGAGGCGGAGAAGAATGCCATTTCGAAAGTCAATGAGGCGATAGGGGAACTTACTACATACGGACGTGAACGCTACTACAACGCACTGACTTTAAGGAGAATAGACGTAGAAATCCTGAAAAAGTTCGCCCTTTCGTTCGCCTGTTTCATATTTTTCTTCATCGGCGCCCCGCTCGGTGCCCTGATCAGGAAAGGCGGCCTGGGTACGCCTGCCATCATTGCGGTACTGTTCTTCGTCTTGTACTGGGTAATCGACATTACCGGGAACAAGCTGGCGAAAGACGGTGCGGTTTCGGCATTCGTAGGAGTATTCATTTCATCCGTGGTACTGCTGCCTATCGGCCTGCTGTTCACCTGGAACGCCATAAATGACAAATCCCTGATAGATACCGAAAGAATCGGGCTGCTGTTCAGGAAGATCAAAAACAAAGTCTTGAGAAAAATGAGAAAGACCAGGATAGTTTTCATGGGTACTCCGGAATTTGCCGTAGCATCCCTCGATGCAATTGTGAAAAGCGGTTATACCGTAGCCGGAGTAGTGACGGTAGCAGACAAGGCCAGCGGAAGAGGACTGAAAGTCAATGAAAGCGCAGTCAAGAAATATGCTGTAGAACATGGTCTGCCGGTACTGCAGCCAGTCTCCCTGAAAGATCCGGAATTCCTGTCCGCACTTCGGGCATGGAATGCCGACCTGTTTGTAGTGGTAGCTTTCCGCATGCTTCCGGAAGAAGTCTGGAGCATGCCGAAATACGGGACCTTCAACCTACACGCGGCACTTCTCCCGCAATACCGCGGCGCCGCCCCTATCAACTGGGCGGTAATCAACGGCGAACACTTCACCGGAGTGACTACTTTCATGATAAATGAAGGCATGGATACGGGACATATCATCTTCAGGGAACAGTGCAGAATCGAAGATGACGACAACGCCGGAACGATACACGACAAGCTCATGGAAACAGGAGCCCGTACCGTACTGGATACCATCGAAGCCATTTTCGACAAGAAGGTGGAACTGCGTCTGCAGAAAAGCTTCATACAGGGTTCCGAAGTGCTCAAACCTGCGCCGAAACTCAGCCGGGAGCTTTGCCACATAGACTGGGAGAGACCTGCAAAGGAGATACGGAACCTGATCCGCGGACTGAGCCCGTATCCTGCAGCATATACCGAACTGGTCAAAGACGGCAAGATTCTGCCTGTAAAGATTTTCGCATCCGAACTTCTGGGTCCGGAAGAAACCGGCAGGCTCATGAAACTTTGCGGCAGGAGCGGAAGTGTTCCGGCCGGAACAATATTGTCTGACGGGAAAGAAATACTGGCCATATCGGCCTCCGACGGCATCATTGCATTGACGGACATACAGATGGCCGGCAAGAAGAGAATGACGGCGAAAGATTTCCTGCTGGGCTTCCGCGATCCCGAGTCATACACAGTCTCGAAAGGAACTTCGTCAGAGGTCCTGGACAAGTATCGTGAATCGATAAAAGCATGAACATGAAAACGGCCGTAATCATCGACAACGGAAAATTCCCGAAGAAAGACTATCCCAGATATCTGCTGAAAAATGCAGATTACATTATATGCTGCGACGGTGCGCTGATGAAATACTTCCGGAATATGGAAGCCGTTTTCGGCGGCGAAAGGATGCCGGACGTGGTCATAGGCGACATGGATTCCGTAAGCAGGACGGCGCTTGCACGGTACAAAGGCCTGACTGTCCATGAAACAGGCCAGGACGACAATGACCAGACCAAGGCGGTAAGATACGTCATGAATCATTTTCCCGATGTGACCGATATTTATATTCTGGGAGGTACAGGGGACAGGGAGGATCATACCATAGGAAACCTGTCGCTGCTGATGGAATACGCCCGCTGTTTCTCCGGCGGCCCTCACATCGAAATGGTCTCCGACTGGTCTACGGCTTTCGCCATTACCGGCACTGTGGACATCCAGTGCGGGGAAGGCCGTGCATTTTCGCTGTTTTCTCCAGACAATAGTCTGAATATCAAATCAAAAGGACTCGTATGGCCTACCGACGGCGTGGTGTTCGACAACTGGTGGAAAGCGACCCTGAACCGCGCGTCCGAAGACACGGTGCATCTCGAATTCAGCCATCCGTCCGTCGCCCTCGTCATTCTCGACTGACATTTTCATACTGTTACTGCCACGCTGTGACAGAGGAAAAGTTTCCTTGTCTGCAGAAAAATATTTATCTTTGTATGTTGCAATGACCATTGCGGCAGCAGAAATTACAAATCATGGCAGAAACAGAATATTTTCCACGCATAGAAGATGTGGTGATGGCGTCGAAAATCCTCGACGAAGTGATAGACCCGACTCCTATGCTCCTGAATCAGAACTTATCTGAAAAATACGACGCTGAAGTCTATCTGAAAAGGGAAGACCTGCAGATAGTCCGGTCATACAAAATCCGCGGCGCATACAACAAGATACGTACGATACCTCCGGATGCATTGAAATACGGAATCGTCTGCGCAAGCGCGGGAAATCATGCACAGGGTGTGGCGTTCTCGTGCAACAAGCTCCACATAATGGGCTCGATCTACATGCCGACCACTACCCCGAAGCAGAAAATCGAACAGGTACGGATGTTCGGCAAGGAATACATCGACATCGTCCTGACCGGTGACACTTTCGATGCGGCGAACAAAGAGGCCATCGAATATGCGGAGAAGGCAGGAAAAACATTCATTCCTCCGTTTGACGACAAGAAAATCATCGAGGGACAGGCTACCATCGGGCTGGAGATAGAAAAACAGATGAAGAAACCGCTCGACTATCTGTTCGTCCCTATCGGAGGAGGCGGGCTTGCATCTGGAGTAGGTGCCTACATGAAACTGGCATCGCCTGAAACCAAGATCATCGGAGTGGAACCGGCAGGTGCTCCATGCATGAAGACGGCCATCGAAAAGGGTGAAATCGTGGAACTCGAACACATAGACAAGTTCGTGGACGGTGCTGCCGTGAAAAAAGCAGGGGAACTCACATACGAAATATGCAAGAAAGTCCTCGATGACATCGTAGTCGTGCCTGAAGGGGCCGTCTGCACCACCATCATCGACATGTACAACAAAAGCGCGATTGTCGTGGAGCCGGCAGGCGCGCTGTCTGCTGCAGCACTAAGATTCTATGCCGACAAGATAAAGGGCAAGAGGGTCGGATGCATCATCAGCGGAAGCAACAACGACATCACGCGCACAGAGGAAATCAGGGAAAAATCCCTGCTCTACGAAGGTCTGAAGCATTATTTCATAATCAGCTTTCCTCAACGCTCCGGAGCATTCCTTTCATTCATCCGGGACAACCTCGGCCCGAAGGACGATCTGGTACTCTTCCAGTACATCAAGAAAACTAACAAGGAAGAAGGCCCGGCCCTCATCGGCATCGAAGTGGAAAGCAAGGAAGATTTCGAGGCCCTCGTACACCGGATGGATGCGAACAAGATAGCATACGAGTATATCAACGAAAACAACAAACTGTTCGAAATCCTCATTTAGGCGGCCTCCGGCCAATAAAGCTGAAATTTTAATCAATATAATACGGACTATGGCAAATCTGGATTGGACCAAGCTCGGTTTCGGCTACAGAAAGACGAACACCATTTTGAGCTGCAGCTACAAAGACGGTCAGTGGGGCCCCGTAGAAAGCCACACGGATGACAATCTCACCATCAATGCCTTCGCAGGCGCCCTTCATTACAGCATCGAATGTTTCGAAGGACTGAAGGCATTCCGCGGAGCCGACGGCAAAGTCAGGCTTTTCAGGCCTGAGGAGAATGCAAAAAGGCTTCAGAGGTCTGCAAACTACATCGGCATCGCCGCTCCGAGCGTCGAGCGTTTCATCGAAATGTGTATCCGGGTCGTAAAGGAAAACATCGATTTCCTGCCGCCTTACGGAACGAACGCATCCATGTACCTGAGACCTACGCTGATAGGTATCAATCCGCAGTTAGGTGTCAAATCATCTACGGAATGCCTGTTCCTGATGCTCTGCGCCCCAGTAGGAGCCTACACGGGAAATACGCTGCAGCCTTCATACGTCGTTATTTCAAGAGATTACGACAGAGCCGCACCTAACGGCACGGGCAGTTTCAAGCTTGGAAGCAACTATGCCGCTTCACTCTATTCATACAATCTGGCCCACAAGCTCGGTTACGAAGCCGTACTTTATCTCGATCCGCTTCATCACCAGTATATCGATGAATTCAATTCATCCAACTTCTTCGCCATCAGGGACAATTCATACATAACTCCAAAGTCGGACACCATTCTGCCTTCCATCACGAACAAATCTCTGGAGACCGTAGCCAAAGAACTCGGAATGACAGTGGAAAGGCGTCCTGTACCTGTAGAGGAACTTTCTTCATTCGAAGAAGTCGGAGAATGCGGTACGGCTGTAGTCATCACACCTGTCTACCAGATAGATGACAGACCTGCTCTCGAATCCGACCAGGTTACCCCGTACTATTTCGGCTCGAAAGACCAGTGCGGACCAAAGAGTCTGAAACTGTACCGGATGATACGCGGTATCCAGGACGGTGAAATAGACGATCCGTTCGGCTGGTGCCTGTTCGTGGATTAAGAAAGGGCATAAAAGTGTCCGCCTGAATCACCAAATATGGCCAAAAACGCGGAAAACATACTCGAAGTGCCTGGAGGAGAACGCAAAGTTCTCCTCCATACTTGTTGTGCCCCCTGCTCTTCAGCCATAGTGGAATATTTGTTGAAAAACGGCATCACACCGCTCATCTACTATTGCAACCCGAATATCTACCCGGAAGAAGAATACCTTATAAGAAAGAATGAATGTACCAGGTATGCGGAATCACTCGGTCTGGAAACAGTAGACACCGATTATGACCACGCTTCATGGTTAGAGAAAATGAAAGGCCTTGAAGACCAGCCTGAAAGAGGCCTCAGATGCTTGGAATGCTTCCGCATGAGACTGGTATCATCAGCCCGGTACGCCCACGAACACGGGTATCGCGTCATAACCACTACCCTCGCCTCTTCCAGATGGAAAAGTCTGGATCAGATCAATGCGGCAGGTGAATACGCCGCCTCCTTATATGATGACGTGGTATGGTGGGACAGGAACTGGAGGAAAAACGGTCTGCAGGAGCGCAGGAACCGGCTTATCAAGGAATATGACTTCTACAACCAGCAATATTGCGGATGCGAATTTTCCATGAGGAAAGCCGGTTCGCCGGATGCTGTCCCGCACGGGAATCAGCAGTGCCCGCCGACCGACTGCCGGAAATCAGCCGAATAAGAACGGCCGACCGGAAGAGTGACGCCGCATGAGAGGGTGACTGTCCTGCTCGAATATCTGGAAACCTTGTCCAGCGGTATTATAAAAGACCTGTGTATCCTCACGAATTTACCTGCAGGAAGCAAATCCGACATCTCCTTCAGACTCATCTGGGTAAGCACCGAATCTCCCCCAGTCATATAGATTTTCGAATAATTGTCCATCGCTTCTATATACCTGATCCCGGATACCGACAGACTGACACTCTTGTATTCCGATTTGACAGTAATCTCTCCCCCGGCTTTTCCCGCCGTCTCAGCCGCACTTTTCAGCCTTATCAGCGTACGTACTTTCTGCAATGCAACTCCGAATCTCTGGTAGGAAAAGGGTTTATGCAGAAAATCCACGGCATTGAGTTCGAAGCCGTCCAAGGCAAACTGTGCATAGGCAGTAGTAAAAATCAGGAAAGTGCCTTCCGGCAATGTACGCGCGACATCTATCCCTGAAACCCCGTTCATCTCGACATCCAGGAACACCAGGACAGGCCTGTCGCGATTCACGGCCGCAAGCCCTTCGACAGGATCACTGAAAGTCTTCAGGGAAATATCCCCGTCCCTCCCGCAGAACTGTTCTATGACGGCCAGAGCCAGAGGCTCGTCATCTATTGCTATAGCACTTATCATATTCCTTGTCATTTTCTGTCGAAAAAGATAGTCAGGTCCGCCTCGTAGGATGTACCGGAATCCGTCAGTTTCAGTTCATGGGCATCAGGATATATCAGTTCCAGCCTTTTGCGGCAGTTCACGATACCTACCCCGTCCCCCTTTTTGGCCAGGGACTCAGGAAAAACGCTGTTCCGGACATTGAAACGGAGTTTCCGGGTATCGGCCGATATGCTGATTGAAATCACGCTGTCACGATGGGAGGAAACACCGTACTTGAATGCATTCTCGACGAAAGTTATCAGCAACATCGGCGCGATGACCGCACCGCTGTCTGAAACATCAGCATTGAACTCGACTCCCGTATGCTCATTCAGGCGGTTTTTCTGCAGTTCTATATACTGGCGGATATAGTCTATCTCCTCCGTCACCGGAATGAAATCCGATGAGGCTTTGGAATACAGGTACTTGACCATGCCTATAAACTGCATGAAAGCCTGCTCTGTCCTGTCGGAATGCGTCAGTATCATTCCGTAAATGGTATTAAGGGTATTGAACAGGAAATGAGGATTGATCTGAGCCTTGTACAGCGCAAGTTCCGCCCTTGACTTCTCCTGTTCGAGCTCTTTTCTTCTGAGCATCTGCCGGTACAGCTCCGTCAGAAGACCTACAGCCACGCTGAACGTGGTCACTACCAGAAACAGGAACCATACACCTTGTTCCCTGGGACCAAGCCTGAAAAAACGGTGGTGTACTGCATGTCCTCTATGCCTGAAAAAATCTCCAGGCATATCCATCCTGATCAACAGCCATGTGAGAAAGACAGTCGCCGCCAGAATAATGACAGCAGGCAAATATCTGTTCTTGCCGAACACCATGGGGACAGTCCACTTTCTGTTTATGAAATATACTGCATAAAGCCAGATAACCAGCAGCAATACGAATCCGGTATGATGCGTCAGCCACCTTTCTATGGGCAGAAGCATTATCATAGCCGGAAGAAGGATGACGCAGAATACTGCATCTATTATGATAGGCAGGTTCCTGTTATTCATGATTTCGGTAATTATTACGGAAAATCCGTACCGGTATCCGCAAAAATAATCAATATAAATCGAATTTCAGACAGGGCATGCCGTTCACCACCGGAATAACGCTGTTCGCCACCATACGCCGATGATATGAGATGCGCTGCGGTTTTCTTTCATACTTTTGTATTGCGCGGCCGGCTCCATGCCGCATGCCGTACAAGTCAAACCCATTTAAATTTACAGGATATGAAAAGGTTAGTTACAGTACTGGTCGCCGGGACCATAGGAATAGGCGCCGCATTCGCACAGGGGCCCCACCATCCCGGACCCGGACATGACCGGGAGAGACTTTCAGATGAAGAAAGAATCGAAATGAGGATAAACAGGATGCAGGAGTGCCTGAATCTCAGTGACAAGCAGGCCGGAGAACTGAAGGAACTTCTGGTCTCGCAGAATGAAAAAAGGCAGAAAGCCATAGCTGACCACCGCGCTGAAATGCAGAAAATGCATGAACAGAACATGGCAGACATCGAAAAGATCCTGACTCCTGAGCAGATCGGCCAGTGGAAAGAGATGAAAAACCATCGTGACGGACACCGCCCGGGACCTGGGAACAGACCTCATCACAGACACCATCCTGCACCGCATCACGAATGCTGCAGATAAGTTGAGTCAACCGAACTTAAAAAAACAAACAATAACAGGCATTGAGGCCGACTCAAAAGGGTATTTAAGCCTTAAAATTCCTCCTTTTGAGTCGGCTTCAATTATTTATATGGCCGGACCGGCGCCGGCATATTCCGAATCATGCGATTTTATTGTACGGGCCTTTGCCGGGATCTCTGAAACAGATGGCGAACAGGACGGCAACCACGAGGGCATACCCTGCAAATATGTACCATGCGGCACTCCAGTCCGGTTCAACTGCATTGTAGACGAAATGATTCACGACTGCCTGGGCTGACAATGTACCGACTGTAGCACCTATGCCGTTGGTCATCAGCATGAACAGTCCCTGGGCGCTGGACTTTATCTCATCAGACGAACGCTGCTCCACATAGAGAGCGCCTGAAATGTTGAAGAAATCGAAAGCCACACCGTAGACTATCATCGAGAGTATGAACATCCATACACCTGGACCGGGATTTCCGAGACCGAAGAGGCCGAAACGGAAGACCCAGGCAAGCATGGCTATGAGCATCACCCTCTTGATGCCGAATATTTTCATCGCTACAGGAATCAGCAAGATTCCCAAAGTCTCGGACATCTGCGATATGGATATCAGGGCGTTGGCATTGCGCGCACCCCATGTGTCAGCATATTCGGGCACATCCGTAAAATGCGAAATGAAAGGATTCGCGAATCCGTTGGTAATCTGCAAGGCCACTCCGAGAAGCATGGAGAATACGAAAAATGTAGCCATCCCGCGATCTTTGAAAAGCCGGAAAGCCTTGGCTCCCAGCGCTTCTGCAAGACTCTGAGACTTCACCTGCCTGTTCACCGGGCAGTCAGGAAGCGTAAAGCAGTACAGGAAGAGCACGAAACCTGTTATTCCCGAAACGAAGAACTGGTTATACGTATGCTGGAACTGTATCCCGTCGGCATCCTTCACGAAATTCACGAAAAGCATGCTGCAGATGAATCCTACCGTACCGAAGACCCTGACCGGAGGGAAATCCTTCACCGTATCGAAGCCGTTCCTGACCAGAATCTTGAATGCCACGGAGTTCGACAGCGCTATGGTAGGCATGTAGAATGCTACGCTGAGGGTATATAACGGGAAAAGCACTCCGAATTTCACGTCCTGGCCGGAAGTCAGGCCGTAATATCCTGCAGCTATCATCGCCGCACCCGCTATGAGATGGCACAGGCCGAGGAGCCTCTGTGCAGGAACATACTTGTCGGCTATGATACCTATTACCGCAGGCATGAATATCGAGACTATGCCCTGCATGGCATAAAAGAGACCTATCTTCTCTGCAAGTCCTGCAGATACCAGGTAGCTGCCCATGGAAGTGAGGTATGCACCCCAGACGGCCCATTGAAGGAAATTCATCAGGATCAGCCTGATACGAACTGCGTTATTCATATTTTCAGTGTTATTTCAGCAAATATAATGAGAATTTGGTCAAAATTTGAATTATATGGCAGTTTCTTGCTATCTTTGACCGTTTAAAAAGATTTATATGAAGTTTGTCAAGACAGCCTCCGATCCCGGCTCGAATGCCAGATGCGGCATCATAACCACAGACCACGGGCAGATAGAGACGCCTATCTTCATGCCCGTAGGCACAGTCGGCTCTGTCAAAGGCATATATCACAGAGATCTGGAAGATGACATAAAGGCCGAGATTATCCTCGGCAATACATATCATCTGTATCTGAGACCTGGCCTGGATATCCTCAAGGCAGCCGGAGGGCTCCACAAATTCATCTCATGGGACAGGCCGATACTTACGGACAGCGGCGGATTCCAGGTATTCTCGCTGTCCCCTATCAGAAAACTCACTCCCGACGGATGTACTTTCTCCTCGCACATAGACGGTTCCAGACATACTTTCACGCCTGAGAACAATGTCGACACGCAGAGAATCATTGGCGGGGACATCATAATGGCCCTCGACGAATGCACTCCGGGTGACGCCAGTTTCGAATATGCGAAAAAGTCGCTCAGACTGACGGAATCATGGCTGGCACGATGCATAAAACACTTCGACGAGACAGAGCCGCTGTACGGATATTCACAGACATTTTTCCCGATAGTCCAGGGATGCGTCTATCCTGAATTGCGGCGGGAAGCCGCAGAGCATGCAGCCTCTTTCGACAGGGAAGGTTACGCCATAGGAGGGCTTTCGGTAGGAGAACCTACGGAAAAGATGTATGAAATGCTGGAAGTGGTATGTCCGATATTGCCGGACGACAGGCCGAGATATCTTATGGGTGTCGGGACTCCTGCAAACCTTCTGGAGGGCATAGAACGCGGCGTGGACATGTTCGACTGCGTGATGCCGACCCGCAACGGACGGAACGGAATGCTTTTCACCTGGAACGGCATCATGAACATGAGAAACCAGAAATGGGCAGACGACTTCTCTCCGATAGATCCTGCCGGGACGTCATTCGTGGACAGGACATACAGCAAGGCATATCTGAGGCACCTTTTCATAGCCAAGGAAATATTCGCAGGACAGATAGCCAGCGAACATAACCTCGCCTTTTATCTGGATCTGGTACGTGAAGCCAGGAAGCATATAAAGGCAGGCGACTTCAAGAGCTGGAAGGAAACTACGGTACGCAGAATCATGACAAGATTATAAGAAAAAGGAAATGAGACATCTTGACCTCAAGCCGAGACTTATCGACTTATACATAATCAAGCAGTTCATAACTACTTTCTTTGTTGCCCTGATACTCATCATCGGCATTGTCATCATATTCGACATAAGTGAAAAGATAGATGATTTCGTCAGCAAGGAAGCCCCTCTGAAAGAAATCATTGTAGACTATTATTTCAACTTCATACCTTACTTCATGAATATGTTCAGCGCCCTGTTCGTATTCATCACCGTGATATTCTTCACGTCGAAGATGGCCGGCAACTCCGAAATAATAGCCATACTGTCATGCGGGATAAGTTTTCACAGAATGATGGTCCCCTATATTTTCTCCGCGACCATCATCGCGATATTCTCTCTGTGCCTCAATCTGTTCATCATCCCGAATTCGAACAAGGTGCTGGTGCAGTTCGAAAACAAATACATAAAATCGAACACCGGCAACAATAACCGCAACATCCATTACCAGATAGCTCCCGGAGAATTCGTCTTCGTAGAGTCATTCAGTTCATGGAACAATACCGCATACAGGTTCACTCTGGAAAAAATAGAAGATAACCAGCTGGTATCGAAACTGTCGGCTGAAACGGCTGTATGGGATACCACATTCAACGGCTGGAGACTGAAGAAATACTTCATCCGCGATTATACCAATTCGCTCGAAGACCAGATAAGGAGCGGGAAACAGCTCGACACCGTAATAAATCTGACTGTCGCGGATTTCTATCTAAAGAAAAACACCCTGGAATCCTTGAATTACAGGGAACTGAACGAATTGATAGCCACGCAGAAGATGCGAGGGGACGCCAACATCAAGGACGCCCTGATAGAAAAACACAAAAGGTTCGCAATGCCTTTTTCCGCATTCATCCTTACCATCATGGGCGTGGCCCTGTCGTCAAAGAAACGGCGCGGAGGCATGGGCTGGAACATAGGTATCGGCATCGCCCTCAGTTTCTCATATATTCTGTTCCAGAGATTCAGTGAAATGTTCGTATATACGGGAGTAATGCCGCCGGGGCTTGCACTGTGGACACCTAACTTCCTCTATGCAGCCATTGCCGGCGTCCTGTACAAGATTGCGCCTAAATAACGCTACATGCTCTCGATCCAGGAACTGTCGAGCATGGAGGCATAGTTCTGTGCCATTCCGGTAAAAACTATGGAACTCCCGCCCGTAAGGGTTCCGGAAAGATATCCGTCAGAATGGAAATATGCCGAACTGGCATCTGACATTTGGGCGTTGAACTGGTCGATAGTCAGGGCATAATTATCCACATAAGTGTCTGTCTTGTAAGCAAGCGTGGAAAAACCTGACATAAACGCATCGCAATATCCGATGATTCCATCCATTTCCGCCTTCGATCCTCCTGATATATTGAAAGTGGCATCGGTCAGCGACACGTAACGGGCCGAAAACAAGGAACTGTTCTGCAGATTCAGAATGACGTCCTTCGCGATCAGACCGGCCATGTCGAATCCGGAACCGGAATCAGCCTCCAGTTTCATATAGTAGGCGGACTTCATGATACCGTCATTCCTGTAATACGCAGAATTCAGAAGCCTGATTCCCTGGACATCAGTATTCTCAGGGATACGCACCACCGTCTCAAACCTTCCGGAAGAAAAACGGGCCCCGTTGCCGTATTCTATGTACAACGTGCCATTATCAGTATAGACATCCACGTATGGAAGTATGTTGGCATCAGAAGTAATCTCCGCCATCTCGCCGGAAGAAGAAACTTCGACAACAATGTTTCCGTCGACGACGATTGAAGAGTAATTTCCCGAAATATTCTGGCATTTTGTAGCAGATACTCCTGCAAGCTCTATTTTAGAACATGCCGCAGACAATACGATGGCGGCAAAAAACATGAAAACCGGTTTTTTCATTTCTTTTCTGGTAAAATCCAGGCATTAAGATGAAAAAACCGGCCAATACGTTGCAAATAAATCCGACGGCTACTTTTCCACGAGCCCCAACTTCTCCATCAGCGCCTCCGGTTCAGGATTATGACCCCTGAATCTCTTGTACAGGACGGCCACATCCTCAGTACTTCCTTTCGACAGGATATTGTCACGGAAAGAAGCTGCCACTTCCTTGTTGAAAATACCTTTTTCCTTGAAAAGAGAAAATGCATCGGCCTCCAGTACCTCAGCCCACTTGTACGAATAATATCCGGCGGCATATCCTCCTGCGAAAATATGAGAGAAGGTCGGTGAAAAGGCCGTACCCGGAACGGACGGAATCACGTTGATCGGATCCACTGTCTTTTTCTCGAAATCCACGGTGCCCTCGGCAGGCAATTCAGAAAGAGTATGCCAGGCCATATCCATAATGCCATAGCGGAGCTGCCCGACCTGCGAATAGCCGGCCAGGAAATTCTTTGATGCCACGATCTTGTCAATCATGGAAGCCGGTATCACTTCTCCGGTCCTGTAGTCCTTGGCGAATGTATCCAGGAATTCCGGCTCATAAGCCCAGTTTTCCATAATCTGGGACGGAAGTTCTACAAAATCCCTCGGAACAGAAGTACCTGTCAGTGAAGAGTAACGGCCTTCAGCCAGAATACCATGGAGAGAATGTCCGAACTCATGAAGGAGAGTCACGAATTCGCCGTGCGTAAGCAAAGACGGGTCATTCTCCGTCGGCTTCGTGAAATTGGTCACGATACTGATGAACGGACGTTCTTCGACACCTTCGTATATGCTCTGCTCTCTGAATGCAGTCATCCACGCTCCCCCTCTCTTGCTCGGTCTTGGGAAGAAATCGGCATAGAACAGCGCCATGTGACGTCCGTTTTCATCCTTCACATCATACACTTTCACGTCCTTATGGTATACAGGCACATCGTGTATTTCCGTAAAGGTAAGGCCGTAAAGCCTGTTCGCCAGGTCAAAGGCCGCCGCTATGCAGTTTTCAAGCCTGAAATATGGTTTCAGCTGTTCCTCGTTCAGGTTATAACGCGCTTCACGGTACTTTTCAGACCAGTAGGAAAAATCCCAAGACCTCAGTTCGCTGTCTTCAAAGCCGTTTTCCTTGGCAAATTTGAAGATTTCAGCCACTTCCTGCCTTGCAAACGGCATGGTAGGCTCGAGCAGCTCCTTGAGAAACGCATTTACTGTTTCGGGATCCTTGGCCATCTTGTTTTCAAGAGCATAATCCGCATAGGTATCGTATCCCAGCAATTCCGACATCTTTATCCTCAGATCCACTATCTTCCTGACTATTTCCGTATTGTCGAACTCGCCGCCAACAGATCTGGTCATATATGCCATGTACACTTCTTTCCTGAGTTCCCTGTTCGAACTGAATTTCATGAAAGGGCCGAAGCTCGGATAATCCAGGGTAAATACCCAGCCGTCCAGACCTTTTTCCTTGGCAGCCAGTGAGGCCATATCCACTACGTAGCCAGGCAGGCCTGCCAGATCCGTGCTGTCGGTTATATGGAGGGAATAGGCATTGGTGGCCGCCAGCACGTTCTTGCTGAACTGCAAAGTAGCGAGGGAAAGCTCCTCGGCATACTTGCTGTACGTTTCCTTGTCGGCATCCGGAAGATTGGCCCCGTTTCTCGCAAAAGACTTGTATGTATCTTCCAGCAATTGCTTCTGGTCAAGTTCCAGATCCAGGGAATCTTTCTTCATATAGACAGCCTTCACCCTTTCAAAGAGAGGCTTGTTCAGCGAAATATACATGGAATACTCGGTCATCATCGGAGAAATCTCCTCTGCTATGGCCTGCATCTCGTCATCCGTATCGGCTTCCATGAGATTATAAAAAATGCCTGATACGCGGTCCAGCGTACGGCCGCTGTATTCCAGAGCTTCTATCGTATTGCTGAAATCAGGCTCTTCCGGATTGGCCACGATGGAATCTATCTCTGCCTTCGCCTCCTGGATGGCTGCCTTGAACGCAGGGACATAATGTTTGTTCTCGATTTTGTCGAACCGGGGCGCACCGTAAAGTTCAGGTGACTCCGTCAATAAAGGATTTTCCATATTGCAAGATGTAATGAGTGCGAGCGTCGCCGCCGCAATTGTCATTTTTATTTTCATATAAGCTGTTCTTTGGTTTTCCGGTTGCAAATATAAACAGATTATCTGTCATGAGGACAAATATCTTCATCGGACATGACACTTATCCTGGAAATGGAGGTCACGGATTTTCCGCATACGCAATATTTAAGGTCATAACACATGAACGCCTCCCGTGAGGCAATCTTCCGGTAGGATGTAAAGAATTCAGGATGGAAACCCATATTCCTGAGATCAGACATCTGGATATTCCTCAGCGATGTCTTCCTCAGCGAATCCAGAATGAAATAATTCTTTTCCAGAGCGGTATTCACCTGCTGCCGGAAATGGCGGCTGTTCCTGGCCTGCCTGTTATGGAACTTGTTCTTACAGGCATCACAGCAGAATTTTCTGTCGGAACGTCCGTATATGATCCTGTCCCCGCATTCCAGGCAGACCGCATCATGCGATTCTTTTTCTTTTGACATCTTGGCTAAATCATTTGGTCTGACTCAAATTTTGGCATTATATCCGGATTGTCAAACACCGGCCGCGCGCTTTTCCTTTTTCTGTCACGATATTTTTCCTTTTCCATACCGTTTTTTCTTTTTCCGGCAATTTCCGGCATGATCCGGCACTTCATACAGAAAAAGAAAAAGACACTATAAAAAGAAAAAACTGTCCCTGACCTGTTTCCCGTATGATTTATATTCATTTACTTTGTCTGGGTCCGGATGAGTGCGCACGGTTTGCGGACACAGGAAATAAAGACAAAATTATGGAACAGTTGAACAGAATCGAATTGAGAGGAAATGTCGGAAATGTCCGGCTTTCCAATGTAGGGGACAGTACTGTGGCGAGATTCTCCCTGGCCACGAACTTCGTTTATAAAGGACGTGAAGGCGATGCGGTCATAGAGACTACGTGGCACAACATAGTCGCATGGAACGGGAAAGGGATGCCTGATCTGGAAAAAATCGAAAAGGGGATGCCGCTCTATGTCTGCGGCAGACTGAGGTCTTCGCGCTTTACCGGCAGCGACGGAACGGAAAAGCAGGTATTCGAGGTCGTTGCGAACAAAATATCATTCGAGAATACGGCCTCGGTATAGTCCGGAATCCGACAGCCGTCCCCGGACAGTTTCCCGTATTGCCGGGCACCTGGTGAAACCGGGGACGGACAGATTCAGACTCCGAGATAACTTTCGATATTGGCCAGAACCTTGTCGCTCAGCCTGACGTAAGACTGGGACGTCCTGCCGGAAGATACATTCATGCAGCGGACATTGGGATGGTCAGCAAGATGACTGCCTCCCAGTGCCATGAGGGTATCGCAGAAGCACAGATTGTCGCCTTCGAGCCATTTGAGGAACGGCTCCTCGTCCCATGCAGGAGAAAGTCCGGTATTGAAAAGAATCTTGTGGTCTCCGAGTTTGCGGAAACCGTCTTCATGTATGAGGACGGTATTCTTGTTCAGGCAGCAGAACACTACATCGCTCGTTTCCAGGACCCCGTCGAGAGACATGAACCTGTAACCTTTTTCGGCTGCCTGTCTTTTTTCGCTGCGGGCGAAATAACTTACGTCAGCGCCGAAGAACTTCATGGCATCCGCGATCATTCCTCCCGACTTGCCCAGTCCCAGAAAACCTGTCCTCAGGCCTGTGATTTCGCGCGGGAAACCGTACCACGGCTTCTGCCCGAAACCGTGGAGGCAGCGGACAAGCTCGCTAACGGCATATTCGACGACGCCTTCATCGCCATAGTCCCTGATTCCGGTTACGGTAATGCCGTGACTTTCAGCATAACGGATATCCACGTTGGCGCTGTCCGGCGAATACAGGGAACAGCACATGCCGATGTATTTCAATTCACGGCACTCCGACATGGCTGCGGCAGTGATAGACGATGTATAGCTCAGCAACACGGCATCCGCATCGCCTATGCGGCGGGCCACTTCCTTGTCATCCTGCGGTATATCATTGTAAAAGACGACCTCTCCGGCGAGATCATACAGCCTTTTGACTGCGTCCGGCAAAAGACCTGCCGGTTCGATGGCTACGAGTTTTCTGAATTTATTCATAATTGACAACTGCTATATTTCTTCTGAAATGCAAAAATAAAAAACTGTTCCGGATTATTCGAACATGGGATACGGCATGTGCATAAAATAAATTTGAACAATTACAAATAAGCATTATATTTGCGGCCTGAATTTTCGGAACGCTGGACATAATATTCATAAAACCGTCGTAATGACGTTAATATCAAGACTTATGGAATTAAAGGAAAAATTCATTGACGGCAACTGGAGCCGTAAAATCGACGTTTCAGATTTTGTGTACAGGAACATCACGCCTTATACAGGTGATGCATCTTTCCTCTGCGGCCCGACGGACAGGACCAGAAAACTGTGGGACAAATGCCTGGAGGCTATGGAGGAAGAAAGAAAGAACAACGGTGTACGTTCCATCGATGCCAAGACTATCTCTACCATTACATCCCATAAAGCCGGTTATATTGACAAGGAAAACGAACTCATTGTCGGTCTGCAGACCGACGAACTTCTGAAAAGGGCCATCAAGCCTTTCGGAGGTTGGAGAGTAGTGGAAAGAGCCTGCAACCAGAACGGGATAGAGCTTGATCCTAAAGTAAAGGAAATTTTCACGCACTACCGTAAAAGCCACAATGACGGAGTATTCGACGTATACACTGAAGAAATACTGAAGTTCAGGTCACTCGGATTCCTGACAGGTCTGCCGGACAATTATTCCCGCGGGCGTATCATCGGCGACTACAGGAGACTCGCCCTTTACGGTGCCGACAGGCTCATAGAAGCCAAGAAAGAGGATCTGAAGCACCTTACAGGTCCGATGACCGAGGACAGAATCAGGCTAAGGGAAGAAGTGGCCGAACAGATCAAGGCGTTGAACGAAATCAAGGTTCTCGGAGAATATTACGGTCTCGAACTCGGAAGGCCTGCCTATAACGCGCATGAAGCCATACAATGGGTATATATGGCTTATCTGGCGGCTGTCAAGGAACAGGACGGGGCAGCCATGTCTCTCGGAAGCGTATCATCGTTCCTCGACATATACATCGAATATGATCTGAACCACGGAATCATAGATGAATCGCACGCCCAGGAGCTGATCGACCAGTTCGTACTGAAACTCAGGATGGTGCGTCATCTCAGGATGCAGGCATACAACGATATATTCGCCGGAGACCCGACATGGATCACCGAATCCATAGGCGGACGCTTCAACGACGGCAAGATCAAAGTAACGAAGACATCTTTCCGTTTCCTGCAGACGCTGTACAACCTCGGACCTGCACCGGAACCTAACATGACAGTGCTCTGGAGCCCCGAGCTTCCGGAAGGATTCAAGGATTTCTGCGCAAAGGTATCCATCGATACCAGCTCGGTACAGTATGAAAACGACAACCTTATGCGCGATACGCGCAAATGCGACGACTACGGTATCGCATGCTGCGTGTCATACCAGGCTGTAGGAAAAGCCATCCAGTTCTTCGGAGCCCGCGCGAATCTGGCGAAGGCCCTGCTTCTGGCCATCAACGGCGGACGCTGCGAAAACACCGGAACAGTCATGGTAGAGGGCATCGAGCCTCTCAAGAGCGATGTCCTGAACTATGATGAAGTACTCGCAAACTACAAGAAAGTACTTCACGAAGTGGCGAGAGTATACAACGAGGCGATGAACATCATCCACTACATGCACGACAAGTATGACTACGAAAGGTCACAGATGGCGTTCATCGACACGAATCCTTCCATCAACCTTGCCTACGGCGTCGCAGGCATGTCCATAGCGGCAGACTCGCTTTCAGCCATCAAGTTCGCCAAAGTCACCGCCCACCGCAACGAGGAAGGCCTCACCGATTCTTTCCAGATAGAAGGCGAATATCCGTGCTTCGGAAATGACGACGACAGGGTGGACAATATCGCCAAGGAGCTGATACATTATTTCAATGCGGAACTCTGCAAACTTCCTATTTACAAGAATGCCGAACCGACACTTTCTATCCTGACCATCACATCCAACGTTATGTACGGGAAGAAGACCGGAGCTACTCCTGACGGCCGTCTGAAAGGCGTGGCATTCGCACCGGGAGCCAACCCGATGCACGGACGTGACAGCCACGGAGCCATTGCATCGCTGAGTTCTGTCGCCAAGCTCGACTACCACGACGCTATGGACGGTATCAGCAACACTTTCTCGATCGTCCCTAAATCTCTCGGACCTACAGATGAAGAGAAAATCGAGAATCTCGTGACCATGATGGACGGCTATTTCACGAAAGGTGCACATCACCTGAACGTAAACGTCCTCAACAGGGAAATGCTGGAAGACGCGATGGAGCATCCTGAGAAATATCCACAGCTGACCATAAGGGTATCCGGCTATGCAGTGAACTTTGTGAAACTGAGCCGTGAACATCAGCTGGAAGTAATCGCAAGGACATTCCACAATTCTCTCTAAGCGATGCTGAACGTACATTCATACGAAAGTATGGGAACTTATGATGGGCCGGGACTCCGGCTCGTCGTGTTTTTACAGGGATGTCCGTTCAAGTGCCTGTACTGCGCGAATCCGGATACGATTCCGTTCGAAGGCGGCACACCGACAGAGCCTGACGACATCCTGAAGATGGCATTGAACCAGAAACCTTTTTTCGGAAAGAAAGGCGGAGTAACTTTCTCTGGCGGAGAGCCTACCGCACAGGCGGAAGCACTCATTCCCCTGGTCAGGAAACTCCATGAAAACGGCATCAATGTCTGCATCGATACCAACGGAGGTATCTGGAACAGCCATGTGGAAGAACTTTTCAGCCTCGCCGACCTCGTCCTCCTCGATGTGAAACAGTTCAATCCCATAAGACACAAGGCTCTGACCGGTCATGAGAATACCAGGACCCTGGCTACTGCCGCATGGCTTGAAGAACACGGGAAACCTTTCTGGCTGAGATACGTACTGGTACCTGGCATAAGCGATTCGGAAGAAGACATGCTGGCACTCTGCCGTCATTTCGGGAAAGACTCCACAGGCAGGCCGCGGTATCAGATGATCAAAAGAGTCGAAATCCTTCCATACCACACCCTGGGAATAAACAAATACGAGACTCTGGGATGGGAGTACAAACTCAGGGATACACCGCTCAATACGAAAGAACAGCTCGACAGGGCAAAAAAGATTTTCGACGAATATTTCGACTGCGCCGTTCTGAATTGATTTTATTCTTATCTTTGAGAATCAATCATTCAGCCTTATGAAAGAAGTCGCATTAGTATTGTCAAGCGGAGGTCCGAGAGGCTTCGCTTACATCGGAGCCATTGAAGAACTCGAATCGAGAGGCTACAGGATCACATCCATTGCGGGTACATCTATCGGATCCCTTATAGGAGGCATGTATGCTGCCGGAAAACTTCATGAAGTGAAAGACTGGCTTTTTTCGCTAAACGGGTGGAAAGTGTTCGGTCTGATGGATATTTCCATCAGCAGAAATCATCTGGTGAAAGGCGACAAAGTCATTGAAGCCCTTCGGGAAATAGTCCCGGACGTGAACATTGAAAACCTCGATATCCCGTACAAGGCCATAGCGACGGATCTGCTCACAGGAGAAGAAGTCATTTTCGACAAAGGTGACCTTTTCACTGCCGTCAGGGCCTCGATTTCCATTCCGTCACTGTTCCGCCCTGTAAAAATGGGAATGCGCACGCTTATAGACGGAGGCATAGCCAATACGATGCCTTTGAACCGCGTGGAACGCTCAGGACACGACATCCTGGTAGCATTCGACGTGAACGATGTAGACGTGGATGCCATCCGCCAGATTCTCGTGGAAGAAGCCGATGCCGAAGCTGCCAGAGAACATGCGGAAAACGAACGCAGGGCTGAAAACAAGGCCGTGATGGATTCGGTCATGCATAACGACACCATGAGTTTCATAGAAAAACTCCGGCTGGCCGGAATGCACGGGCACAAACTCATACAGGATGCCCTCTCGAAAGAAGACAGGCCGCAGAAATCCTTCGATCCGGATGCGAATTACTACACCCTTCTGTCCAGGACTTTCGACCTGATGAATCATTGGAACACGAAACTCATGACGGAAATATATCCGCCTGACATACTGGTCAGGATGCCTTTCGATGCATTCGGGTCCATAGCCGATTACGCCAGGGCAGAGGAAATCTGCGAGGCCGGGCGCAAACTTATGAAAGAAGCTCTCGACAAGTACGAAAACTGAAATTTAAATTGTATTTTTGCAGACTGGAATTTGGAATCGATATAAAAAATGGAAAATTTGGATTTGAACGAGCAGGAGCGTAACAGGCGCGAAGCTCTGAACAAACTCAGGGAACTGGGCATAGATCCCTACCCTGCAGCACTTTACCCTGTAAATGCCACTGCCAGCAAAATAAAGGATGAATACGACCCTGAAAAAGGGAATCTGGACGATGTCGTAATCGCCGGAAGGATAATGTCGAGAAGAATCATGGGAGCGGCATCCTTTATCGAACTTCAGGACGGTACCGGACGTATCCAGGTATATATCAAAAGGGATGAAATCTGCCCCGGAGAAGACAAAACGATGTACAACACTGTATTCAAGAAGCTGCTGGACATCGGGGATATAATCGGGATAAAGGGTTATGCCTTCATCACGCAGACCGGACAGCTTTCCGTACATGCAAAGGAACTCACTCTTCTGAGCAAGTCTCTGAGAGTGCTTCCTATCGTCAAGGAAAAAGACGGCGAAGTATACGATGCATTCTCCGATCCTGAACTCAAATACAGACAGAGATACGTGGACCTTATAGTAAACCCTTCTGTCAGGGATGTATTCGTGAAAAGGAGCCTGATCATAGCTACCATGAGGGAATACTTCAATGCCGCAGGCTGCCTCGAAGTCGAGACCCCGATCCTTCAGCCGATTCCGGGAGGAGCTACCGCAAGGCCGTTCATCACACACCACAATGCCCTGGACATAGACCTTTATCTGCGTATCGCCAACGAACTGTACCTCAAAAGGCTGATAGTCGGCGGATATCCGGGAGTATATGAATTCGCCAAAGACTTCAGGAACGAAGGTATGGACAAGACGCATAATCCGGAATTCACCTGCATGGAAATCTATGTGGCATACAAGGATTATATGTGGATGATGGAATTCACGGAAAAGATGCTTGAAAAGATCGCGCTGAAACTTCACGGGACCACTGTAGTGACCATCGGGGACAAACAGGTGGACTTCAAGCCGCCTTACCGTCGTCTGCCCATGCTCGAAGCCATCAGGGAGTACGCCGGTGTAGACGTGGCAGGCATGGACGAGACGCAGCTCAGGGAAACCTGTGCAAGACTCAATGTCCCTGTCACGAAGGAAATGGGTGAAGGCAAGCTGATAGATGCCATTTTCGGAGAATACTGTGAAAAGAACCTCGTCCAGCCTGTATTCATTACAGACTATCCGGTTTCCATGTCTCCGCTCACCAAGAGACACCGCAGCAATCCCGATCTCACGGAAAGATTCGAACTTTTCGTATGCGGGAAGGAGCTTGCCAATGCATACAGCGAACTGAACGACCCTATCGACCAGCTCGGCCGGTTCCAGGATCAGCTGAAACAGCGTGAACACGGAGACGACGAGGCCATGTATATCGACATGGACTTCATGCGCGCCCTCGAATACGGCATGCCGCCGACATCCGGAATGGGTATGGGCATCGACCGTCTGACCATGTTCATGACCAACTCCCCTACCATTCAGGACGTACTGTTCTTCCCTCAGATGAGACCTAAGCCGGTGGAATGATATCCGGGTCTATCCGTGGAAAAATGAGAACGGAAACCGTCACATCCGCCCAGAACCCCAAGATAAAGGAACTGCTCGCGTTACAGGAAAAATCACGACTGAGACGCGAGAAAGGCATGTTCGTGATAGAGGGCCGGAGAGAACTCGAATATTGCATCAATGCAGGATACGGAATCAGAAGCCTCTTCGTGTGCCCGGAAATATGCCCGGTTCAGGAACTGGAAAGTCTGCTATGCGGGATTCACCGGCAGGACGGAAATCCGGGAAACCAGCCTGCAATAATCGAAATACCGGCTGCACTTTACTCCAGAATAGCCTATCGCGGCAGTACTGAAGGAGTCATCGCCGAGGCCAATATCACGGAAAAATCTCTGGAAGAACTGACACTCCGTGAAAACCCGCTGATCGTCGTACTCGAATCAGTGGAAAAACCCGGAAATCTGGGAGCCGTACTGCGCAGCGCAGATGCGGCAGGGGCTGATGCAGTAATCGTCTGTGATCCGCTCACTGACTTGTACAATCCGAATCTCATAAGAGCCAGCGTAGGCGCACTGTTTACCGTACAGACAGTAGCCGCAAGTTCGAAAGAAACCATTGATTGGCTGAAAGCCAACAATATACAAATTCTGACAGCGCAGCTGCAGGATTCAGAGCCGTATTACGAAACCGACATGTCCTGCGGGACGGCCATAGTCATGGGGACTGAAGCCACGGGGCTGACCGGAATATGGAGACAGAATGCCGACAGGCACATAAGGATACCGATGCTCGGCAAACTGGACTCGCTCAACGTATCAGTATCCGCCGCCGTACTGCTTTATGAAGCTGTCCGGCAACGCAACCGATAAACTTGTAGATCATGAAGAAATTCGGTCTGATAGGAAATCCGATAAAGACATCCGGGAGTCCGGCTCTTTTCAAGGCCGGATATAAAGGGAAATATTCATACGACCTCATAGAAGGCGATGACTTCGAAACATCCTACGGGAAATTTCTGGATGAATATGCCGGTGTAAACGTCACTGCGCCGTTCAAGACGGATGCTTTCAGAAAAGCCGGCTTGAAATCCGACATCTGCAGGCTGACAGGTGCCGCAAACCTGCTGCTCAAGACGGATGAAGGTATAATGGCATACAATACAGACTATGCCGGAGTCATCCTGTCGATACTCGACGCAGTGCTTCCGGAAGGCGGATTCGAATTCTTCAGCCTTTACGGAAACGATTTCTCTACAGTGAAGGCCATGCTGCCGTCATTCTACGGATACACGCCGAAAGCATTGATCGCCGGCTGCGGAGGTGCAGGCCGTGCAGCTGCAGCAGCCGCAGCATCAATAGGTTACGACACGACACTCGTCAACAGATCAGACGGGAAAGCGATAAGTATAGCCGAGGATATGCCCGGATTCGGATTCCACATAGAAAAACTCGGCAGATTCATCGAACTGTTCAAAGAATCGGATCTGGTCATCTATACCATCCCTGGGAGAATCCCGGAACTGGACTTCCTCGATACGTCGCATTTTCCCGTGCCTGGAAAAATCATTCTGGAAGCCAACTACAAGAATCCGTCATTCGGTACGGAAGAAAACGATATCATACGGAAGTGCAAGGGTATCTATGTCTCCGGAAAAAGATGGCTGATATACCAGGCAATAACAGGATTCAGAATATTCACGGGAGAAACTCCGGACTTTGCCGGAATGTGCAAGGTTTTGTAAGAAATATTGATTAAATTGCGGGGTTGTCCGAAAAAAAGAATTGACATGTCTTTAAATAAAGTGATGCTTATCGGAAATGTCGGGAAAGACCCCGAAGTAAGATACCTGGAAGGCAATGCGAAGGTCGCCACTTTCAGGCTGGCCACTTCGGAAAGATACAGGGACAGGGACGGCAACATGAGGGAAATGACCGAATGGCATACGGTAACGGTCTGGAGAACGGCAGCCGATCTGGTAGAAAAATATGTCAGGAAAGGGACGCAGCTGTATGTGGAAGGCCGGCTCCGGACAAGATCATGGAACGACAAGTCCGGCAATACGAGAACAGTTACGGAAATAGCGGCGGAAAACATCCAGCTACTGGGAAGAGCTCCAGAACCGCAGCGCAATGCGCAGAATGCGGAAACAAGGCCTGAAAGACCGCTGCAGACGGACACCGGAACGGAAACAGCGGATGACGACCTGCCGTTCTGAACCGTACGGACGGCGGCAATGCCGGCGCAAAATCTGAAATGACAGTATTATAAAAACAAAAGTTGATAATTTAATAAAAATATCATGAAATTAGATGTAGTACTTGGGCTCCAGTGGGGAGATGAAGGCAAAGGCAAGATCGTCGACGTTCTGGCAGGCAATTATCCCATAGTAGCGAGATTCCAGGGTGGACCGAATGCGGGACATTCCCTCCATTTTGAAGGTAAAAGTTTTGTACTCAGATCCATACCTTCAGGAATCTTCAGAAAGGACGCCGTCAATATCATAGGAAACGGTGTGGTACTGGACCCCATAACTTTCAGAAAAGAGTGCGAAAATATCGAAGCGACCGGCGTTCCGGTAAAAGACAGGATAGTCATAGCCAAGAAAGCACACCTGATTCTGCCGACACACAGGCTGCTGGATGCAGCCAACGAGGCGGCAATGGGAAAAGGTAAAATCGGCTCCACGCTGAAAGGCATCGGACCTACATACACCGACAAGGTAAGCCGCAACGGGCTGCGTGTCGGCGATATTCTGGCACCTGATTTCAAGGACAGATACCGTAAGCTGAAAGACAGACACGCCAGAATACTTTCCCAGATGCAGTTCGACTGCAATCCGGAGGCTGAGGAAGCAGAATTTTTCTCGGCGATAGAATATCTGAGGGAGTTCCGCCTTACAGACTGCGAATATTTCGTAAACAAGGAACTGGAAAACAAGGCCATACTGGCAGAAGGAGCGCAGGGATCCATGCTTGACATAGACTACGGTTCCTACCCGTTCGTGACATCTTCGTCGACCGCATGTGCAGGGGCATGCATCGGGCTCGGTGTCTCCCCTTCCAAAATAGGACATGTCTACGGCATATTCAAGGCTTATTGCACAAGGGTCGGCAGCGGACCGTTCCCTACGGAACTTTTCGACGAGACCGGAGAGAAACTCAGGAAAATCGGAAACGAATTCGGTGCAGTGACCGGAAGGCCGCGCAGATGCGGATGGCTGGACCTCGTGGCCCTGAAATATGCCGTGATGATCAGCGGAGTGACCGACCTTATCATGATGAAATCAGACTGCCTCGACTCTTTCGAGACTATCAAAGTCTGCACATCATACAAGGTAGACGGCCAGGAAACCGACCAGGTGCCATTCGACACGTATGCCTCAATAGAACCGGTATATACTGAATTCAAAGGTTGGAATACCGACCTTACCGGCTGCCGGAGCGAAAGCGAACTTCCGAAGGAGTTTACCGACTACATAGCCTTCATGGAAAAATATCTCGGAGTACCTATAAAAATCATCTCACTGGGACCGGACAGGGATGCAACGATTATGAGATAAACGGATTAACATATTGAAACCAATACAGAAATGACTGCAACAATAAGAAAATTCCTGAACGATTATCCTGCCGCGAGATGGGCCGCACTGGTCCTCATCGCTCTGATGATGTTCTTCGCATACATGTTCGTGGACGTGATGTCCCCTCTCAAATCCCTCATAGAAAGCGAAAGGGGATGGGACAGCGGAGTATTCGGCACTTATGCCGCCTCCGAATACATTCTTAACGTATGCGGATTCCTGATAGTGGCCGGAATCATTCTGGACAAGATGGGAATAAGATTCACCGGCATCCTTTCCGCATCGCTCATGCTGGCAGGGGCAGGAATCAAATACATAGGAATCAGCGACTGGTTCCAGGCCACCGAACTCTGCGGATGGCTGGACAGCTGGTGGACTGCCATGCCCGGCAGCGCCAAGATGGCGGCACTTGGATTCATGATCTTCGGATGCGGATGCGAAATGGCCGGCACCACAGTATCGAAAGCCATAGCCAAATGGTTCAAAGGTAAAGAAATGGCCCTGGCCATGGGACTTGAAATGGCCATCGCAAGACTCGGAGTCTTCGCTGTAATGTGGCTGTCACCTGCCATTTCAGACAAATTCGGAGGCTCTGTAGTGGCACCTCTGGCATTCTGCACATGCCTGCTTCTGATAGGACTCATCAATTACATAGTGTTCTCCGTCATGGACACGAAGCTCGACAAGCAGCTCATTGCCGCCGGCGAAGCCACGGCAGAGAAAAGTCCGGAAGACGAATTCCACATCAAGGATCTCGGACAGATTTTCTCCAGCAAGATGTTCTGGCTTGTAGCGCTCCTGTGCGTACTTTACTACTCGGCCATTTTCCCGTTCCAGAGATACGCGCCGAACTTCCTGGAAGTGACTCTGAATGTGGATGCGAACACGGCTTCAAGACTGTTCAGCTGCTTCCCCATTCTGGCCATGTGCCTTACTCCTGTACTGGGCATTTTCCTGGATCACAAAGGGAAAGGGGCATCGATGCTTATGGTTGGCGCAGTCATAATGATAGCATGTCACCTGAGTTTTGCCTTTCTGCTGCCGCTGTTCCCGTACAAATGGTTCGCCGTGCTGCTGATAGTGATTCTGGGCGTAAGTTTCTCGCTCGTACCTGCAGCGTTATGGCCAAGCGTCCCTAAAATCATAGACGAAAAAATACTCGGCAGCGCATACTGCCTTATCTTCTGGGTTCAGAACATAGGGCTCTGCCTCGTACCTCTTCTGATAGGCGTCGTGCTCAATTCTACAGGAGGCTACCTCATGCCGATGATCATATTCTCATCATTCGGAATCCTCGCATTCATCCTGAGCCTGATGCTGAAAGTGGAAGACAGGAAGAAAGGCTTCGGACTCGAACTCCCAAATATTCAGGAGAATGACTCTGAAAACAAATAACGGGAAAACATTCAAGAGCAGTACATTGTGCTGGATAGCGCTTGCATGTCTGGTAGTACCGATGTTCGCATCGTACTTTTTCGACGACATGTTCTCCACGCTGTCCCACATCTTCCAGAATCCCGGAATGCTGCAGCTCGGATGGGACAGCGCAGATTACGGATTTTATGCCGGAGGATACTCATTCCTGTGCGTATGCGGAGGGCTCGTGATCTGCGGAGTCCTTCTCGACATGTTCGGTGTCAGGCTCATAGGCTCGATATTCGTAGGACTGATGATCGCCGGCGCGGTCACTGTTTTCGCAGCACTCATATCCGGGCTAAATCCTGAAATTTCACTGACCATAGCATACGTCGGATGTATGCTTTTCGGGCTGGGCAGCGAGATTGCAGGGGTGGCAGTCACCAGATCCATAGCCAAATGGTTCAAAGGCAGGAACGTCGCCTTAGCCATGGGTCTGCAGCTGGCCATAGCACGTCTCGGAACCGCTGCCGCATTCATCCTGGCACCGGTTCTGGTAGCCCAGAAACCCGCAGGAGAAATATATACGCTGGCCGAGACCGCGCGTCCTGCCATGCTCGGACTCGGGCTGCTGCTGGCCGGAGGGATATTGTGGGCGATTTTCGTTGCCATGGATTCCGCTTTCGACAGAAATGCCGGAATCGTAACAAGGAAAGGCATTGTCAGAGAAGAAGACAGATTCAAGTTCTCTGACATACTGAAAGTCCTTACGAATCCGAGATTTCTCATGATAGCTTTCCTGTGCGTATTCTTCTATTGCTGCATCATCTCTTTCAAGAAATTCGGGACTTCGATCGTCATTCCGCGGTTCGGCATGGACGTAGACTCGGCAAAGTGGATGATTACCATGATCCCGTTCTTCACCGTCATTTTCACGCCGCTTTTCGGGGCCCTCGTCGACAAGGTGGGCAAGGCTACCGGATGGATGCTGGTCGGAGCCGTCCTGGTTCTGGCTTCACACCTGATCATGGCATTCGCTCCCCAGGGAATAGCCTTCTACGGATATCTGGCCATATCTCTTCTGGGAATCGGATACTCTCTCGTGCCTTCGGCAATGTGGCCTACCGTACCGAAAATCATCCCTGACCGGAATCTCGGCACGGCCTATTCCCTCGTCTACTGGATACAGAACATGGGAATGCTGCTGGTCCCGATTTTCGTGGGCATGATATTCAGGAACATGGTAACCGAAGCGGGAAACAGGACACAGGAAATCACTGCGGCAGTAAATGCAGAATACATTTTCATAGGACTGGGCATAGCTGCAGTCACCGTAGCGGTTTCTCTCATGATATCTTCACGCAAGCACCCTGAGCTGGAAATCGACATGCCTAACAAGAAATGAAATGTATGAACTGTTAGATAAAGTAAATTTCCCTGTTGACATCAAAAACTTCAGTATCGAAGAACTGAAGCAGCTTTGCGCTGAAATAAGGGAATACATGATAGAATGCTGCGCCACGAATCCCGGACATCTCGGTTCGAGCCTCGGCGCGGTAGAACTGATCGTCGGTTTCCATTATGTATACAATGCGCCGTCGGACAAGATAGTATTCGACGTAGGGCATCAGGCATACGCGCACAAGATAATCACGGGCAGAAAGGAACTTTTCAGAAAAAACAGGAAAAAAGACGGCATAAGCGGTTTTACGCGAATGGCAGAAAGCGAATATGACGCTTTCGGTGCCGGCCATTCATCCACCTCCATCTCTGCTGCACTCGGACTCGCGTCCGCAGCAATGATCCGGGGCCGGAAAGAAAAAGTCGTGGCGCTGATAGGTGACGGAGCCCTTTCGGGAGGACTTGCATTCGAAGGCCTGAACAATGCTGGCAACAGCAAGGCCGATCTTCTGGTCATCATCAATGACAACAATATTTCCATCGACAAGAATATCGGCGCCCTGCACGAGCACCTGCTCAAACTGACTACAGACCCGACATATAACAAAATCAAGACTCATATATGGAACAGGATCGGTGAAGGAAAGTTCAGGAAAGCGATGCAGGAAATGGTCATAAGCGCGAAATCGACGCTTGTGAAAAAATCCGGAGGAGACTTGTTCGAAGCCATGGGATTCAGATATTTCGGACCTGTAGACGGAAACGACATCGGACAGGTGATCCATATTCTGGGCAAACTGAAGGAGCTCAAGGGGCCGCTCATCCTGCATACCATCACCACGAAAGGGAAAGGCTTCGCCCCGGCGGAAGAAGACCAGACTGCATGGCATGCACCTGGGATGTTCGACCCTCTGACAGGTAAGAGGATTGCCCCGGCGGGGCATAAGGAAAGCCGTTATCAGGATGTATTCGGAGAAGTTCTTCTGGAACTCGCCAGAAAAGACAAAAGGATAGTGGGGATAACCCCTGCCATGGCATCCGGATGCGGGATGAATATCCTTGCCAAAGAAATACCTGGGCGGTTCTTCGATGTCGGCATTGAAGAAGAACATGCAGTCACGTTTGCCGCAGGTCTGGCGGCTGCCGGAATGAAACCGTTCTGCAACATATACTCAAGTTTCTCACAAAGGGCGTACGACCAGATCATCCACGATGTCGCACTTCAGAAGCTTGGTGTCGTACTATGTTTCGACAGGGCCGGACTTGTAGGAGAAGACGGAGCCACACATCACGGCAGCTTCGATCTGGCAGCATACAGAAGCATACCGGGAACAGTCATCGCCGCGCCGAGGGACGAAACAGAACTTAAAAGCATGATGTTCACCGCATCGAAATGGGATGACGGCCCGTTCATCATAAGATATCCGCGCGGCTACGGAGAAGGCATCGCATGGAGAGAAACAGACTTCGAAGAACTTGCACCGGGGAAAGGCGAAAAGATGCTGGACGGGGCTACAGTCGCGGTAATATGCGCAGGGCCTGTAGCAAACAGGGCCTATGAGGCTGCTGTCAGGATAGGCGCAGAGACCGGGAAGAATCCTGCAATATATAATATAAGGTATATAAAACCTGTCGATGAAGCGATTCTCGGAGAGGCAGCAAGGAATTCCGATATCATCGTTACGATCGAAGACGGATGCACGAAAGGAGGACTTTTCGGCGCCGTATCGGAATATATTGCGGAACGGGGACTCGGCAACAAAGTGATACCGATGGGGATTCCCGACAGATTCATCGGACAGGGAACACAGAAAGAGCTGAGGGCAGAATGCGGATACGATTCAGAATCAATCTACTCTACGCTGAAAAAACTTATGGAGGAATAAACAGGAGCTGCGACCGGGGCGTATAGGCAAGGATATATGCAAATAAAAACGCCGAAAAAGGGAAAAAAGTTTTGGAGAATTAGAAATAATATCTATCTTTGCAATCCCTTACGAAACGACTCAAGGTTTTGAGGGTTTCGCCGATGTAGCTCAGTTGGCTAGAGCACGTGATTTGTAATCTCGGGGTCGTGGGTTCGATTCCCTCCATCGGCTCAGTTTTTTGAAAGATTTTGAAGTTTATTTTTTGTGAGGACAAGGAAGTCGAGCGAGGAAGAAAGGAGTTTACTCATGTAAATGACTGACCGACGATGCGAAGAATGACGAAGTCATCGCAAAAACATAAAAGATTTTGAAGTTTATTTTTTGTGAGGACAAGGAAGTCGAGCGAGGAAGAAAGGAGTTTACTCATGTAAATGACTGACCGACGATGCGAAGAATGACGAAGTCATCGCGAAAAAGAAACGAAAAAACGGGAGAATACCAGAGTGGCCAAATGGGGCAGACTGTAAATCTGCTGGTTTATACCTTCGGTGGTTCGAATCCATCTTCTCCCACTAATTTTTGCGAGGACGAGAAAGTCAAGCGAGGAGGAAAGAGGTTTACTCGTGTAAATGACTGACCGACGATGCGAAGAATGACGAAGTCATCGCGAAAAAGAAACGAAAAGAATGCGGAAGTAGCTCAGTTGGTAGAGCATTAGCCTTCCAAGCTAAGGGTCGCGGGTTCGAACCTCGTCTTCCGCTC
>CALUSC010000006.1 GCA_944323345.1 uncultured Bacteroidales bacterium | reverse complement strand
TTGGTTCCCTCATAGCCTGTCTCAGGCTCTTCGCAGGAAGTCATTCCTGCGGACATTGCTGCGGCCACGCAGCACCAAGTCAGAAATTTTTTCATGTCTTATCCGTTTATAAATGATTGTTAATTAAAATATTCCGAATTTATTCCGCCACCTCGTATGACCAGCCCGGATTCTGGTGCTCCGCCGTGATGTTTTCATTGTACCTGTACTCGGACTGAGGTATCGGGAAAAGATGTCGGTAATCATCTGCGGCGATGGTAGATGTACGGTTTCCGGCAGCGTTGTAGCGGTCGAGAGGTCGTCCGATACGCTTGAGGTCGAAATACCTCACGCCCTCGCCCACGAATTCTTTCTGTTTCTCCTTCAGGATGGCGTCCACAAGGGCGTCTCCGGAAAGGGATTCATCCAGAAGAGTACAGCCGCGTGCGCCGAGATACCTGTTCATCAGTGCCACGGCTTCGCCCTGTTGTCCGTCCCTGGCATAGGCCTCGGCCACGGTAAAACAAACGCCCGAATAACGCAGAGTATTGATATAGCGCACTTCCGAATTCTCGTAATACA
Source organism: uncultured Bacteroidales bacterium (assembly GCA_944323345.1). Lineage (GTDB taxonomy): Bacteria > Bacteroidota > Bacteroidia > Bacteroidales > UBA932 > Cryptobacteroides. The sequence goes on along the minus strand of CALUSC010000006.1, from coordinate 85,065 downwards.
TCCTGTTATATTTGCCCAGACTGCGCACTCCTGCCTGAGGACCCTGATATTCGCACCAGGCTTTCCTCGTGTCAGCATCGTCGTACGTGATCCCGTCTGCCAGACAGAAATAGTCTCCGCTCTCCCTGTCATAGTTCAGGCTTATATAGAATGAATCGAAGATGTAAGGGGCGAAAATACGCTCCAGGCTCTCGTTTTCGGTCCAGAGATTCGAGTACTCGGTCACAGCCAGACGGGATTCCAGGTCTGAAAGCAGGGGCAGTCCGTACTCCACGGCCGCATCATATTCTCCGCGGTACAGTTCGAATTCGGCACGCAATGCATTCACTGCATCGGAACCGAAATAGTAGACGGCATTCCCGGTGTTCGAAACCTTAGCCGCCTCCGAAAGCAGGGAAGCTATCTCCTCTACGCAAGCCCTGACTGAAGACCTCGGCAGGAAATCCAGTTCCAGCCTGTTTTTCAGGATGATGCCGTCCCTGTCCAGCACGTCTTCAGAATAAGCCGGGGCATAAATCCTCAACAGGTCGAAATAGCAGTACGCTTTCAGGGCATAAGCTTCGCTGCGGACTTTCTGCAGTTCCAGAGCTCCGGCTTCATCCTCAGTCTTCACGTTATCTATCCTGTCGAGAAGAGCATTCAGATATGCCACTGTCATATAATAGTCATTCCAGATCTGGGAAGACAGGTCGCTTATCGCATTGTCCTGCCAGTTGTAGAGATTCTGCATTTCCGCATACTGGTTCGCATACGTGGTCGGGTAGAAATCATCGCTCAGTACCGAAAACTCCATCTGGTAACGCGGGATGGAATTATATGCCGTGGCCAGAAGCTCCCTGGCCGTGTCCACAGTCGTGATGGCATCGGGATCCGAAAACTGGTTCTCCAGCTTGATATCGAGGCAGCCGGTGAACACAGGCATCAGGCATAATAAACTTATGATATATCTTTTCATCTCCTTGTTTCGTTTAGAATGACAGACTCAGGCTTATGGTATAGATAGGCTGCTGCGCACCTACGAGCGAACCGGATTCAGGGTCGGACTCCTTGTAGCGCGTAAGGGTGAACAGGTTAGAAGCCTGGAAAGCGACATTACCGTACTTGAAGAAATTCCCTGCCTTCTGCAGGAGCCGCTGCGGAAACCTGTAGCGGAGAGACAGCATGGACAGTCTCAGATAATCGCTGCTGCCCACCGTACGGCTGTTCGGGTACAGGGTCAGATTCTCCAGGGAAGCCGTCTCGGTATAAGGGGAATTGTAGATCTTGTCCTGGTCTCCTTTCTTGAACCACATATTCTCCACCTGTCCGCGTACAGCGTTCTTGTTCGCATCATCCACATCCCTCACATACGAAAAGGCATAGGCCTTGATACCGCCCAGAACATAATAGAAGTCGGCATCGAATTCCAGATTCTTGTATGTAAAACTCAGGTTTATGGTACCGCTGAAAGGAGGTACTCCATGACCGAGAGCCACCATGTCCTCCCTTTCCAGCTTCCCGGACGCAGGAATCTCGCTTCCGTCTGCTTTCCTGAACGTAGGGAAACCTGTCATCGGGTCTATACCGTTCGAAATCGGTCCGTATATGATGTCATAAGCCTTTCCCACCTCATAATCCGGCACCAGGGTATATTCACTCGTGTACAGCTTGTCCCCGTCATACAGGTCCAGCACCTTGTTTTCATTGTATGCCACGGAAAAGCGCAGGTTCAGACGGGTATTTTCCATATCCAGGAGAGTGGCCGAAACCGCCGCCTCTATACCGGAATTGCTCAGCACTCCGATATTCCTCTTCATGGTAGTGAAACCGTTCGATGCAGGGATAGGCACATCCAGAAGGGCATCCTCCGTGATTCTGTTGTACCAGCCGACATCCAGCGACAGTCTGTTCCAGAATCCTATGGATACTCCTGCCTCGGTGGAAACCGTCTGCTCCGGCTTCAGGGAATCGTTATAGAGCGACATCAGGTCCAGAAGCCTCCTGTCGCCATAGCTGTCCTCCAGATATTGGAAGGTGGCTACCGCCAATGACGGCGAGATGCCGGCCAGACTCGCGGTCCGCCCGTAAGAAGCCTTGAAACGCAATGCCGATATCGGATTCCAGTCCTGGAAATAGCTCTTCACATTCCATCCCGCACCCACGGCCCAGGCAGCATTCCACCTCTTGTCCTTGGGCAGGATGGACGAAGCATCAGCCTTGTACGTTCCGAACAGGTCGTATGTCCCGTCGAAACTGTAACCGCCCAGCACACCTATACCCACCTGCGCCGTCTTCTCCTTCAGATTCGAAGTGCTGACCTTCCTGCTGCCTTCTATGGACTGGTTTATGGCGGCCGCCGAATTCAGCTGGCCGACACCGTAGCCCGTAATGGACATATTGTCCACATCATCCATATAGTAGTCGGTATTGGCACCGAGAGTGATGTCGTGCTTCCCGAAAACCCTGTTCCATGTGGCACGTATATTATATGTCACGTTCGTCATGACATTCTTTGCTCTGCTCAGACGGCCCCGTTCTATCTCCGGGGCGCCGCTCTGCTGCTCGGAATACGATGTGGAAGGAGTGAAATCCTGGGACTCCGAGAGCACCATGTCCAGTCCCACCACCGCATCCAGATCCAGACCCTTAAGCGGCTGGAGATTGATACTGGCCGTAGCTCCGAACCTTTTTTCGGTAGACACCTTCTCATACTGGTAGAACAGGTCATCGTATGTCCTGTTGGGATACGACCAGAGCTCTCCGCTGGTCTTGCTCTCGTACGGATTCAGTTCATAAATCAGCGAAGTCGGTGAATATTCGGAACTGTTCGGACTATTCGCCTTAGAATATCCGCCGTTTACGCTGACAGAGACATATCCTATCTGTCCGACTGCCTGGTCCAGGCTTATCCTTCCGGTAAAACGGCTCACGTCATTGCCGGGAATCTGCCCTCCCTGATAGCTGTAGTTCGCGGAAGCATAGTAGGAAGTCTTGCTGTTACCTCCCCTGACGCTGAGATTGTGCCTCTGGTAGAAATCATTGCGCAGCAACTCCTTGAACCAGTCGGTATTAGTCTTGCGGAGTTCGTTCAGTTTGGCCTGGCCTGCCGCTATCAGTTCATCGATATTTGCGGCACCCGGATTCGTCTCGCGGATATATTCCTCGCTGTACAGATAGCCCGGAGCCGCCGGATTCCTGAGACGGCGTTCCAGTTCGAGCTTCTCGTCCGTATCCATCATGAGCACACCGCGACGGCCGCGGGTGGTGATACCTGCATTGAAATTGTAAGTGACCAGGGCCTCGCCGGCGGTTCCCCTGACCGAAGTGATCTCTATGACACCGTTCGAAGCCTTCGTACCGTACAGGGCACATGCCACCGCATCTTTCAATATCTTGATGTCTGCTATATCCAGCGGATTCAGTGTCATGAATGCATCGGAAGATATGACCTGTCCGTCCAGTACGAAAAGAGGCTCGTTCGCGGCATCGCCTTCACGGAAAGAAGAGTTTCCCCTGATTCGGATTTCAGGCTTCGTTCCCAAATCTCCCCTGTTCGTCACCACGAGTCCCGGAGCGGAACCCTGCAGGGCCACGGACATATCCACCACGGGCTTGTCCTGCAGCCTCTTGACATCCACAGTACTGATGACACCGGATTTGGAACGGATATCCAGGTCGTTGATATTCTGCTTTCCTGTGACCACGGCCCCTTCCATCATGTTCGCATCCTCTTCCAGAATCACAGTGACTTCTTTCTGACCTGTATAGGAAATGGTCTGGGACTTCATTCCGAGAAAAGACACCTCTATCAGAATGTCGCCCCGCGAGGGAAGTTCGATGGAAAAATAACCGTTGATGTCAGTAGACGTACCGTTGCCTGTATCGCCCCGTACCCAGACATTGGCACCGGCCAGAGGTTCGTCCCAGATGTCTGTCACCCGGCCGGCAAGAATTCGGGGATTTCCTCCCTGCGCGGATGCCATGACAGAAACAGTGACAGCCAGGAAAACAGCCATCGTTCGCAAAAATTCCATAGGCAAAATCTGTTAAATTCGTTTATACAAATTTCAAAAATATGTATTTCTGCGCAAAAAGACAAAACGACCCTTACTCGGACGGAGGAAAATCAAAACAAATTATGAAGAAAAATGAAAGGAAATCACCGGTTATGACTAATTCTTACGGCGCCTTTCGAGCTTCCGCTCATACCTCTCGATATACTTCTGCAGCATGTCCGCATCCTGCAACGCCCTCTCCTGGGCCTGCTTCAGGGCACGCCGCTTCTTGGCCCTGGCTTTCTCGGCCTTGCGCTCCTGCCTGGCCTGTTCCTTATCGGCATCAGCCTGGTCCAAAGCAGCCCACCTGGCCTCCCTCGCGGCTATCCGGTCTTTTTTCTTCTGCTCGCGTTCGGCTTGTTTCTTCTGCCGGATCTGTTCTTTGGTCAGGACTATGGAAGGATCATTCAGGGCAGCGATGGAATCAGCCTTCGCGAGAGAATCCGCCACTGCAAGAGAATCCGAAACCGCCTTCAGACTGTCCACGACAGCCAGCGAATCAGCTTTCACCGTCTCTAAAGAATCCAGACGCGCTATGGCTATCGAATCCTTTATCTCCTGCCGGCGCAATTCCTCTTCCCTCTCCTGCATCTGTTTCTCCACTGACCGTACGTGATTCAATGAATCCCTGATGGAAATCTGGAGATAGATATCATCGATATAACCAGGGAAATACAGGTCCGTCTGGGCATATCTGGCCCGCGGCCTCGCATTATATCCTGTCCTTTCCGAAGGCCGCAGGTCGAGAGACGTCACGGCATGTCTGTCCTGTGGCCTGCGCTCCGGAATCCAGTTGAAACCTTTCAGTTTCCTGTCCTCCTGAGTCATCTGGACGACAGGATACGCATCGCTGACCGCCGTATCGAAATAATATATCCTGTTCAGCTCACCGTCGCTGAAAACGGCGGAAAGCATCTTGGAATCCTTCTTGTTCACGGTAGCCAGCTCTCCGTTTTCCTCGATATAGAACAGCGCAGACGCCCCTCCGAGTGCATCGAAACGGGTCAGTTCCCCGTCACCTGAAAAATAGGCCATCATCTCCGCACCCCTGATCTGGTTGTAATGCGTGGTATCCTCTTCGATATGAATGAAGGAATTGGACATCAGACTCGCTTTTTCCATCGCATTGTTCCGCACCACCACCGAAATACTGTCCGCGGTGTACTGCTGGGTCACTTCATTCCAGATTACCGGCTCCTTGAAAAGTCTCGCCAGGGAATCCAGATCGCAATAAAGTAGGGAATCGCAGACCACCTGCATCGTCTTCCTGTAAATCTTGACATTCCTCAACGCCACCACGAACCCGATATTGGTAGTGTCCAATTCAGGCTCCGCCAGTGAATCGGACAATGCCAGAGAGTCCGTCAATGCCAATGAATCCGGAATCGCCAATGAATCAGTGAAGGCCAGAGAGTCAGTCAGGGCAAGGGAATCCCCCGGTACGAGAGAATCTGCCGTCATCAGGGAATCACCGCCTGCCGCCAGAGAATCCGCCACCTGCGGCAGAGCCGCTTCGGCAGCCCGGACAGCAGCCAGAGAATCGGCGGCAGCCTTCTCAGCCGCCCTCTTCTGAGCCTCCATCTGAGCCTTCTTGTTAGGATCATTGGCAGCCGCCTCAGCCGCTTTCTTAGCAGCCTCTTCGGCAGCCTTGCGCCGGAATTCCGTCACCGGGTCGATATCCAGATTCGACCTTCTCAGAGCCGCCTCGGCTACCACTGCAGAATCTATCTGATACATCTGCATGGTATAATGCACCAATGTATCAGCCCCGAAATATACGGTATCTTTCTGCCCGTTTTCCTCGGTCACTGTTATCACCGCAGGATCTCTGGTAAGGGTCACCACAGACTCGGCATCCCTGTAGTCCAGCTTTCCGGCGAGAGCATAGACATTTCTTGTCGTATCGTTCAGCTGTACATTTCCGTACATCTGGATATCCGAAGTATTCCTGTTGAAATACAGGGAATCGCACCACGCCTCCTGGGTATCGGACATCAGATGCACGCTCCTGCTGAAGAAGAACTGTTCGCGCGTACGATCATACCACCCGTATTCCGATGACAGCATGTTCTCTTCTTTCCAGGCATTGGTCCCCGTACCGAAAGTGGCGAGCGACAGATCGGACTGGTATTTCAGGGTATTCGTCTTTATGAATATGGAGTCCGTGAACATGTTGACGTCATTCTCGAAATCGAAAGTCTTGATCTTGGAATCGTACGTCCCGGTCAGGCTCTCGATGATCTGGCCGTCCTTGTCCTTCATCGAACCGCCGCGGAAAAACACGGCCACACTGTCTTTCGTATTATAATCCAGAAACTTGGTCCTGAGCGTATTGTTATCCTTATCCTGAAGCTGCACCACATCGCCGCGGAATTCCGCCAGGTCAGTGTCTATGTAATACTTCATCTTTTCGCTCTGCAGTTCAGTCTGGTCCTGGATAATCCTGACATTGCCTATGGCATCTATCACACGGGTATCCACATTCCAGAGTGCCGTGTCGCAAAGCAGGTACGTGTTGTTATGGAAAAACCTTGCCGGTCCTTCTATCTTTCTGTAACTCATGCCGTCTATCTCCAGCAGCTGCGCACTCTTCCCGCTGAGCAGCCGGACGAGGCTGTCCTCCTGCTCTTCAGCCTGCTCCCGGGCATGAAGCCCCTGCGAAAGCATGGCAGGCAGCAGAAACAAACACGCAATGCTGTAGAAATAACGCATAACTATTCTGTTACCCTGATTTTGGAAGCCCATCCTTCATGCTCGAACGAGCAATCCCTGAATATAGGATCTATTATTATATAGGTATCCTCTATCTTTTCGTTTATGAACTTGTCGATAGCCTCGACAGCCCTTTCCGTGGAAGCCTGGTCCGACAGCAGCTTGTAATCTTCCGAAAACGATGCCGTATGTGCCGGTATGATCTTGTCTACCTTGACGATCTTGTAAACAGTATTGCCGGAACGGCCCTCGTTGTCCCTGGACTCGAAAGGAGCGGATATTTCGCCCTCCTTGAGGTCCTTGATGGCGTTGTAGTCTTCCGGCTTCAGCTGGTCTATCTCGAAATATGACGAACCCGTATTCGGATCAGCCATCTGCCCGCCGTTGGTCCTGGTAGCAGGGTCCTGCGAATAGAAACGGGCGGCGAGGTCGAAAGAAACGGCCCCGTTCTGCAGTTCGGTCTTGAGACTGTCCAGAGTGGCGAACGCCTTGGTCCTGTCTTCGGAAGTGTAGACAGGCTTCAGAAGAATGTGCCGCGCATTGAACATGTCGCCGTTCTTGTCCAGGACCTCGATGATATGGAACCCGTCAGGGGTTTCCACTATCTGTGAAACGATTCCAGGCTTCAACGCCATCGCCGCATCGGAAAAGGCCGGCCAGAACACGGACTTGGACGCCATGCCCAGCTCTCCCCCTCTCCTGGCGCTGCCGGGGTCCTGGGAATATATCCTGGCGAGTACGGAGAATTTCTCCCCGTTCATGATCCTTTCCCTGATAGCCAGCAGCCTGTCCTTCACGGCCAGGTTTGCGGCCTCCCTGTCCGGATACAGACATATCTGGCTGAGCTGATACTTGATAGGGACCACAGGAAGATCGAGAGAGTCTGCCGACTCCACATACTTCTGCACGTCATAGGGAGTCATGTCAGGGACTTTCTCGGTAATGCTCTGCTGCATCTGCTGCATCAGAGTCTGCTCCTGAAGAGTCTGCCGCCACTCCTGGCGCAGCTTGTACAGAGGCTTGTCGAAATATTCCTCCACATTCTCGTCTCCGCCGAGCTGGGTCCTGACATTGTCTATCCTGCTCTGCAGTTCCGCCTCTACCATATCATCGTTCACCACCAGGGAGTCCAGCCTGGCCTGGATCAGGAAGAGTTTCGAAGTCATCATCTGCTCCAGAAGTTCGCATCTGATATTACGGTCGGAAGCCATACCCTGGGCCCTCATGATCTGCACCTCCTGCTCGATCTGCGAAATGGATATCATCTCATTTCCGACTACGGCTACAGTCTTGTCTATTACCCCGTCCGGATACGTCTGCCCCAGCACCGGCATCTGCAGAGCCAGCGCAGCTACGGCGGAAACAAGTATTTTCTTCATTTTTTGCATTTTATATGTTTTCAAAACCTCGGAAAGTTTTTCAATAGATCACAAACTTTCCTTTTTCGCGCGCATCTTTCAGCAAGTCCTGTTCCAAATCAGTCACCAGCTTATGCCTGCGTATGCCGATGAGTATGCCTTTTATTTCAGGCTTGCAATATTCCAAAGGAAGAGGGTCTCCGGCCTTGATGAAATCCGAAATATAGGCGACATTGAGTTTATCGTAAACTATATCGGGCATCTGTATGAACGAATGCCTCATGCCGGACAGCAGACTGCCGTAATCAGTCCCGAAATCCCTCGCGAGGTCGACTATGGCTATCCACCCGCCGCCGTAGTCCGTGTATTTGTCGGCATACATGGCCGCCAGACTGTCAGCATAGGCGAGATCTTCGGCATTGTCGGATGACATATTGGTCTTTATCGTCTCCACGAACGGGGAATCCGAAGATATCCTCATGAAACGGGCCTTGACTATCGGCAGTTCGGCCACGAAATCCTGCCTGTGGGAAACATAATATTCCTCCAGTTCCGATGCGGACACGGCAGTATCCAGCCTTTCGTTTACATAACGCTGCTCGTACCTGTATTTCAGCAGAGCCTTCCTGTATTCCTCCAGCTCTTCCGACACATCCTTTTCCTGTTTCGAAAGCTGCGACTCCGCAATGTCGGAATACACGAAATCCGATGCCCAGGAATTGATATACTGCATCACCAGCCTCATGCTGTCTTCCGGAGAAGTGCCCGGAGGGACCAGAGACGCTATGTCGTTCCCCGTCAGTTTGTGCTGGCCGACTCTGGCGATGACATGGTCATCGTGGAAAAGCGATGAAAACGCCTTACACGACATGAACATCGGCAAGGCGACAACAACTATCAGGAAAGACAGAATGTATCTTTTCACTTGGCCTATCTTGAATAATTAGGAGATTCCCTGGTGATGGTCACATCGTGAGGATGCCCTTCCACGAAACCGGCATGCGTGATTCTGACGAATCTGGCCGAACGGAGGGTCTCGATGTCCGGTGCCCCGCAATATCCCATGCCTGCACGGAGACCGCCTACGAGCTGGTACACGACTTCGGAAAGCGTACCCTTGTACGGCACCTGTGCCACGATTCCTTCCGGCACCAGTTTCTTGATATCTTCCTCCATGTCCTGGAAATATCTGTCCTTAGAGCCCTGCTGCATGGCTTCAAGAGAACCCATTCCTCTGTATGACTTGAATTTACGGCCGTTCAGTATAATAGTTTCTCCCGGAGACTCCTCGACTCCGGCGAAAAGCGAGCCGGCCATGATGGTGCTGGCTCCTGCAGCCAGGGCCTTTACGATATCTCCTGAATACCTGATACCTCCGTCTGCTATGACAGGCACTCCGGTACCTTTCAGGGCCGATGATGCCATCATTACGGCAGAAAGCTGCGGCATGCCGACACCTGCGATGACACGGGTAGTACAGATGGATCCCGGTCCGATACCCACTTTCACCGCACTTACACCGGCATCCGCAAGGGCTTTGGCGCCCTCGGCAGTTGCCACGTTTCCGGCGACAATCTGTATGTCAGGAAGCGCTTCGCAAGCCTTTTTGATAACATTCAGCACCCCTACGGAATGTCCGTGCGCAGTATCTACCACCACAGCATCAGCCCCGGCGTGGGTAAGCATCTCGATACGTTCGATGGTATCCGATTTGACACCGACGGCGGCAGCCACGAGAAGGCGTCCCTTCGAGTCCTTGGAAGCGATAGGATTATCCTTGATCTTCATCAGATCCTTATATGTGATCAGACCTTCGAGCGTCCCGTCCTTGTTCACGACAGGCAGTTTTTCCACCTTGTATTTCCTGAGCAGGGCCGTAGCCTCGGAAAGACTGATTCCGGACTGGGCGGTCACGAGATTTTCAGAAGTCATGATCTGCGAAATAGGCAGTTTCATGTTATCCTGGAACCGCAGGTCCCTGTTCGTGACTATTCCTATCAGATGCATGCTGCCGTCCACGACAGGAATACCTCCGATATGGTGCTGGGCCATCATTCCGAGCGCATCGCCGACAGTCGCATCCGGACGGATGGTTATAGGGTCGTCGATCATTCCGTTCTCGGCACGTTTCACTCTCTTCACCTGATTCATCTGCGCCTCGATAGTCATATTCTTATGAATGACTCCGATACCGCCGGCCCTCGCCATGGCTATGGCCAGTTCAGCCTCAGTGACAGTATCCATCGCGGCAGAAACGATAGGGGTCTGCAGTCTGATGTCTCTTGAAAACCAGGTAGTGACGTCTACCTCTCTTGGAAGCACCTCGGAACGTGCCGGAATAAGCAACACATCATCGAAGGTCAGGCCTTCGGGAATCTCGTAATTGGTAAATGTCTGCATCTTGAAATTTTTATAATCCGCAAAGATAATGATTTTTGCAATAATATCGACATCTGTCGGCCATTAGCGGGCACATTCCTTCCGCGCACCCTCTTCCAAGAGTCGTCCCTGCCATGCATCCCGTTCCTCCATGCGCTTGTCCAGCATACGGAGAAGCTCGAAATTCCGCACCAGTCCCCACGGGGTCTCGTTCACGAAACGCGGAGGCACTTCACCGGCTATCCGCTCGACATAAAGGCCGGGACGCAGCCTCTCCAGGATATCGATGATGAAATCCAGATACTCCTCCATCCCGAAACGCAGGAAATCCTCCGGATGAGCGGCATACTCCTTCTCCATCTCAGTACCTTTTATTATCTGCAACTGATGGAACTTCACCGACTTCAGAGGCAGGGCATTGATCAGCGCCGTCTGGTCCAGCAGCATCTGCCGGGACTCGCCGGGAAGCCCCAGGATGAAATGCGCCCCGACATCGGTTCCCCTCTCGGCAGTCATCTCCACGGCTCTTTTCGCGCAGGCGAAATCATGTCCCCTGTTTATCCTCTTCAATGTCGCATCATAGCACGACTCTATCCCGTACTCGACCGTCACCAGCGGCGCATTCAGAACTTTTCCGCCGAGAGTCCGCCGCCATCCGGGTGAAAGACTGCCGTCTTTCAATGCCGCTATCATATCCAATTTCTCAGCATCCACGCAGTCCGGCCTGGTCCCGATGACTATTCCGACCACCTCCGGGTGGTCCAATGCTTCCGTATAAAGGGCACGCAGACGTCCGACGGGGGCGTAAGTGTTCGAATAGGACTGGAAATAAGCCAGATAATGGCCGGAATTACGGTATCTGACACGATGGAATTCTATCCCCTCATCCATCTGCCGGCGCAATGTCTTCCCCGGAGTGCTGTACCCCGGATGGAAAGCCGCATTGTCACAATAGGTGCAGCCTCCCAGACCGACGGAACCGTCCCTGTTGGGACAAGTAAATCCCGCATCCAGAACTATCTTCTGCAGCCGTTCGCCGTATTTTTCCCTGTAATAACCTACGAATGAATTGTATCTTTTCCCGCCTCCGTATTCCATGACATCCGACCAGATATGCAACATCCCGCAAAGATAGCAGAAAAAAGCGACAAGGAAGTGACTTAAAATTATTACCTTTGACGGCTAATTTAATATTATGGGGTTATACTCATTCTTCCGGATAAGCAAGCCGTCAGCGGAAAAAGTACCTGAGGCAGACATCCCGAAAGTGTACAGGACATTGAGGCGAAACACTTTCTGGGGAGCTACCATAGCATACAGCCTTTATTATGTCTGCCGTCTGAGCCTGAGCGTGGTGAAACAGCCGGTCATCGATTCCGAGCTGCTGACAGCCGGACAGCTGGGCATAATCGGCTCCGCCCTTCTGTTCGTCTACGCAGTAGGGAAATTCATGAACGGTTTCATCGCCGATTACTGCAACATCCGCCGATTCATGGCCACGGGTCTGGCCGTATCCGCCCTGATAAATCTGATAATGGGAGTCCTGGGATTCCTGCACGGAGACATGGAATTCGCCTCTGTGGCCGTATTCCTGTCCTTCGCCATACTCTGGGGCATCAACGGCTGGGCGCAGTCCATGGGCTCCCCTCCCGGAGTCATAAGCCTGTCCAGATGGTTTCCGCTGAACAGAAGAGGGACATATTACGGGATTTTCAGCGCCAGTCCTTATTTGGGAGAATTCCTGTCATTCATCGTGATAGGAGCTATAGTCGGGACATTCGGATGGCAGTCGGGATTCATATTTTCCGCCATTGCCGGTGTAGCCGGCACGCTGATCATACTGTTCTTCGTGAGTGACACTCCGGAAAGCAAGGGACTTCCGTCCGTACAGACCCTTTCGGCTGAGGAGGTGAAAGAAGAAGACAGGATGAAGACCACACAGGTCCAGAAACTGGTGCTGAAACATCCGGGAATATGGATCATTTCGGCGGCAAGCGCATTCATATACATCACAAAATACGCCGTGGCCGGCTGGGGCATACTTTTCCTGCAGAAAGAAAAACTGTTTTCGCTGGAGTCCGCTTCACAGATCATCGCATTTTCTGCCATTTTCGGAGTGGTCGGGACTGTCCTGGCGGGCTGGCTTTCCGATACGGTATTCAAAAGCGACCGTATCAAGCCGGCGATATTGTCCGGAGCCACAGGCTTCGCGGCACTTGCGCTTTTCCTGTTTTCCGGCGGAGGATATGTCCTGAATGTGATTTACGTATCGGTATTCAGCCTGGCCATCGGGGTGCTTTACTGTATCGTCGCCGGACTCATGGCAGTGGACATAGTGCCGAGAAAAGCCACAGGAGCCGCTCTGGGAATAGTGGGCATATCGAGCTACATGGCGGCAGGCATCCAGGATATCGCCAGCGGATATCTTATAGAAGGGAACATGCAGCAGGCTGCGGACATCGCGGATGCAGTCTACGATTTCACGCCCGTATCCATATTCTGGCTGACGGCTGCACTGATATCGTTCCTCCTGCCCGTACTGAACTGGAAAAAAATGAAGAAATAAGAGCACAATTTATATGAAAGCAGTCTTTTACATTGAATATCATACCGTCTGGGGAGAAAATATGCGCCTTCGGGCAATGGGGAAGAACTATCCGATGCAATACACTCCGGGAGACATCTGGAAAGTCGAAATAGGAGGGCTGAAATCCGGCAGGAATTTCGGATACAGATATGAGGTCGAAAAAGACGGAATATGCGTCAAAGCCGAATGGAAATCGCATAACATTTTTGTTCCATCCAAAGCCAAAGATGCGGCGAGCTGCAATAACAGCCATGTTACATGCGCTGAAAATGCAAAAGATACAATAGAAGTCAGGGATTTCTGGTCAGATGTACCGGAAGATCTGCCGCTGCACTCGGCTCCGTTCGCAGACGGCGTTTTCAGGACAGAGCCGGGCAAGACCTGGAAAGCTGCCGGCACCGCCATACCTGTCTTCTCGCTCAGATCCGAAAAAAGTTTCGGTGTGGGAGAGTTCTGCGACATCAGGCTGCTGGCGGACTGGGCGGCCATGACAGGACAAAAAGTGCTGCAGCTGCTTCCTGTCAATGACACCACGATGACTGATTCCTGGTTCGACTCCTATCCGTACAAGGCCAATTCCATTTATGCCCTGCATCCGCAGTTCATAAATCTGGTGGAAGCAGGCAAGGAAGCCGATGAAGAATATACGGAACTTCTGGCCGAACTGAATGCCCTCCCCGATGTAGACTACGAAAGGGTGAACCTTTACAAGAGAACTTATCTGCGCGAACTGTTCGCCCGGAAAGGAAAGAAAGACCTGGAGTCCGAAGGTTTCAGGAAATTTTTCGAGGAAAACGGCTACTGGCTGATGCCTTATGCCGTATTCTGCTGTCTGCGCGACAAATACAGGACAGCTGACTTTTCCCTGTGGAAAGGATATGAGAAATACTCGGAAAAGAAAGCCCGGAAATACTGCGAGGAATATCCGGATGAGGTAGGGGTCTGGTATTTCACACAATATCATCTGCACCTGCAGCTGGCCGACGCCAGGGCATACGCCAGGAGCAAGGGCGTGATTCTGAAAGGCGATCTTCCTATCGGCATAAGCCGGACCAGCGCCGATGCGTGGCTACATCCCGAACTGTTCAACCTGGACTCCTGCGCAGGAGCGCCGCCTGACGCATTTTCCGAAGACGGACAAAACTGGGGACTTCCTACATATAACTGGGAAAAGATGTCGGAAGATGACTATGCATGGTGGAAGGAAAGGCTTGCGAACATGGCGCAGTATTTCGATGCATTCAGGATAGACCATCTGCTGGGCTTCTTCCGCATCTGGGAGATACCGTACGGAATCAGCGGCGGCATCCTCGGCCATTTCAACCCCGCCCTCCCGTACAGGGAAGAAGAACTGGCATCCCTCGGATTCGACATGAAAGACAAAAGGACAGCGCTGAGGGGTACATATTCCGGCAAGACACGGAAAAACACCGAAGGAATGGAAGATGTCCTGTTCGTGGAGGACAGGAGAAAAGGCTTCTTCCACCCCAGGATATCTGCATCGAAAACCGCTGCCTATGCCGCACTGCCGAAAGAACTGCAGGAAAAATTCGACCGTATACACGATGACTTCTTCTATCACAGGCACAATGCGTTCTGGAAAGGTTCCGCTTTAAGCAAACTGCCAGACCTGCTGGCCTCTACCGGGATGCTGGTCTGCGGTGAAGACCTCGGCATGATTCCCGCATCAGTCCCGGAAGTCATGTCCGAACTCAGGATATTGTCCCTCGAAATCCAGAGAATGCCGAAAACGGTCGGGGAGACATTCGCTAATCCGGCTTGGTATCCGTATCTGAGCGTCTGCACCACATCCACGCACGACATGAATCCGCTGCGGGCATGGTGGAACGAAGACAGGCAGCTTACACGAAGATATTGGCAGGAAGTCATGGGGAAAAACGGCGATGCGCCTGAAGATTGCACGCCGCAGGTGTGCAGGGAGATAATCAAGGCACATCTGGACTCGCCTGCGATGCTGACCATTCTGCCTCTGCAGGACTGGCTCGCCATGGACGGGGAATTGCGCTACGGCGGAGATCCGGCGGACGAACGCATCAACGAACCTTCCGACCCCGACCATTACTGGCATTACCGCATGCATCTGACACTGGAGAAACTTGTCGCCGCCGGTGAATTCAACAGTCTGGTCAAATCGATGATTTCGGATTCCGGGCGCGACTGAATCGGGCCGGCAATAAAAAATTGAGCCTTATTGGCTGGTTTTTAGACAACTGAACGAATTTTTTCCTATATTTGCTTTTCTTCGAAGAGAAAATAGCAGGTTGGAAAAGTGTGTTAGAAATATTGTCTTGTGGGTGTGCACATGCATATTCTGCAGCGGGATATGTTACGGACAGGAAAAGGCCAGACCGGATACTGTCCGCATCATAGACCGTTTTTCTTTCCGTACCAACGCATTCGAATGGCTCGTCACCATCCCCAACGCAGGGGTGGAATTCGATCTCTCCAAGTCTCCGTACCGGAAGACAACTATCGGACTTACAGCCAAGTATAATTGGCCGACCTACCACAACTACTCGCCTCCGATGGTATTCAACTTTTCGGAAATCAAACCGGAATTCCGCAAATACTGGCGTCCGGTGAACAAAGAGCCGCGCGATCCGTCCGACACCACGAAAAGAGGATTCTTCAAATGGCTCAAAGAAGATGTCTTCACTAACGCCAAAGTCAACGCGAAGACCGGCAGGGCCTATTACGTCGGCGTTTACGCCAATGCCGGGACATACGCATACAAATTCGGGAAGACCGGCAGACAGGGAAGTTTCTGCGGACTGGGAATCAGCCTCGGATACGGCGTGCCTCTTTACAGCTACACCCGGAATTTCATAGATGTGGAATTCGGATTCTCCCTCGGAATGCTGATGACCCGGTACGAATGTTTCGGCCATAATCCTGTAGGAAACTATTATTTCCAATATGAAAACCAGGGACGCGACTGGCATGTGGTCCCGTATCCGCTACTGACGGAAATCAAGGTCGCCTTCGTGTACAGGACCAGGTCCATCAAGGACAAATACGACAAAGTGGATCCGGAGCGTCTGATGAAGAAGCAGAACAGGATAGATGCCAAGAACCAGGCCCGCCTCGACAAGGAGCAGCAGAAAGCTGACAAGGAGGCTGCAAAGGTCAGGGAAGCAGAGGAAAAGGAAGCTGCAAAAGTCCGGGAGGCAGAGGAGAAGGAGACCCTGAAAGCCAGGAAAGCCGAGGAAAAGAAAAATGACGGAAACCTGAAAGCGTCGGATAAAGAAAACACAAAGGTCCGGAAGTCTGAAAAAAAGGACACGGAGAAAGACGTGAAGACATCGGATAAAGAAAAGGCAAAGGCTCGGAAAGCCGAAAAAAAGAAAACCGGGAAAAAACAGAAATGAAACACGCAGCACGCATATCGATACTGTTCATCATGACAGCAGCCATGATTTCCTGCACCAAAGTAAAGTTCGGTGCACCGGAAGACATGCCTGACAGCGTGGACATAAGTTTCAAGTTCGACTGGCAGGACCAGACGGCGCCCGACGAGATGTGCGTGGTGATGAGCAGAATCATAAACACTGTCCACTACGGATGGCTCGTGGATCCTTCCGGTTCCGTGAAAGAAAATATAAATCCGGTCCCTGACACGCCGGATACGGACGGCTCGGGGACTGATGGCGGCACTGGGACAGATGGCACAAATACAGATGACGGTTCGGAGACCGGTGACACGGATACGGCGGGCGGAACGGAAACAGGAGACGGAAACACGACAGAAGGCAGCGCGTCAGAAGCAGGCCCCGCAGCAGAGGAAGAAAACACACCGGAAGCCAAGGACGAAGCCGGCACAGACTCCGACGCCCCGGCAGCGGAAAGTCCTGAAACTGCCGACATGAACGTGCAGAACGGAGAATACTACGTCATGGCCTTCAACCGTGACATCTCCGCATTCACAGTCGGAGGCCTGGATGAATTCATCTCCGACCCAGCATGCAGCATGAAAGACATAAGACTGGCAGCCAGGAAATACACCCATGAAGAATTCGAAGCGGAATACGGCACTGAAATGACTGACTTCAACCCCCGCTACGAATTCATCCGCACTATCGTCCCGGTATATATCGAAGTCAAGGAAGTACAGCTTTCACCGGCACATCCGACAGAAATCACCATAACACCTGCCCCTCTGACACAGGAAATCACCTTCAGAGTCAGGATGAAGATAGAAGACGGAGTAGAGATACAGGATGTATCGGCCGAGATTTCCGGCCTGGCAGGCAGCGTGGAAATCATGTCCGGACAGATAGACGATACGGAAACGTTCCGCTCCATATTCAAGATGACGGAAGTCTCCGCAAACGGAGCAGACAGAATCTATGAAGGAAAACTCCTCACATTCGGACTTTTCCCGTCCAAAGACCTCGCGTTCATCACCGGTCCCGGCATCCTGCAGCTCAGCATCCGTGCCAGCGACGGGGAAAACACGAAAGTATTCCATGCCGGAATCAACATCAAGGAAACCATATCCTCCGCCCGGCTGCTCGAAAAACTCGAAAACGACAGATACAGGATCACCGCAGGTACGGCCGTCCTCGAAATACCGAATACGCTGAGCATCGCCAAAGACCAGGTGGCTCCGGGCGACGACCAGGGCGTGGAAATCTGGGTGGACAGCGACAGCAACAAGATAGACGCAGAAATCTAAACCGCCGGAAGAATGACCAGGATACTGAAATATATGACTGCACTTCTGCTCTGTACGGCTCTCTGGAGCTGTACGGACAAGTCATATAACGGTATCGCTCCGGACGGCACGTCAGACTACTACCTTCAGGAACAGATTCCGGTGATGCTCATCATCGGGACTCCTGAAAACATCCTCTCCCCGAAAGGCAGCGGAGCCATAGACTACGACCAGGACCCGTGGGCCGACAAGGAAATGTTCTTCTACGCATTCAAGCGCGACCTCGGCACCTCCTTCGCAGACCTCAGTTCCGATAACGGGAGCTGCCTGATAGACGGTTCGAAAGACGGTCAGGGGAACCTCGCCGGGAAAGCGGCCAGAAGAAACACCTACGATGCCTATACGACCTGGACCGGAATAGAAAGGAGTGTCTTCTATCCGCTCGACTATCTGCCTTACGACTTCTACGGATACTACATCGACGATATCGAAATAGGCCCTGAGGACATCGTCAGGACAGAAGATGCCATCAGACTCGACATCACCATAGACGGAACACAGGATGTCATGTCGGCCATGGCAGAACTTACCGAAGAACAGCTCTACGGGAAAGAATACACCGACAGGGAAAGAGTCGAAATCGTAAACTACGCATACAGTTCATTCACCGCACTGCGCGGAATACACCCGACCTTCCTGTTCAACCACCATCTGTCGCGCCTGCGTTTCCAGCTGTACCCCGGAAGCCTCGCCGCGAACAATGTCATCGTAGACTCCATCAAAGTCCTGTCCAGGACGCACGGAATCTTCACGGTCGCCGACAAATCTCCTAAAAACATGGGAATAGACTTCTCCGGCGACACCGGGAAAGAACTGCTCGCACTGACGGAAAGTGACGGAGGGAAACTGAAAAAGGACACTTACCACACATCCTATACAGGAGACTTCGGCACTCCGGTCTATTCGCGTGATGCGGTCATGGTCGGCGGCAGCATACTGGCAGCACCGGACGAAGAATATCAAGTCCACATGTACGTGAAAGAAAAAACAGCCGCAGGCACCGTAAACTACTACGAAAACATATTCCGGATAACCAGCCAGGACGGCGATTTCGAACCGGGACAGCAATACACGGTAAGAGTCACCATCTACGGACTCAGGGAAGTGGTACCGTCGGTGACAGTGGACAAGTGGGGAGAAGGCGGAAACATCGTCATAGACGAAGACGAATGGCCGTGGGGCTGACATACGGAAAACAAGGACAAGAAACTGAAATCATATAATTAACCTTTTTAACAATTAAAGCAATGAAAAAGATTTATTCCTTACTTGCCCTCGCCGCTGTCATATCGGCAGCAGGCTGCAAGAAAGCCGAGGTCACGACTACCGTGACTCCCGGGGACGAAACCGGAGACGACAGGGTCCCTGTCCTGTTCAGTCTCGGACAGCCGAAATTCGACGTATCCGTGAAATCAGTCGGCTCGATAGAAGCATGGAACGGACATTCTCTCTACATACTCGGATATGATACTGCCGCACCAGACTATAGTCTGGACGACGCATTCATTCCGAACATCAAGGCCACCACACTGTCAAGCGGAGATGAAGGATATGACGGCACGAAGCAGCAGCTGACAGTGGAACACGAAGTACCGTATGAAGATCCTGCAGGGACTCCGCAGACTGTTACGGAGCCGTTCTACTACTCGGGCTCCAATATCTACAAATTCTTCGGCTACTATGTAGACGATGCCGCTGTGAACGCGGATTTCACAGCCCTCGACCCTGCAGATTCAGACCCTGTACCGGTCATCGTGACTGGAGGCACGGCCGATCCTGCAATAACTGCAGCCAACCTCGCGAATGACGGCGTCTACATCCCGTTCCAGATAAACGGCTCTCAGGACATCATGATAGCCAAGGCTGAAAGGAAAACCGATGTCGGGACCTCAGGCGTAGACTCTACCAGATGCTACAGTGCATACGCTGCACGCAGGGGAATCCAGCCGAATCTGGTTTTCCAGCACCAGTTGTCCCGTTTTACTTTTGAAATCAAGTCAGGCTCCATCGCCGGAAACACTGTTTTCGTAGAAAGCATCAGCCTCACCTCTCCTTCCAAGGGATACCTCTGCGTAGCAGGCGGTGACAATACGAGAGGAATCGTAAAAGCCACGACTGACAATAACCCTGTAGCCATGAACCTTATGGAAACAGGCGCAGACGGTACCTGCCAGGCCCTTACGCATGCACAACCGGCCGAATACACCGATGCCGATACACCAGTGACTGCAAAAGAAATCGGCGAAAGCATAATGGTCATACCTGGAGAAGAGCAGTATATCCTGACCGTACAGACCAGTCAGGATGGCGTACATACTCCGATACCGGCACAGACATACACACTGACACCTGCGGCTGTCACAGGAGGCACAGTTACGGAATTCGAGGCAGGGAAATCCTATACCGTTACCCTTACCATCTATGGTCCGGAATCCGTAGTTCCGACAGTCACCCTGACCCAATGGGAAGACGGCGGTTCCGTAGCCATCGATCCTGACGAATGGAAAGAGCCGGGCGCAGAAGAAGAGCCGGGGACAGAACCTGAAGTCCCTGACACAGGTGATGAAAATCCTGACCAGGAAGAGGTGCCGGTGCCGTAGTGTCGCCGACACATATACACAAGCATAAAATAAGAATATTATAATACTATAAACCAATTAAATCCACAGATTATGAAACAGTACATACTTTTATCAGCAGCCCTGCTCATGGCAGCAGCAGGATGCCAGAAGACTGAAGTCAAGACAGACATCACGCCTATAGATGACACCAAACCGGTAGCAGTACAGTTCGGACTCGGACAGCCGGAATTCGATGTAGCCGTAAAATCTGCCGGCTCTCTCGAAGCATGGGGAACGAATGACCTCTATATATTCGGATACCAGACAAATGCGGCAGAATACTCTGAAGGAGAGGCCACTACCCTTATCTACAACGTCAAGGCCACTACAAACAAAGCTACAGGAGGTACTGAGCAGACTCTGACAGTACTTGACCCTGAAAGCGCCGATGGTGCAGGAACAGAACCTTTCTACTATCAGGGGAACAATACATACGACTTCTTCGGCTACTATATCGATAACGCGGCAGCTACAGTAGAAGGAACGACATGGACACCTGTTACCGCCGACACAGACCCTACTCCTACAGTAGTGACCACAGAATCCGCAACCACTCCGGTAAGCGGAGTCACCCTGAAGAAAGGCGTATACATTCCGTTCATCATCAACGGCGCACAGGATATCATGACTGCCGAAGCAGATAAAAGCAAAGATGAACTGAATGAAACCTCCGAAAACAATGAAGTGGACGCAGCAGACTGCTACAGTGCATACGCAGCACGCCGCGGTGTCCAGCCGAACCTCCAGTTCGCACATGAACTCACCCGCTTCACCTTCGAAATCAAACCAGGTACCGATGCTTCCAAGAATGTAGAAGTGACCGGCATTTCCATCGAGGCGAACTCAAAAGGTTTCCTGGGCATAGCAGGAGAAGACAAGGGTACGATCACGGCTCTGCCTTTCGATGAGACAAATAACCCTCTCGCCACATTCACTCTGATGGAACGTGCAGCAGACAGCGAGACCTGCACAGCCCTCCAGCCTGTATCCCTGACTGACGCTACAGTAGGAGCAGAGACCGGCGTGAAAGCAGGAGAAAGCATCATGGTAATTCCTGGCGAAACTTCATACAATATTACCATCCAGACCCAGATGAATGAAGCCTCAGGAATAGACGCCGAAATAGCTGATATAGAAAAAGTACTCACGCTGGCTGAAAACGCACAATTCGAAGCCGGGAAAAGCTACAATGTCATCATTACCGTCTACTCTCTCGAAAAAATCGAAATCAAGGCCACACTTGCCGCATGGGAAGATGGTGACGAAATCAACATCGGACAGGATGATGACCAGAAGCCTTCAGCACAGAACTGAAGTCCTGTCATATAAAACCATAAAAAAAGCATAGGACTATGCTGAATCTGAAACAGACACTTATATTGGGCGCCCTGCTGCTGACTGCAGCAGGATGCTCCAAAAGTACGGTCGAGGTCACAGATGATCCTCAACCATCGAAGGATGCGTGGGTAAACGATCTCACGCTGCCGGTACCTATCGAATTTTCGTCCTCAAGCGTAAAGACCAAGGCTACCCCGTCAGGTTCGATAGAGGGGACAGTCATGGATAATCTCGACATAGGTATCTTCGCCCTGGCCGTAGAAGACGGGAGCCCTGGAACTACAGGCTATTATTCCGGACCGAACAAGGAAATCTGGAATACAGGCACCACCGGGACAGTTCTCCTGAACAACGAACACGCCACTACAAATACGGATGGTTCCATCATCATGGACGAAGTGAAATACTATCCGGTAGACAGCGACCGTTCGTACTCTTTCTTCAGCTACTACCCTTACTCCGAAACTGTCGATATGCATTCGGACTATGCCAGAGTCCTGTTTGACATCGGGTATACAGATATTATCTACGGATACAGCCATGCCAAAAGATTCAGTGGTCAGGAAAACAACATAGGGTTCAACGCAAAATACATAAGGTATCTGAAAAGCACGAGCAACTACTATGAACTCCACAAACCGAATCTTTCGTTCAACCACATGCTGACGAGGCTGAAAATCAATGCCAGGATCAAGGACCTCACGGAAGGGACCAGCAATGTCAGGGTGCAGTTCGTGAGAATAAAGAATACCCATAACGATGCATACCTGTACATAGCCGACAGCCGGGCGGAAGGGAATCTCAGCGGACAACTGGTAGGAAACCGTATCGGTGTCATAAACCTGAAAAAGGACATCGGAACTGACGGAACGGAGAACATGACGACCGACTTTTCGGATGTAGCCCTGAACGGAGACGAGACTTATCTGTCCGAGTTTCTGGTACTCGAAGCCGCCGAATATACCCTGGAAATCACTTTCGGCATCTGGAACGGCGAAGACTTCAGCAACCAGACCACGAAAGAATATACTATAAAAAAATCAGACCTGTTCAAGGCCGGGACCAGATACGATGTCGTATTCGAACTCGATGAGGCACTCGGCATAGAAGTTACCTACACATTGAAGGACTGGGTGGACGGAGGTACTGTCTATCCGTCCCTCGCGGAATAAAACCTGATACACGACATGATCAGAAAAGTTTCAAATATCTGCGGATTATTTTCAGGCGCTCTGCTGCTGCTATCGGCAGCAGGGTGCTCTAAAAACGATGCCGCAGTCCCGAATGATTTTACGTCCGGAGAAGAATCATGGGTAAACGACCCGTCACAGAGAGTGCCCATAACATTCGCCTCCTACGGGATGTCGTCAGAGACCAAGGCCGTAAAGCCAGGCGTTATAGATGGAACTGCCATATCCGGCCTGGATGTCGGGATATTCGCCCTGGCCGTGACCGATGACCATGAACCTGCAGAATCCGGGAAACCGCAGGACAACGTGTTCAACACCCACCAGTACCCGCAGACATGGAGACTGGCGGACAGGGAAAGCCTGCTCCTGACAAATGAGAAAGTCACTACGGGAAGCAACGGATACATCGAACTGAAAGACAAGTTCTATCCTCTCGATGACACATACCAGTATTCGTTTTACAGCTACTATCCCTACATGGAGAGTACGAGGGGTCAGTCAGGCTCCGACGGAGACTATTATTCGGTCACATACGAGTTAGGGAACACGGATGTCCTGTATGCATACGATGATGCCTACAGATTCAAGTCGTATCCAGGAGAGCTCGGCTTCAACGGCGGATACATAAGGTTTCTGAAAAAATATGAGGAAGGTTCTCAGTATTACACCGACTACAAACCGAAACTCGTATTCAGGCACCTGCTGACAGCACTGGCCATACAGGCGAACTCTACGGCCGACGCATCAAGTGTAAGGGTAGTGAAAGTGGAGCTCAAGGACGTCTACACATCTGCCACCCTGTATGTAGCCGACAGCAGGACATCAGGGAACATGAGCGGAAAAATGGAGCCTGTAGGGGAACCTGACGAGACCACCATCACTCTGAAAGGCGGAGAGAACGGAGAAAAGACGGACTTCTCCGACATTGCCCTGGGCACGGAATATACCGAACTGTCCAAATTCATAGTATTTCCGGGAGACGAGGCGCATCCCGTAAGCGAATTCAAGATGGATGTGACTTTGGGGACCTGCTCTTCCGACGGGACGCTGACCGGAAGCACTGTGGTAAAGACGGCGACCGTGACTCCGCCTAAAGGCAAGACCGTTTTCGAGGCCGGCAAGAAATACACGGTAAACATCACCATCGATGATGCCGTGAGCTTCGAAATCGCGACTGAACTGAACGAGTTCGGTGACGGGAAAGAAGCCACCTTCACCTGGGACCCACGGAAACAAGCACTGAAATGACTCGGAAAGCACGTTCCAGACATTTTTCCCGGACCGCATGGGTCCTGACGGCATTTCTGCTGTTTGCAGGCATCGGGCAGATGCACGGACAGCAGATAGCCGTGAAGACCAATGCCCTGATGCTGGGAGCCCTCACTCCAAACCTCGGCTGCGAAATCGTGACCGGGGAGCATACGAGTGCGGATTTCTCTGCTTTCGGGCACAAGAATCCGTACGGGATCACCTCTACGCTTTTCGGATTCCAGCCTGAATTCAAGTACTGGTTCAACGGACGTCCGATGACCCGTGAATACATCGGAGTGGGAATGCTGCTGACTACATACGACATCACCTGGAAGCGGTCGGTATTCGACGGCGACGCCATAGGCATCGGCCTGACCGGAGGATATGTCTTTTCCATCGGCAGACGCTGGAACATAGAGCTTTCAGGAAGTTTCGGGCTGGTCGGCTTCCGGCAGAAGCAATATTACGTGAATGACAACTACGACGATTATTTCGTAGACGAGGCCGTCAGGACCAACGGCTGGGGATACAAGATGTTCCCTGTCGAACTCGGTGTTTCTATTTGTTATATTATAAAATGACAGAAATGGGAATTTCTCGCTGGATAAGATTCGCAGTGACATGTGCATTGCTCGGCGCAGGCATCTGCGCATACGGGCAGGAAATGAAAGTGATTTCCGGCAGGATAGTGAACAAGACCACCAACATGCCGTTCGGCAATGACGTGGCAGTGTTCATCTATTCGTTCAATACCGTAGCCGAGGCCCAGGACGCTTTTCCCGGCATCAAGGACGGAGGAACCATCTTCGCGAACAACTACGAGACCGCCGACAACAACGGCTACTACCAGATACGTGTCCCTGAGACCGGGGCCCTGATATTCAAGGCCGAGATGGCAGACGAACCGATCCTGGAGAAAGTGAACTTCAGGATGGAAATAAATGTGGCCCTGGTAGGAGGCAACATCCTCAAGTCTGCCGTAAAGTCCGCCGACCTCACCACTATCGCCCCTATGCCGGAAAATCCCGAAATAGAGGGCAACAGTCTGAGAGTAAAAGCTATCATTCCTATACCGAAAAACAACGGCAAGGCCAATGCCAGGCTCATCCTGCAGCCGTTCCTCCTGGACGGAGAGACAAAGGACACCCTGAAATGCCTCAGGCCATACGTGGTGGACGGAAAGGAATACGCGATGACGCAGGACAGAAGGATGGGATTCGATGACTGCACAGACCCGCTGAAACCTTATGTCCGGGACATAGAACTGACATCCGACAGGATGAACATCCCGTGGACCGATACCATCGAGCTCAAGGACCCGAACAAGAGCTATTTTGTCAGGGGTGTGGTACGGTTCGAGGATTATAATGTGATTTATTTCGAGAAAGACTACGAACTGGCATCGGCAAGGGTGCGCAGGCCGCTGAAATTCCTGGAATATTCCCTCACCAACAGGGATCTGGACCCGAATGACTATGTAGAGCGAGCCCAGAAGGAAAGAAGAAACACTGCCGACAAGATATCCCTCACGTTCAAGATCGGAAAGGCGGAACTGGACGAGGCGGATACGATGAACCGGTTCTACATGGATAACCTGAAAAGGGACTTGCTGGACATCGTCCACGGAGAGGACACGCAGCTGAAGGAATTCCACATCATCGGCGTTTCGTCTCCGGACGGGACCTATGCGAAGAACCTGCAGCTGGCCAAACAGAGAATGCAGTTCGCGCTGAGACAGATTACGTCAGTCCTGCCCAAACGCGTGAGGGACCGTGTCTACATGACTACCAGAGCCGAGGTCGCCCCATGGAAAGATGTGGCAGACCTGATGATGGCCGACTCACTGGTGGCTGAAGCCAATGCCATATACAAAATCATAGAGCAGAATCCGGACAGCCACGACAGGCAGGGAAGGCTGATCCGCGCGCTCAAGTTCTACAGGCCGACTGTCGTAGACTACCTGCCGCAGCTAAGGTCCATCGAATACTCCTATGTCCAGGAAATAAACAGGGAGCTGACTCCTGCCGAGATTCTGGAAAGATACGAGCATGACGAAGAGTACAGGAGCGGCCGGAAATCATTCGCCCTCTACGAATACTGGCATCTGTTCCAGATGGTGAAGGACAAGGACGAACTTTTCGAGCTTTACAAGAGGGCATACGAAGATTCGAAGAAAGTATATCCGAAAGGATGGGTGCTCGCCGCCAACAACCTGGCTTCTGCATACATCGAAAGAGGGATAGTGGACACCACGATTCTGGCTCCGTTCATAGACACGAGGGTACATACGGTGAACAAGAAGATCATGCACATGAACGGTATCACCAGCGAAATAGTGAATCCTGAGGCCGTCGTTGCGAACCAGCTGTGCATGTTCCTGCGGGACAACAACTTCAAGCGTGCAAGCGTGATGGCGCAGCTGCTTCCGGACAATGACAGGAACAGGACGCTGAAGGCATTCACCATGTGTCTCGGAGGATATTACAAGGGCGGCCGGAACCAGCAGGAACGCGAAGAGGCCAAAAAGACTTTCGACATAGTCAAGGAATCGTCACCGAGGAACCGTGTGGTGATGTACCTGGCCATGAACTCTGCAGGAGGAAATGCGCTGGCAGAGCGCGCAATGTCGGAACTGCCTCAGGACGATGCCCTGACAGATTATTTCTGGGCCGTGATTTACAGCCGCAAGTTCGAGGCTGACCCAAATGATATCATGTCGCTGATGACGGCAGGAGATTTCCTGACCCAGTCTTTCTTCAAGGATGAAAAATACGTGGGGATTGCCTCAGGCGACGCGGATATCAACAAAGACATTTACAAGGACGCCGAAAGCAGGTACAAGAGCGGCAGCCTTTACTGATATTGACTGTTTATGGACTTGAAGAGAGCATATATATTCATCGCGGCATTGCTGCCGGTATTTTCCGCCGGAGTCTCCGCCCGGGAGACTGCTGCGGAGACCGGACAGCAGGAAGATACTGTAAAGCAGTTCAATGCATTGGACTACAGTCTCCAGAGGAGATACAGGCCGAAGAACGACCCGTTTGTGAATGAAAAGTTCATAGACAATACGTTCATCGGCATACAGGGAGGACTGATGGACATGCTGAACAGGGGCGAGACAGAATTCGGGTACGGACCGACCGCGGCGCTGCATTTCGGAAAGTGGATCAATGAATACAATGCTCTCAGAGTCTCTTTCTCCTGGAACAGATTTACCAGGAAAAGAGATATTTATGATTTCCATGTAGCGAGCGCAGGCATCAGCCACATGTTCAATATCAGTTCTTATCTCGGAGGATACCGTAAAAGCAGGTTCTTCGAACTTTCTACTGTCGAAGGGCTGATGTACAACTGCTCCATCGGAGAAACCGATGTCCGCCACGCCATCGGGGTGAATGTGGGGCTGAATTTCAACATAAGGCTTTCGGACGCGGTAGATCTGTATCTGGAGCCGGGTATCATACTGCATACAGATGCGATAGACCATTCAGGAGCCATGAACTGGCATCATTACGACCTGGAATACGGCATAGCTGCCGGACTGAACGTGAACATCAGGTCCAAAGTCCGCCATGCCGCGCCTCCGAGAGAGAGGAACGGAAGCACATACCTGGCTGTCGCGGCAGGGCCTCAGATGCAGAATTCAGACCTGGTGGTGAATGAAATCGGTATTTTCAACGCACTCGGCCCGCATGCATACCTGACTGTCGGGAACTGGGTGACTGACTATTTCGCCATGCAGGCTTCGGCGTTCTATTCCACCGACAAGTGGATCAAGGATATCGACGGCTCGCTGAGAGCCAGCCGTTATCTCGGATTTCGTGTGGAAGGGCGATTCGACCCTCTGATGATGATTCCTGGATGGGAAGAGAAAAGCGGATTTTCCGTGCCTGTACTGTTCGGCGCCGAATGCGGATACCTGTACAAGGATGACAGGTCCAGGGAAATCGGCAAAATGTATCTCGGCCCTACGGCAGCGCTGCAGCTCAGATACAGGATACTGGACTTTCTGGCACTGTACATAGAACCGAGATTTTCCCTGACACCTTATTATATAGACTTCGAATCCGATTATCTCAGCAGCGGAGGCTTGCGCGAAACATATTACGACGGCCTGGTAAACCTCAATTTCGGTATCGAAATCAACATTTCGTCACTGAAAGAATATATCGGAGCCGGCAGATAGGCAGTGATTATTTGTTCCGTATCTTGATAGCTCCGTCACGTACATCCACCTCTATGGCAGATTCCCTGTGGACGCTTCCGTCCAATATGGCTTTCGCTATCAGGTTTACGAGTTCCCTCTGCATGAGCCTCTTTACAGGACGGGCACCGTAAGCGGGATCATAGCCTTTCTCTGTCATATAGTCCTCGAAGGCCTGTGAGAATGAGATATCCACGCCGTTGGAAGCCAGCTTCTCCTTCAGGTCATTCATCTGCAGGTGCAGAATTTCCCTGATATCTTTCTTGGTGAGCGGCTCGAACATTATTATCTCGTCTATCCTGTTCAGGAATTCAGGGCGCACTGTGCTTTTCAGCACGTCGATGACCTCTTTCCTGCATTGGCCGAGGATATCGGCCCTCCTGTCAGGACTGTCGCCGTCGGAAAGCCTGTCCATATAGCCCTGGATGATTTCTGCTCCCGCGTTGGATGTCATGATCAGGATGGTGTTCTTGAAATCCACTGTCCGGCCTTTATTGTCGGTCAGACGACCGTCATCCAGAACCTGAAGCAGGATATTGAACACGTCGGGATGGGCTTTTTCGATTTCGTCGAGAAGAATTACCGAATATGGTTTCCTCCTGACGGCTTCGGTCAGCTGTCCGCCTTCGTCATATCCGACATATCCCGGAGGCGCACCTACCAGCCGGCTCACTGAGTGACGTTCCTGATATTCGCTCATGTCGATACGGGTCATCATGTTCTCATCGTTGAACAGGAACTCGGCCAGAGCCTTCGCCAGTTCAGTCTTGCCCACGCCGGTAGTACCGAGGAAGAGGAAAGAACCTATAGGACGTTTTTCATTCTGCAGTCCGGCACGGCTTCTGCGGACGGCATCGGCCACAGCCTGTATGGCCTGATCCTGCCCTACGACCCTTTTGTGGAGCTCGCTTTCCATCCTCAGCAGCTTTTCCTTTTCACTTTCAAGCATTCTCTTTACAGGTATACCTGTCCATTTGGCTACCACTTCGGCTATGTCTTCCGGTGTGACAGCTTCGGTGATGATAGGGTCCTTTATGGAGGCCTGTCTGGCGGTCAGTTCATCGATTTTCTTTTTCGCGTCCGCCATCTTTCCGTAGCGTATCTCCGCGACTTTCCCGTAATCCCCTGCCCGCTCGGCATTCTGTGCCTGTATCTTATAGTCCTCTACCTGCTGACGTGCAGTCTGAAGGCCGGAAAGTATGGCTTTCTCTTCGTCCCATCTCTTCATCAAGGCATCACGCTGGCTGTTCAGGCTCTTCAATTCTTCCTCTATCTTGTCCATCTTCAGGGATACCCCTTCGCGTTTGATGGCAGCCTTTTCGATTTCGAGCTGACGGATACGGCTGTTCAGCGTATCTATCGGTTCAGGTACGGAATTCATTTCGAGCCTCAGTTTTGAGGCGGCTTCATCGACCAGGTCGATAGCCTTGTCCGGCAGGAACCTGTTCGTAATATACCTGTGGGACAGTTCCACTGCGGCGATAAGGGCATCATCCTCGATACGCACCTTGTGGTGGTTTTCGTACTTCTCTTTCAGCCCCCTCAGTATGGAAATGGACTCTGCCGGAGTAGGTTCGTCCACCATCACCATCTGGAATCGTCTCTCCAGAGCCTTGTCCGACTCGAAATATTTCTGGTACTCGTCCAGGGTAGTGGAACCGATGGTCCTCAATTCTCCCCTGGCCAGGGCAGGCTTCAGGATATTGGACGCATCCATCGCTCCCGAACTCCTTCCGGCTCCTACCAGCGTATGAATCTCGTCTATGAAGAGAATAATCTCGCCGTTGCTGTCGACTACTTCCTTTACCACGCCCTTGAGCCTCTCTTCGAACTCTCCCTGATATTTGGCTCCCGCAATCAGCGCACCCAGATCCAGGGAATATATTTTCTTCGATTTAAGGTTCTCAGGGACATTGCCGTTCACGATATTCTGTGCAATGCCTTCGGAAAT
Organism: uncultured Bacteroidales bacterium; assembly: GCA_944323345.1. GTDB lineage: Bacteria > Bacteroidota > Bacteroidia > Bacteroidales > UBA932 > Cryptobacteroides. The sequence continues at coordinate 54,702 of CALUSC010000006.1, read as the reverse complement.
TGCCGTCTTTCCCACACCAGGTTCTCCGACCAGGATAGGGTTGTTCTTCGTCCTTCGGCTCAATATCTGGAGGACACGGCGGATCTCTTCGTCACGTCCGATGACAGGGTCCAGTTTTCCCTGTGCCGCCCTTTCGTTCAGATTGACGGCAAATTTTTCAAGAAATTCAAGTTTATTGTTTTCCATCTCGTATTCTCCTTTTTATTTCCATTCTTCAGGACGGCTGCACATACCTTAATATTATATGCACCTATAGCCGTCTGCTCTTGCGAACAAACGGCTATACTCAAAATATATTCCGATTATCTTTTGACTGACAAAATGTCAGTCACGCAATACCCGCTACTCAGCTTCAGTAGCAGGAGCTTCCTGTGCCGGGGCCTCCTGAGAAGGGATTCCCTGCTGTACCGGAGGGAACTGAGGACGGCTTTCCTCGATAGACCTTTCTATCTGGTCTGTAACGTCCATGCCTCCCTTACCTGTATCCGTAACGAATGAAGATACGATGGCCACTACAAATACGAATGCTACAAGGCCCCAGGTTATCTTTTCCAGAATATCCGCTGTCTGACGGACACCGAAAGTCTGGTTTCCTGCAGCGAAGTTGCTGGCAAGACCGCCGCCTTTGCCGTTTTGAAGCAATACTACAATCGTGAGGAAGATGCTTGCAAGAATGACGAGCACTGCCAGAATTGTAAAAACTACATTCATAATATGTCCTGAATTTTAATTTTCCTGATCAATTTTCTGAATAAGGGCTGCAAAGTAAGCATTTTTTTCCGGATATGCCAAAATTAGTTTTGAATAAATCTTTCTGGCCTGTTCCGGATAGCCCTGCTCGGCATATATCCGTGCCAGCGTTTCCGTATAGAATTCAGGCATGTCTTCAGCTCCGCCAGCCGTTTCATCCCTGCGGCTGTCCGCGGCCTTACCCGCAAATCCCGAAAAAATGGAATCATCCGATTTGCGGACACGGTCATACTGCTCCTGGGAAAAATAATCGCCGCCCACCACGAGGACCTGGCGCGGTCTGGAGTCATCGGATTTTTCCGGTTCGCCGGCCTCGGTTATATATGCGCGCAGGACGGCATCGATATCCTTGTCCGAACAGTCTGCCTTATCCTGCTGTCTGAGCAGCGACGCCAGGGCCCTTCTGGATGACACATACATGGAAGCATCCGAAAGGGCCTCCGAAGCCACGTCCATGTCCCCCATAGACAGAAGTCTGACACACAGCTCCTTCCGCGCATTTCCGAACCACGGGTACAGATTCACCACGCCCACCAGTTCGTCGAAAGTCAGGGTCTTGAGATTTATGTATCCTTCCATAGTCTACCAGTTGGCCACAGTGGCGTTGAAAATATCCTCCACGAGCTTGTCTATGATTTCTTCGCAGATGGAAGATTCTACGGCATCCAGGGACTGGGTGGCATCGAAATCGGCGTATGCCGAGAATGACTGCTCGAAGTCGTCCTCCGGGTATTTCCTGTTTGTAAAGTATATTTTCACATTGACAGTCAGCCTGTTCTGCGATGCCACTTCATTAGCTGTAATACCCATCGCCTTCACATCGTATCCGGTGATTTCACCCACGATATCCAAATCGCCGTCCTCGTCCACCTGTTCGAGCCTGGTAAGCCGGCGGAACTGGTCTTTGAGGGCTTCCGTCAGGTCATTGCTCAGAGTAGGGTTCACCCTGAGCGCCTTGTATTCGAAATAATGGATATTCACAGTATATACATCCGCCTGGATGGATGTTCCTGAAAAAGAATAGATGCCGCATGACCGTACGATGAATGCCAGTACAGCCATGGACAGCACGAAAAATATGACAGATAACGTCTTTCTCATGATACCGATAATAATATTATTTGTCCAGGGATTTCAGTTTACGGTACAATGTCCTTTCCGATATTCCCAGTTCCTCCGCCGCGAGCTTGCGGTTTCCCCTGTATTTGTCCAGAGCGCGTCTGATCAGCTGCAGTTCGGTCCTTTCTATGGACAGATTCCCTGCGTTTTCACCCATCGGAGCACCGCCGGCGCTGGTCTGCTCGTCGGGCTCGGTGCTTTCCTTGAAAATCTCCCTCGCCGGCTGCTCGTCAGGAGCTTCGGCGCGGGTTTCGCCCGTATTGCCCAGAAGGGGCATTCCGGAGGCATGGCTCTGGTCAGGGGTCCGGCTGCCTGCGACGATGGATTTAAGATAGTCTACATCCTGCCTCAGCTGGTAAATGGTACGTACGAGCATTTCCTTTTCCGAAGAGGTGAATGTATCTTCGTTCGCGTCTGCTTTCACCGGCAGCAGATTCGGCTCGTCCTTCGGGATATATCTGGACAGGACCGAGGCATCGATCTCGCGTCTCTCGCTGCCGGGAGCCGATTTCACGGATTCCAGGGCGGAGACTGTCTCGGCCACATTCTTCAGCTGTCTGATATTGCCGGGCCAGCGGTAGTTTTTCAGCAGTGCGACGGCATCGTCTGTCAGCGATATCTTCACCATATTATATTTAGCCGCGAAGTCAGAGGCGAATTTCCTGAACAGCAGATGTATGTCGTCCTTCCTTTCGCGGAGTGCAGGCATCAGGACAGGTACGGCATTCAGCCTGTAATACAGGTCTTCCCTGAATTTTCCTCTGGACACGGCATAGCTGAGATTCACGTTGGTAGCCGCCACGACCCTGACATCGGTCTTCAGGACCTTCGAAGATCCGACACGGATAAATTCTCCCGACTGCAGGACTCTGAGCAGCTTGGCCTGGGACGGCAGTGGAAGTTCGCCTATCTCGTCCAGAAACAGCGTACCACCGTCGGCTTCCTCGAAGTAGCCGCGCCTCATTTCGTTGGCTCCAGTAAAAGAGCCTTTTTCGTGGCCGAAAAGTTCGGAATCTATAGTGCCTTCCGGGATAGCCCCGCAGTTTATGGCGAAGTACTTGCCGGTACGCCTGAGACTGAACTGGTGGATGATCTTGGGAATATTTTCCTTTCCGACACCGCTCTCGCCGCTGATAAGTACGGTAAGGTCGGTCGGAGCCACGGCTACCGCTATCTCCAGAGCCCGGTTCAGCGCAGGATCATTGCCGATTATGTCGAACTTGTTTTTTAAAGTCTGTAATTCCTGAGTCGTCATATCGCACAAAGTTACGAAAACGCCCGGAATTAGGAAGAATGTGGGGATTTTTTTTAAATGAGCGGTCGAATAATAAGTATATTTGTTATATTTGTGCAGAATATGCGCATTTGATGTCAAACAAAACCATTAAATAACAGAACACAATGAAAAAAAGTTTCAAAATCCTTTCTTCTGCCGTGTTGGGACTTGCTGCCGTAGCCTGCAGCTCTCCTGAGAAAATGGCAGAAATGGCAGAGAACGTAAGCGTGCAGAGCGATCCTGCTGTCCTCGAAGTGGTGGCAAACAAGATCGATGCTACTGTTTCAGTGACTTATCCTGCCGACTACTTCCACCCTAAGGCTATCCTTGAGGTGACTCCTGTCCTCGTTTACGAAGGCGGTGAAGTGGAAATGGCTCCTTTCACATATCAGGGCGAAGACGTCAAGGATAACTATAAGGTGATTCCTTCAGACGGCACTACCGTGTCGGAGAAAGTAAGCTTCGAGTATGTTCCGGGTATGGAAAAGAGTTATCTCGAACTTCGCGGAGTAGTGAAATACAAGAAGAAAGTCATCGAAATCCCTACCATGAAGGCTGCTGACGGAGCAAATGCCACATACATGCTCGTAAACAAGACCGGAAAGGTGGATTTCAAGGCTGACAACTATCAGGAAATCATCAAGCAGACTGCCGAGGGCCAGATCCTCTACACCATCAACAGTTCATACGTAAGAGGCAGCCAACTCAAATCCGAGTCCATCAAGAACTTCCAGGCTGCTCTCGATGAAATCAAAGCCAACGAGCGCAAGGCCATCACCAGCACCGACATCATCGCATACGCTTCACCTGACGGAGGCGAGGAACTCAACACCAAGCTCTCAGGCAAACGTTCGGAGACTGCAGAGAAGGCTTTCGGCAAAGTGACCAAGAAACATGAGGTCGAGGCTCCTGTAAACGTTACGAGCGTAGGTCAGGACTGGGAAGGCTTCAAGGAACTCGTATCAGAGTCCGACATTGAGGACAAGGACCTGATCATCCGCGTTCTTTCCATGTACAGCGATCCTGCTGTCCGCGAGAAGGAAATCAAGAACATGTCTGCAGTGTACCAGTCACTCAAGAAGGAAATTCTTCCTGAACTCCGCCGCGCAAGGTTCATCGCCAATGTCGAATTCACCAACTATTCCAACGACGAGCTTCTGTCTCTGATCGAAGAGAATATCGACATCCTCGATGAAGAGGCTCTCCTCCGCGCCGCTTCAGTAGTCAAGGATTACGCTGCAAAGGCTGAAGTTTACAAGAAAGCTATCGAGAAATTCAACAGCGCACGCGCCAAATATAACCTCGGCGCCGCTTATATCTGCGCAAACGACCTCGCAAATGCCAAATCTGCTCTTGCCAAGGCTGAAAAAGATGCCGACTGGCAGAATGCAATGGGCGTAATCGCCTTGAGGGAAGGTAACAACGCCGAGGCTGCCAAGTATTTCGCAGCTGCCGGCAACGCCACTTCAAAGGAAAATGCCGCAGTCCTCGATATTCTCGACGGCAAATATGCCGATGCCGCAGCGAAACTCGCTTCTGCTGACAATTGCTGCAACAAGGTTCTGGCTTATATCCTTACAGGCCAGCTCGACAAGGCATCCGCTGCCGCTACATGCAGCTGCCCTACCACTTCTTACCTTAAGGCTGTCATCGCAGCCCGTCAGGGCAACGCAAACGATGTCAAGAAATACATCGAAGCTGCAAGCAAGGACAGCAAACTGGCTGAGAGAGCTACGAAGGATATAGAATTCGCTCAGTACAAATAAGCCAGTTTCGGCATTGGAAAAGAACCGGCCCTGAGAATTTTGGGGCCGGTTTTTTTGAAACATGGAACATTTATTACACTAAATATAAGACGGACTATATATGAGTAATATAACCAAAGAAGAAGCCCTGCTGTATCATTCCCAGGGCAAGCCAGGCAAAATCGAGGTGGTTCCCACCAAGCCGCACAGCACGCAGAGAGACCTGTCGCTGGCCTATTCACCAGGTGTGGCCGAACCATGTCTGGAAATCGAGAAGAATCCGCATGACGCGTATAAATATACGGCCAAAGGAAATCTCGTGGCGGTGATTTCAAACGGTACGGCGGTTCTGGGCCTCGGAGACATAGGAGCATTGAGCGGGAAACCGGTCATGGAAGGCAAGGGGCTGCTGTTCAAGATTTATGCAGGAATCGATGTGTTCGATATCGAAATAGACGAGAAGGATCCAGACAAATTCATAGAGACTGTCAAGGCCATTGCCCCGACTTTCGGGGGCATAAATCTGGAGGATATCAAGGCTCCGGAATGTTTTGAAATAGAGCGTAGGCTGAAAGAGGAACTGGATATTCCCGTAATGCACGATGATCAGCACGGTACTGCCATCATATCGAGCGCCGGCCTGCTGAATGCGCTGGAAGTGGCGGGGAAAAAGATAGATGAAGTCAGGATTGTGGTCAACGGCGCCGGCGCTTCGGCTATTTCCTGCACAAGCCTTTACGTGGCCCTCGGAGCAAAGAAGGAAAATATCATAATGCTGGACAGCAAAGGTGTCATCACTTCCGACAGACCGAATCTTACCGAACAGAAGAAACTTTTCGCTACAGACAGAAAGGATGTCCATACTCTGGCTGAAGCCATAAAGGGCGCAGATGTATTCCTCGGTCTTTCCAAAGGAAATGTGCTGACTCAGGATATGGTGCGGAGCATGGCCAAATCCCCTATCGTCTTCGCTCTGGCGAACCCTGTTCCTGAAATAAGCTATGAAGATGCCAAGGCTTCGAGAGATGATGTGCTGATTTCTACCGGCAGATCGGATTATCCTAACCAGATCAACAATGTAATCGGATTCCCGTATATTTTCCGCGGAGCTCTGGATGTGAATGCTTCGGCCATAAACGAGGAGATGAAGCTGGCGGCGGTACACGCCATCGCGGATCTGGCCAAAAAGCCTGTCCCGGATATCGTGAACGAGGCTTACAAGGTGAATAACTTCACTTTCGGACCGGACTATTTCATACCGAAGCCTGTCGATCCGCGGCTTATCACGGATGTGTCGATAGCCGTAGCGAAGGCTGCCATGGCATCAGGAGTAGCCCGTAAGGAAATCACTGACTGGAATGCCTACCGCGAGCATCTGAAGGAGCTTATGGGATTCGAATCGGAATTCATACGTCAGCTTTATACTACGGCGAGGACAGATCCCCAGAGAGTGGTATTCGCCGAAGGAAATCATCCGAATATGATCAAGGCTGCGGTCGAAGCCAGATCGGAGGGAATATGCTATCCTATATTGCTCGGAAACGACGAAAGAATAGCCAAGATAGCCAAGAAGCTCGAACTGAGCCTGGAAGGAGTGGAAATCGTGAATCTCAGGCATGACAACGAGGCGGCCAGACGTGAAAAGTACGCACGGATATTGTCCAGGAAAAGGGCGCGCGAGGGCGCGACTTACGATGAGGCCTGCGACAAGATGTTCGAGCCGAACTATTTCGGCATGATGATGGTCGAGACCGGAGATGCCGATGCATTCATCACCGGTACATATACCAAGTACAGCAATACCATAAAGGTAGCCAAGGAAGTAATCGGAATTCGTCCTGGTCTGGAGCATTTCGGGACCATGCACATCATGAATTCGAAAAAGGGTACATATTTCCTCGCCGATACACTGATAAACAGGCATCCTGATTCGAAAGCGCTGATAGATATAGCCCTTCTGGCCGACCATACTGTAAAGTTCTTCAACCATGAACCTGTAATGGCCATGGTTTCATACTCGAATTTCGGAGCCGATACGGAGGGCAGTCCGAAAACAGTTCACCAGGCTGTGGATTACATTCAGGAGATGTATCCGGATATCATCATCGACGGTGAAATGCAGGTTAATTTCGCTCTGGATGACAAGTTGAGGGACCACAAATTCCCGTTCAATAAGCTGCGCGGGAAAATAGTCAATACTCTGATTTTCCCGAATCTGAGTTCGGCGAATTCCGCATACAAGCTGATTCAGGCGATGAGCGATGCGGAAATGATAGGACCTATCCAGATGGGACTGAACAAGCCGATACATTTCACAGATATCGAGAGTTCGGTCCGCGACATAGTGAACATCACTGCGGTGGCAGTCATCGACGCTATCGTGGCGAAGAAAGTGGAAAATTCCGACCAGCAGCAGTAATTGATACTTCAGACAGTTCCGGCAGATTTAAGATCTGCCGGAACTGTTGTTTCAAGGCTGCTTTTCGTTTATAGGTAGGTGTGACAAATTTTTGAAATCCTCACATATAACCCCTCTGAAATTTTTGTCACTGCTATAATATCTTGATTTTCCGGATTATAGATAAAAAGACATTAAGGTATATTCAATCGGATGCCTGCCTTAAATATACCCGATTGATTTCCAGATAAAACCGGAAAATTGATTTGGATATTATGGCCTTTAACTATACCTACACTCATTTAGATATACCCATACTGATTACTCCAAAAATATTAGACTTAACGTCAGTTCGACGAACTATTATACTCAGGACCAGAGACTTCGTCGAACTGACGTTACGATTTCTTCGAAATCTCTTTCCTTTTACGTGCCACCCCTCCTAAATCCTCCCCTTCGTATGGGAGGACTTACCTACGGATTCGTTTCCCGAATCCTATAAAAGAGGTAGTTCTCTGAAATTCACTGCGTTCTTTTCATCGAACTCACGTTAGACTTAAACAGAATAGCCATTAACTATACCTGTTTACAGATAAATGTGTTATATTTGCCATATAAGCCACGAAGTTATGAAATCGAGTGACATATTAAAGGAAATCAAGCGAATAGCGAAAGAAGTTCTCCCGAAAGGAGGGCAGTTGATTCTTTACGGGTCTCGGGCGAGAAATGAAGCCACAGAAGATTCAGACTGGGATTTGCTGATACTTCTGGACAAACCGGAGATAGAGCAGCATAACTAACTGATATATACGAAAACAGCCCCACCGAAGTGAGGCTGAAACTGGAGCGGAAAACGAGACTCGAACTCGCGACCCCAACCTTGGCAAGGTTGTGCTCTACCAACTGAGCTATTTCCGCATTTTCGTTCGAAGAACTACCATTCTCAAGAATGGATTGCAAAGATAGGTATAATTTTTAATTCTGCAAATTTTTTCTCCAACTTCAGTGAAACTTCCGTAAAATAAAACGGAAATTTCACTGCTCCGGCACAACGGCAAAGAAATCAAGATCCGAATCCGAATCATTGACCAGACTGTGAGTGTGCCCTTCCGGACAATAATGACACATACCCTGGCATACAGGACTCTTCTCGCCGTCGAATATCACGGACCCTGAGCCGGACAGGATATAAATCATCTCGCAATTCCCTTCATGCCTGTGCATTCCGATGGAAGCACCGGGTACGAGCCTGGCCCGCATGATCCGGTTCTTCCCGTCGAAAGACATTTTGGCCAGAAGCTCCTTCTCCCCTCCCTTGAAAGCGGGAAAAGAATCGAAAGCCATCCGCGTAAAATCTATATTCATGAAAATCCGGTTAAATGAATGTCTCGAACTCCCTGAGGAAACGGAGATCATTCTCGAAATAATTCCTCAGGTCCTTTACCTGCCATTTCAGCATGGCGATACGCTCGATACCCATTCCGAAAGCGAATCCGCTGTATTTCTTGCTGTCTATGCCGGAAGCCTCAAGCACATTTGGATCCACCATACCGCAGCCCATGATTTCGAGCCAGCCCGTACCCTTGCAGATATTGCAGCCTTTTCCGTGGCATATATTACAGCTGACATCGACTTCGGCAGAAGGTTCGGTAAACGGGAAATAAGACGGCCGCATCCTGATCTGACTGCCTGCGCCGAACATTTCGCGGGCGAAAAGGAGGATGGCCTGCTTCATATCCGCGAAAGTCACGTTTTCATCTATATAAAGACCTTCCACCTGATGGAATATGCAGTGGGCCCTGGCGGAAATAGCCTCGTTTCTGAAGACTCGTCCCGGGCATACGATACGGATAGGAAGAGGAAGTTTTTCCATGGCCCTGACCTGTACCGAAGAAGTATGGGTCCTCAACAGGATGGAATTTGCACTCGTAGAAATGAAGAAAGTATCCTGCATGTCCCTCGCCGGATGCTCAGGAGGAAAATTCAGGGCCTCGAACACATGCCAGTCATCCTCCACTTCCGGTCCTTCCGCCACGTCGTAGCCGAATTTGCGGAAAATCTCGACAATCTCCTCTCTGACTATGGAAACCGGATGTCTGGAACCGAGCTTGAACGGATCTCCCGGTTTGGTCAGATCAAAGGACGCAAAAGAGGTCCCGCTGTCCTGAAGTGAATCCCTGAGAGCCTCGATCCTGGCCGCAGCCGCATTCTTGAGCTGGTTCAGCTTCTGTCCGAATTCCCTTTTCTGCTCCGGAGCCACGTTTCTGAATTCCTCAAAAAGCCTGGTTATTTCACCTTTCTTTCCGAGCAGACGGACTCTCGCCTCCTCTATCTCATTCTCTGTTTTACATTCAAGTGCCTCTATCTCAGCCAGAAGCGCATCTATTTTCTCTTTCATCTCATTTATATTCAGTGCCTCCGGCAATACAGCCGGCCGGCAATAGTTTCACAGTCCGTTAAATTCAATTTCCCGGCACAGCCCACGAAGACATGAGCCGCGGCCAGCGTCACGCCTCGGCAGGATATCCCACTGCAACCACGCACAATACCCGCATTCCGTCCCTGATTCCGAGCAGATTCCTCAGATAATCCTCGGCATTGCCTGCCGAAGGATCATCACTTATACGGGGACGTCCGTTCACGTGGACCCAGCAGCTTCCCAGACCGAGCGCAGTAGCGGCAAGCTGGAGGAACGTGGCGGATATGGCGCAGTTATCCACCCAAAGGTCTGTCTTGGTCTCATCGCCGAGAACCACTATCACGGCCGGAGCATCCTTGACGAATGCCGACCCCCTGTCCCGCATCTCGGAAACTGCCGCTATGGTATCTTTCTCCTGAATCACCATAAAGGCCGAACTCTTGGTATTTTTTGAGGACGGCGCCGTCTCCGCGACCGAAATCATCCTGTCCAGCAGGTCCTTTTCCACAGGCCTGTCAGAATATTTCCTGACACTGTGCCTTTCAGCTATCACTTCAAAGAAATCCATGACACTATCATATTTCCGCCTTCCGGCAATACGTTACTTATTGGCTTTCGCCTTTCTCTTCTCTCTGGCTTTCTGCTGTTTGGCAGCCCCGCTTTTCAGATAAGCCTTCCACTGTTCATCGGTAAAATACTTTCTGTAGCTGCTGTCAATCTTTTCCATCCATTTGTCCTGGACCGAAACATACATCGAAGAATTCGACACTTTGGCTTCACTCAGGGCTATGAGTTCGTCACGCATGGCCTGGAAGTCATGCTGCAGAGTCGAATCCACATAAAATACCTGCCAGTATTCCAGGTCGAGCAGGCGCTCCAGTCTTTCAGCCTCTTCCGCAGCCATCTCTGTCACTGTAGGAGGCTCCTGAGGCTGTTGGGCATTGCCGGAAAACGGCAACATTGTCACGGCAGTGACAGCTGAACATACGATATACAGAAGTTTCCGCATGGCTAATCTTTTTTGGCTGTGGATGTGAGGAACAGTTCGTCCATCTGGGACCGGTCGATGTACGACGGAGAATCTATCATGACATCGCGGCCCTGATTGTTCTTCGGGAATGCGATATAATCCCTGATGGTCTCCTGGCCGCCGAACAGGGCGCATACACGGTCGAATCCGAATGCAAGTCCTCCATGAGGCGGCGCCCCGAACTTGAACGCATTGATGATGAAGCCGAACTTGTACTGGGCGTCTTCATCGGAGAAACCGAGGACTTCGAACATTCTCTGCTGCACCTTCGCATCGTGAATCCTGATGGAACCTCCGCCGAGCTCGGTGCCGTTAAGGACGAAATCGTAGGCGTTGGCACATACCTTTTCGAGATCCTCTTTCCTGTCGCTGTAGAAAAGGTCCAGATGCTCAGGTTTCGGAGCCGTGAACGGATGGTGCATGGCATAGAATCGGGATGTCTCGTCATCCCATTCGAGCAGAGGGAAATCCACTACCCAGAGAGGGGCGAAAACATGCGGATCCCTGTAACCCAGCCTGTTGCCCATCTCGATACGGAGCACACCCAGCATAGTCTGTGTCTTTCTCTTCGGTCCGCAGAGCACAAGAATCAAGTCGCCTTTCCTGGCCTGCATCTCCGATGCAATGCCCTGAAGTTCTTCCGGAGAATAGAATTTGTCGACCGATGACTTGACGCTGCCGTCCTCGTTGACTTTTATATAAACCAGGCCTTTGGCTCCGACCTGCGGCCTCTTCACCCACTCGGTAAGCTCGTCGAGCTGCTTGCGGGTATATGAAGCCAGACCGTCGGCGCAAATGGCACCTATATATTCCGATGAATCGAAAACCGTGAAGCCGTGACCTTTCACCAGTGTCGTGATATCGTGGATTTTCATGCCGAAACGGATATCCGGCTTGTCAGACCCGTAATAGTCCATGGCATCGAACCAGCTCATGCGCGGAATCGGATTCGGGATGTCTGTATTCAGGACGTTCCTGAACAGCGTCCTCATCATTCCTTCGAATGTGTCCAGCACATCGTCCCTCTCCACGAAGGACATCTCGCAGTCTATCTGGGTGAACTCCGGCTGGCGGTCTGCCCTGAGGTCTTCGTCCCTGAAGCAGCGGACTATCTGGAAATATCTGTCGTACCCGGCCACCATCAGCAGCTGCTTGAATGTCTGCGGAGACTGCGGAAGGGCATAGAACTGTCCCGGATTCATTCTGGAAGGCACCACGAAATCGCGGGCCCCTTCGGGCGTGGACTTGATCAGATACGGAGTCTCTATCTCCAGGAATCCCTGGGCGTCGAGATAATTCCTCACTTCATGAGCTATCCTGTGCCTGAGTTCAAGCGCTTTCTTCAACGGATTCCTTCTAAGGTCGAGATACCTGTACTTGGCACGCAGTTCCTCGCCTCCGTCGCTTTCGTCCTCTATGGTGAACGGCGGAGTCTGCGCCTTGTTCAGCACATTCAGCGAAGACAGACTTATTTCTATATCGCCGGTCGGCATTTTCGGATTCTTGCTCTGTCTCTCGATGACGGTTCCTGTAGCCTGAATGACATATTCACGTCCGAGCGAAGAAGCGGTCTCCACTAAGGCGGCATCTGCGGCCGCATCCACTACCAATTGCGTAATTCCGTATCTGTCACGGAGATCTATGAAAGTCATCCCGCCGAGTTTTCTGGATTTCTGCACCCAGCCGGCCAATGTCACGGTCTTTCCCGCATCAGCGATACGGAGTTCGCCGCAAGTATGAGTTCTGTACATAACGATACTGTCTTTTAAACAATCAGGCACATGCCGGCGCCCTGCCGGCCAATGCCAATAACTTGCAAAAGTACAAAAATATTCTATATTTGCGTCACTTTGAAGAAAATGAAGAAAACATGCAAGTACGAGCCAAAAAGTCCCTGGGCCAGCATTTTCTGACAGACCTGTCGGCAGCCCGGAAAATAGCGGACAGCCTGCAGCCGGACGGTGCCACCCCGGAACATCCGGCAGACGTCCTGGAAATAGGCCCCGGAATGGGAGTGCTGTCGCAATACCTTTTCGAACGAGAAGACATTGCCCTGAAAATGGTGGAAATCGACAGTGAATCTGTGGATTATCTCCTGATGAACTTCCCGAAGGCAAACGGTTCCCTGATCCAGGCGGATTTCCTGAAACTGGACCTGGCGAGTTTTTTCGGCGGGGATTTCTGCGTCATCGGGAATTTCCCGTACAACATCTCGTCCCAGATTTTTTTCAGAATTCTGGACCACAAAGACCGTATCCCCCAGGTAGTCTGCATGATACAGAAAGAAGTGGCTGAAAGGATAGCCGAAAAGCCGGGAACCAAAGTGTACGGCATACTGTCTGTCCTGCTGCAGGCCTGGTACGACATAGAATATCTGTTCACAGTGGGAGAGGGCGCATTCAACCCTCCTCCAAAAGTAAAATCGGCAGTCATCCGCCTCCGGCGCAATGCCAGAAAAGATCTCGGCTGCGACGAAAGCCTTTTCAAAACCATAGTGAAAACTTCATTCAACCAGCGCCGCAAGACTCTGAGAAACTCCCTGAAGCCGCTCGTCGCGGCAATGGCGGAGAAAAACGGACTGTCTCCGGAACAGACGGCCAGATTCGTATCCGACCCTGTATTCGACCTCCGTCCCGAAAGGCTCGGCGTAGAAGACTTCATCGCCCTCACCGGAAAATTTTCGGCAGATTGACGGAAAATTTTCCGGTATCTGGCTTGAAACAAAAAAGCAGAATTTCCTGGATATGAAAGAAAACACAGACATACGGATCAGAAGTGCAGTACCGGAAGATGCCCCCAGGCTGCTGGAAATATATTCCTATTATGTAGAGAAAACAGCTGTCTCTTTCGAATATCTGACTCCTTCCGCCGAGGTGTTCCGGAAAAGGATAGAACACACATTGGAAAAATACCCTTATCTGGTCATCGAAAAGGACGGCAGGATCATGGGATACACCTACGCCGGTCCGTTTGTCGGGCGTGAAGCATACGGCAGATCGTGCGAGCTGAGCATCTACATCGACAAGGATGCGAGGAAATGCGGATATAAATTCGGACGCTGGTACAGCATGATCTGGATGGAAAAAATAATCGGGAAACATGACTGAATACGGGAATATCAGTATTCTGCCTGCCGGATGAAACATTCATTATTGATATTGATACGATTTTTATTAACCCCGGCAGTCTGAAACCATATCTTTGCCTACAGCTAACCAATAATTAATACAGGCAATGGATAACAGAAAAATGGTTTACAGCGCCGTAGCTGCATCTTTCGCCGCGTTTGTAGCCGGTCTGAATCTGGGAGGGATATCAGGAGCCCTGGATTATCTGATTTCCGATTTCTCCCTGACTCCTCTCCAGGCAGGGTTCGTCACCAGCATCATAATGATAGGATGCCTGTTCGGGGCACTGTCCGGAGGCACGTTGAGTGACAGATATGGCAGAGTCAGAATACTGTCATGCTCCGTATTCATCATAATGCTGTTTTCTCTGCTGAGCGCATTCTCTTCAGGCGTACTTCTTCTTGTGATCTCACGGTTTTTCATCGGGACGGGCATGGGTGTCCTCTCTACGGTCATTCCTGTCTACGTCTCTGAAATATCTCCGGCGAAATGGAGAGGGACTCTGGTATCTTTGTACCAGATGTTTATCGTCACCGGCATCCTCATAGCCTATCTTCTGGATTTCATGATGATGACCTGGGCCGACAACTGGCGGTGGATGCTCGGAGTCCCGGCAGCGGCATCGGTACTTTCCCTGGTGTTCCTTGCATTCATTCCTGAAAGCCCTGTCTGGTCGGCAAGGGCCGGCAAACGGGAAAACGATTCCGTATCCTGGAAAACATTGACGGGCGGAGTGAACGGGAAAATCCTCATTCTGGGCATATTGCTGGCGGCATTCCAGCAGATAACAGGTATCAATGTCGTCATCAATTATGCTCCCGGCATATTGAAAGAAGCCGGAATCGGAGGAGATGCAGCCCTGCTGCAATCCGTTTATGTCGGCATTGTGAATTTCGTCTTTACAATATTGGCCGTCTGGCTTGTAGACAGACTCGGCCGAAAGAAAATACTGATCGCCGGATGTGCCGGACTTGTGGTCTCCCTGGCTTTTCTTGTTTACGAATTCATGCAGCCGGAGGCGGACAATATTGCCATTCTGGCAGCGATTCTCATGTATATTGCATTTTTCGCAATGTCTCTCTCCCCGCTCATGTTTGTAGTGACGTCCGAAATCTACCCTTCATCCATAAGGGGAACGGCGATGGCTGTTTCCACGGGAGTCAGCTGGATATGCGCGTTTCTCGTAGTACAGCTTTTCCCCGTCACGGTTTCCGCATACGGTCCGGCCGCTGTTTTCGGAGCATTCTGTATCCTGTGTCTGGCCGCCATGATATTTATCTGGATCTATATTCCTGAAACTAAAGGAAAATCTCTCGATGAAATAGAAAATTATCTTCAAAACAAACTGGGAAAATGAATGATATGAAAAAACCGCTGGTTCTGGGAATAGGTGAATTCCTGTGGGATATACTTCCCGACGGGAAAAAGGCAGGCGGGGCCCCCGTGAATTTTACATATTACGCTTCCAAATCAGGAGTCCGCGCCGTCGCTTTCAGTGCGGTAGGAGATGACCCTCTCGGTAAGGAACTGCTGAAGACAACGGAAGAATTCGGCATCAGAATAAGGGCTGCCGTGACGGAATACCCTACAGGGACAGTAGATGTCCGGCTGAAAGACGGGATACCCCAGTATCACATCAATGAAAATGTGGCATGGGACCATATCCGGCTTACGGACGAGATGATTTCACTCGCAGCCGAAGCTTCGGCAATATGTTACGGCACGCTTGCGCAACGCTCCCGGGTGTCAAGAGATACCATTGCGTCGATAGTCGCGGCCACGCCGGCAGACGCGTACAGGATTTTCGATATCAACATACGGCAGCAATTCTATTCCACCGAACTGATAGAAAAAAACCTGCAAATATCCAATGTGCTGAAAATCAATGATGAAGAATTCGATTTAATAAAAAGGCTCTTTCGTCTGTAAGGAGATTCCGACGAGGTCTGCAGACATATCATGTCCAGATGGGATCTCAGGCTACTGATTCTCACTGCCGGGGCACAATACAGTTCCGTATATTCCGGAGACGGCCTGTCCAGAATCAGGACGCCAGAAGTCGAGGTCGCGGATACTGTCGGAGCCGGTGACTCGTTTACAGGAAGTTTCATCGGTTCGGTCCTCAACGGCAAGTCTGTCCGGGAAGCACATGAAGCCGCCGTAAAGACTGCTGCGGAAGTATGCAGGCATGCCGGTGCATGGATCGCATTATAATAAGTCAAACCACATAATATAATAAATGACATGATGAAAAATCTGATTTGCCTTTTATTCTTGTCGGCATCCGCCGTCTCATGCGTTCAGGCCGGGAATGACGGGAAATGCGTGACAACGGAAAGCCTGCTGAATGAAATGGTGTCGTATGACGCCGTGGTTTCATGGCCTGAACCTGAATACAGGACGGCGCAGGTCAGCAGCTATGACCGCAGGACCACAAAGCCTGACGAGCCGGGCTGGTTTGCAAATGACGACGGATTCGGATTCGAACGGATCGATTCTGTCCAGGGCCGGACGGAAAAAGTCCTGTTCGATGAGAAAGGTCCCGGAGCCATTACCAGAATATGGATGACTACCAGAGACAAAACCGGTACGCTGCGGTTCTATTTCGACGGATCGGATGAACCCGACATCACCGTCGACGCCTATGACATGGACAGATTCCCCGTAAACCCCGGAATCCCGCTCTCTTTGACCCACACCCATTATGACGCAAATCTCACAGGAGTGGGAGGAAATACATTTTTTCTGCCGATGCCTTATTCCGAATCATGTAAAATAACACTTGAGGAAACTTCCGGCAAAAATGACATACCGAGGTATTATCAGATCACTTACAGGAAATATCCGGACGGAACGGACGTAAAGACGTTTTCTCTGAAGCAGGCAAGAAATCTTGCTCCGGAAATAGAACGTATCTGCAAAAGGCTGCTCAATGCGGAAAATTTCACTTCAGGCACAGAGTGCATAAAGACTTTTTCTCCGACGAAAACGTCAGACTCTTGTCTCGATTTGCCTGCCGGCAATAATGCTGTCCGCTATCTCTCACTGAACATAAAGGATTTGGAGGACAGTTCCGCTCTCCATGAAATAATGCGGAACAGCTACATAAAGATGAAGTTCGACGGTGTGGAATGCGTGGACTGCCCTCTGGACTGTTTCTTCGGAGCCGGGACAGGCACACCTGCCGTCGACGGATGGTATCTGACATCTGACGGGAAAGGCAGATTCTCATCCAGATGGGTCATGCCGTACAGGGACAATGCTGAAATCTGCATCGTAAATGCGTCGGCACACTGTTACAAAGCGGTATTGACATGCTATGTCGATGATTATGAGATGACTGACAACACTCTGTATTTCCATGCGTCTTACAGGGAACAGGCAGCCGTTCCTACCGGCAGCGACTACAATTCGAACGATAACATCGAATGGAACTTCGCCTCCGTGAAAGGCAGGGGCATATATTGCGGAGACATCCTTTCTCTGTATAACCATTGTCCGTCATGGTACGGGGAAGGAGATGAGAAAATATGGATAGATGACGACATTTTCCCTTCCATAATGGGAACCGGCACGGAAGATTATTTCAACTGTTCCTGGGCGCCTGTCGTCCCGTTCGACACTCCGTTCGGAGGGGCTCCGAGAGCTGACGAAGACTCATCTCACGGATACAACACATTCATGAGAACCAGGAATCTGGACATAATGCCATTCCGTGAATCCCTGGTGTTCGATCTTGAAATGCTCAGCTGGGTTCCCGGCACCGTGGACTACAGGGCTGCATCATACTGGTACGGAGATCTCGACACACTGGCTGAATAGCCGGAACTAAAACTCTTATAACATGAAAAAGACCATTATTCTGGTGACGATACTGTCACTTGCATTTATAGCAGACGCGGCAGCCCAGAACACCGTGCAGATCAGCGGAAAAGTTTCGGATACCGACGGTATGCCGCTGGCCGGAGCCGCCGTGTTCATAAAAGATACCGCCATCGGCACTTCCACCGATGAAAACGGGACTTATCAACTGTCGGTGCCCGACAATTCTGTCCTGATATGCTCGATGATAGGGATGCAGACCGCTGAAAAAAGATGCTCCGGGACCGGTATAATAGATTTTGTTCTTGAAATCGAAACAGAGTATCTCGAAGAAGTGGTGGCGATAGGGTACGGCAGCGTGAAAAAAGAAGAAATAACCAGTTCCATAGCAAGAGTGGGGTCCGAGGATTTCATACAGGGCAGTGTCTCGAACCCTCTTCAGCTTCTTCAGGGTAAAGTGGCCGGTCTGGGCATATCCAGGACCTCCGGAAACCCTACTGGAGACATAAGCATTTCATTAAGAGGGATTTCCACTCTGGCCGCATCTTCGGATCCGCTGATCGTCATAGACGGAGTGGCAGGATGCTCCCTGAATTCCGTTTCGCCGGAAGACATAGAATCCATAAATGTGCTGAAGGACGGATCTGCCGCAGCCATTTACGGGACAAGAGGGACGAACGGCGTCATAATCATCAATACGAAAAAACCCGAATCCGGAAGAGTCTCGATAGATTATAAAGGTTATGTCACCATCGACAAAATGATAGACGAAACCGGCAACTACCCCGATGCGGCCGAATTGAGAAGATTCAGGGCCGAATTGTCTTCAACAGACGAACGCTTCGAACTTATAAACGACTTCGGAGCGGATACCGACTGGGTAAAGGAAGTGACGAGAACGCCTGTGAGCCAGACTCACTACCTGTCGATCCAAGGCGGTTCGTCCAGGACAAACTATATAGCATCCCTGACATATAATGACAGGAACGGCGTTTTTCCCGGCTCGTTCGACGAATATGTTTCAGCCAAGATAAACCTGAACCATTCCATGTTCAATGACAGGCTGAGAATAATATTGAACATGAGCGACAAGTTCGACACCCAGGGTTTTGTCCCGAATGACCTCTACATGCAGGCTCTGAGCAGAAATCCTACGATACCTGTATATAACGAGGACGGATCGTGGTATGAAAACAGCAACGGCGCCAACCCTGTCGGAGTTCTCAAGGAAGCGAGCGATATCAACAAATACAACCAGCTCATGATGTCAGGGAAAATAGAGGTAGAGCCTGTGAAAAACCTTATCCTCAGCGCCACGGTAAATTATCTGGGTGATTTCAATTCAAGGGAATACAGCACTACGCACAAGCACTATTCAGCCGTTATGGGCAGCACAAAAGGCCAGGCCAGACTGACCAACGGCCACGGAGTCGACAAGACACTCGAACTGCAGGCCGATTACTCGAAACAGCTGGGCAGACATTCTCTCTCCGCCACCATAGGATACAGTTACAACAAATACGAACACCAGAACTCCGAGATGTACGGCTACGATTTTCCGATCGATGGTTTCGGAGCGTGGAATATCGGGTCCGCCAATTCTACATTGGACGGAACGTCCAAACTTACAAGCTACAAATATCAGGTAAAGCTGATAGGTTTCTACGGCAGGATAAATTACAATTATGACAAC
The DNA here is from genome assembly GCA_944323345.1 of uncultured Bacteroidales bacterium. Taxonomy (GTDB): domain Bacteria; phylum Bacteroidota; class Bacteroidia; order Bacteroidales; family UBA932; genus Cryptobacteroides. Next base: position 35,322 of record CALUSC010000006.1, on the reverse strand, counting down.
CGCTATCTGCTCATGGTCAGCCTCAGGAGAGAAGGAAGCGACAAGTTCGGACGGAACAACAGATGGGGTATGTTTCCGGCCGTCAGTGCAGGATGGAGGATCAAGCAGGAAAAATTCATGCAGGATGTGAAATGGCTTTCGGACCTTAAACTGAGGACGGGATACGGCGTGACCGGAACGGCCCCGTCTGCGGCATACCAGTATATATCGCTGTATAACTTCAATTCTTCATATATGGGATATGACAACGGGGAATGGATAAATGCGATAATACCTGCCAACAATCCTAACGATGACCTTAAATGGGAAAGGAAGCAGGAGCTGAACATTGGTCTCGATTTCGGGTTCTTCGACGGCAGGCTTTCGGGCAGCGTCGATTATTATGAAAGGTTTACGGATGATCTTCTGTACACCTACAATGTCCCGACTCCCCCGAATATTACAAATACGATACTTGCCAATGTGGGTTCTATCCGCAATTCAGGAGTAGAAGTGGCCTTGTCGGGAATTGCGATAGCAAAAAAAGACCTGACGTTTTCCATAAGCGGGAATTTCTCATACAATACGAATGAACTGGTTTCGCTGTCGAACAGCCGGTATACCATGGATTATCTGACTCTCGGTTCGACCGGTGCCCCGATGCAGACTTATACCCACAGGCTCGAAGCGGGATGGGCTGTCGGAAATTTCTATGGATGGAAGGTCAACGGTCTGAAAAACAGCACTGCATGGAACGTCATAGGGGCGGAAAATGCCGATCCGAGCGAAGACCACAAGACAGTCATCGGGAATGGGATTCCGAAAATGTTCTCGGCATTGCAGTTCAACCTGCAATGGAAGGGGCTGGATGCGACCGTATCGTTCCGCGGAGCTTTCGGATTCGACATACTCAACGCTTACCGCATGAAATACGAGACTCTCGCATGGCTTTCGAGCTACAACGTCCCTAAAGCGGCATACAGGAAAATAGGAGACTATTACAACTTCGCTTCGGCAATATATTCCGACTATTACATAGAGAAAGGAGATTATGTAAAACTTGACAATGTGACTCTGGGATACACGTTCGACCTGACGAAAGTCAACAATGTCATAAGGAATATAAGAATCTTTTTCTCCGGGATGAATCTTCTCACTATGACAGGATACTCCGGAATCGATCCGGAAGTATCGGTTACAGGGCTGACGCCCGGAGTGGATCCGGTAGAAAAGTACCCGAATCTGAGAACTTATGTTATGGGGCTATCATTCAAATTCTAAGGAACATACCATGAAACATACGGCAAAACTGACAACAATACTGGCGATTTCCGCTCTGGCATATTCATGTACCGATCTGGATCCTGTCATATACAGCGACATGACCCTGAACACCATCATGGAGAATCCGGAAGAAAATTCCGCGTATATCCTTACTCCCATGTACGGCCAGATGCGATGGTTCAATGAAGACAGAAGCATTTGGGACCTGACCGAATTAGGGACTGACGCATGGGTCATACCGACAAATACCGACGGAGGATGGTACGACGGCGGTATCTGGCTTCGTCTGGATAACCACGAATGGCTCCCGACTGACCCGCATTTCAGCAATTGCTGGAGTCACTTGTGGTATGGCATAACCACATGCTGCAACAGGGCTATTTTCCAGCTCGAAGAGAACGGGGTGGAGATAGATGCCGGGACACTTGCGGAAATAAGGACAGTGAGGGCGTTTTATTATTACTATCTGCTGTCATTGTTCGGCAATGTGCCGATAATAGATACGTATGACCTGCCTGAAGACTATCTGCCTTCCACACGCAGCCGTGAAGATGTCTACGACTTCGTCGTGAAGGAACTGAGGGAAAGTATGGACCTGCTTCCGGAAGAAGCCAGATACAGCAGGTTCAACAAATGGTCCGCGAAGCAGTTGCTTGCGAAAGTGTATCTGAATGCGGAAGCATGGCTCGGAGAAAAATATGCCGAAAAGAGAGACAGCACACTGATCCTGTGCGATGAAATAATCAATTCGGGGAAATACCAGCTGGATGACAGCTTCTCCCACATATTCAGTCTCGACAATGAAAGTTCACCGGAAATCATATTTGCCGTCCCGTATGACGAGACTACCGGTTCCCCGATATTCCACTGCATATACGCCAAGACCCAGCACTGGTCCTGCCAGCCGATATACAATGCTGGCTCCGGCGGTTACAACGGACTGAGAGCCGTCCCTTCATACGTGAATGAAACATTCGACGCGAAAAGTCCGGATGACTATAACGACAACCGCTACAGGGAGACATATTGCATGGGACAGCAATATGACTACATTACGAAAGAGCCTCTGTATTTCACGGACGGCGTCACACCTTTCAATTATGTCAATGAAATAGCGTCCATCAACGCGGCGGAAGAATTCGACGGCTACCGGTTCGGCAAATACGAAATAAAAATCGGCCAGAAATGGGAGACCGACCAGGACTGGGTAGTATTCAGACTTGCGGAAACCCTCATGATGAAGGCCGAATGCCTGCTGCGTGACGGTGATGCCGCAGGGGCGGCAAAAATCGTCAACGAGATCAGGGACCGCAGTTTCGACAAGTCCCTGCCTCAGGAAGTAAGGGAAATCCCGGCTGCCCGGCTGGAAGCCGTGACCGAAGTGGACGGAGTACAGGTAAAGTATGGTGAATTTCTGAAAGAACTCGGACGTGAATTTACAGGCGAAGGCATGAGACGGGAACAGCTAATTCGCTGGGATCTGTATGTCAACGGCACCTGGACATTCCACTCTCCGAAAAAGTCAGGATATCTCGAACTGTTCCCGATTCCGTCCGCGGAACTGTTGTCCAATATAAACCTTCGTCAGAATGACGGTTATTCGTATTGATATGCTTAAAATATTAACACTGCTTACTGCCTTTGCGCTGGTGCCGTTGTCCTGCACTACGGCTATCCAGCCTGGGACGGAGACTGACACAGGACAGCCTCCGGTTACGGAACCTGTACCCGAAGAACCTGATCCCGAACCTGAAAAAGAGGCGACAGGATCTCTGGTTCCTGAAAACGTCACTCTCGTGGCGAGAGTGACAGGAAGATCGGAAAGCGGAGAAACGATACCGAATCCTAACCGGACCGATACAAGATTCGGAATCGGCAGAACCGATTATGGAAACATGTGGGATGCCGGAGACGGACGGCTGCTCTGCGTATTCGGCGACAACTTCGACCATTATGGCGGCAACTGGAAATCCAACGCAATAGCCGTAAGCACGGATACGGACCTCTCTGACGGACTGTATTATTCCGACATGATCATGGATGGCGGCCAGGTCAAGGAAATCATAGTCTCAAGAGCCAAGACCGGACAATACCCGGACGGTTCCATGTATGAAGTGACATGCATACCTACTGCCGGAGTATCTTTCGGAGGCCGCCAATATCTCAGCTACATGAGCATACATGACTGGACTCCTACCGGAGACAATGATTACTGGTCGGTAAACTACAGCGAACTGGTCTATAGCGATGACGGAGGCCTCACATGGACCCGCTCCGGAGTCAAATGGGATGCTGAAAGCAATTTCGCACAGGCAGCCTTCCATAAAAAGGATGATACGGTATATATGTACGGCACCCGTTCGGGCCGATACGGGAATGTCTATCTGGCAAAAGTACCCGGCGACAAGATGCTGGACAAAACATCCTATTCATATTGGGCCGGTGGAGACTGGAGCCCGGATGAAACAGAGGCTGTTCCGGTCGCGCAGGGCACCGTCTCCGAAATGACTGTTTCATATAACAGTCTTTATGACAGGTACATCATGATGTATTTGTCAGTGAACCAGAGAGCCATCGTTTATCGCGACTCCCCGTCGCCTGAAGGAGACTGGTCCGGAGAGAAAATAATAATGTACGAAGACGGGAACGCACTTTACGGCCCTTACATCCACCCGTGGTTTACTGATGGAAAAGACTTGTGGTTCGTCCTGTCCCATGCCGTGCCTACCTGGAATATATTTCTCATGCACGCCGATCTGGAATGGGATGACAACGGCGTCAATATAGTTTCTGAAGGAGGTTTTGAAGAATACACGTCCAATGCCATCCAATACAAAACGATGTGGAAAGTCGACGCTTCGGCGATGACTTCAAGGACAGCTCATTCCGGAAAAGTCTCATGCAGCTTTTCGAATACCGGAGACGGTGTATGGAAAGATGCCTGCACACAGACTGTAACGCTTCGTAAAAACACGGACTACACAGTAGAATGCTGGATACGTCCGGAAAAGGATATCCCGGAAGGGGCTTATGTCGGAGTCCGTCTCCCAGACGGGACGATTCATGACGTGACCGAAGCTCTGCCGAGAGATGAATGGTCGAAAATATCCAGGACCTTCAATTCCGGAGACAATTCCCGGGCCGATGTATTCTTCGGCGTCTGGGGAGGTCCGGAAATGAAGATGCTGATCGATGACATCTGCCTTAAACCTGTCAATAATTAATACATAATACTAATTGCCTTTATTATGAAAGAAATTGTAAAAATTGCGATTCTTTTCGCATTGGCGGCATCGGCTGCCGCATGCAACAAGTCACTGGACAACGGTGACGGAACTGATGAAATCAAACTGAATCCCGACCCCGTCCAAATCAGCGGGATCAATGTTTACCGCCTGACTTTCTCCCAGGATGAATTCAATATGATATCCGAACCCGGTTTCGAGCTTTTTCCTGAAGAGAAAATCGACTACAACTCTCTCTGGTATTTTGAAGGTGCTGCGAAAGACCCTGTCCAGGCCATTGCATCCGATGATGCACACGGCGGAGAAGTATCAATGCAGCTCGACAATCCGAATGACGGTGTCTGGATCGACGGATGCCTGCAGTCGATAGCTCTCAAGAAAGGGAAAGACTATACCATGACATGCTACGGAAAAGCGGCATGGGCAGGCATGAATGCGTTTGCAGGAGTAAGGCTTGAAGGCGGGCCGATCAATGACGCCCAGGTGCCTGAATGGAATCCAGACAGCTGGACTCTCTTCACAAAGGAATTCAATTCCGGAGACTACACCCAGGGCAATGTTTTCGGCGGATGCTGGGGATATCCCGGAGTATGGCTGAGATTCGATGATTTCAGGCTTGTTCCTAAAGGGACCACACAGACTTCCCTGAAATCGGATACTTGTACGGAAACGGGGAATTTCCTGAACGCATCTTTCACCGGTATATCTTCAGCAGCCAAGGCCGTAGTATGGCAGGGGCCGGACAATCTCATTTCCATAGCGCTGTCTGATGTGGAGTCCGACGGCACCGTATATCCGAACGCATACGCAGTCTCCAATGACATGGATTTCTCCGACGGATTCCATCTCGCTCAGTTCGTTTCAGCCGAAGACGGCATTGCAGCTGTCCTGGCGCCGTCTGGAGACGGCGAGACAGCCTGCGTCCCTACCGCAGGAGTCACTGTGAACGGTGTCCAGTATATCCATTACTATTCCCTGAAGGAAACAGATCCTGAAAACGACCAGGCCTGGACTGCAAATTTCTCAGGGCTGCTTTCATCATCGGACGGAGGAAAGACATGGACGAGAGAGGGAAGAGCCAGATGGAGCGGTATCGGACATTTCGTCCAGGCGGCATTTTACCAGGACAGCAGATATCTGTACATGTTCGGTTCGAATGCCGGCAGGAATACTCCTCAGATATATGTAGCCCGAATACCTGTAGACGGGGAAATCAACAATGCCTCCGAATGGACCTACTGGGACGGAGCGGAATGGGTCGCTTCCGATCCTGACGCCGCAGCTGCCATCACATACGGGACCGCATCCGAAATGTGCGTGACCTATCTCGCCAGCCAGCAAAGGTATGTCATGATTTACAGATCAAATACTACCGGCGGCCTGGTCTTCCGCGATGCCGGCGCACCTGAAGGCGACTGGTCAGGTGAAAAGCTGCTCGCTCTCGACAGCGATGACGGACACCTGTTCTCCCCGACAGTACTGCCGTCATCAGTCCCTGGAGAAATCATTCTTCTGGTCTCAAATTTCTGACCGACATGGTAAAAGACAGGATAACAGGTATTCTGTTATTGCTTTGCATGGTTTTCACATCCGGGTGCAGATACGATTCCGCACCGGATGTGAAAGACCATTTTACAGTAGGCTTTTCCCAATGCACGGACGATCTGTGGCGGCAGATAATGATGGTACAGATGCGCGCCGAGGCCGCCAAATATCCGGGTCTTGAACTTATAGTCAAAAACGCCCGCAACGACACCCCTACCCAGATCAGCCAGATACAGGAATTCATCGACATGGACGTAGACCTTCTCGTCATATCGCCCAATGAATCCGAACCGATAACGCCGATAGCCGTCAGTGCCTTCGACTCCGGGATTCCCACCATTATCTGGGACAGGAAAATAATGTCCGACCATTACACTACATGCATCTGCGCGGACAACTATAAAATCGGCCGGGATGTCGGCCAATACATCAGAACTATTCTCGCCCCGGAATCGACCATACTCGAAATTACCGGACTCATGAGTTCCTCTCCGGCGGAAGAAAGACACCGGGGTTTCACGGAAGAAGCCAGCGAGATTTATTCCATCCATACAGTCAGCGGCGACTGGAAACCGGAGAAAGCTCTGGAGGCAGTCGGAAAACTGGACGATTACAGTTCCATCGACCTCATTTTCGCCCACAATGACGATATGGCGCTTTCCGCATACAATGCCATCGATGCCGCAGATCCGGCGAGTGCCAGACGTATCAAATTCGTCGGAATCGACGCCCTGGTCGGGGTAGATGCCGTACTGGACGGAAGACTATGCGCATCATTTCTTTATCCTACCGGCGGGGATAAAGTAATGGAAATCGCGATGAAGATACTTTCCGGACAGAAAGTCGAAAAGCTTTACAGCCTGCCTACCGCATTCGTCGACTCGACAAATGCCTATACGCTGAAAGCACAGCAGGAACAGATACTAAGCTATCAGGAACAGATAAACAAACAGGAAAAGAAGATAAGAGAATACGGAGACAGTCTGTCCACCCTGAAATATTCACTTTGGGCAGTCGTGGCCATGGCGGCAACGGTAGGCTTCGCCGGACTGTATGCCTTGAGACTCAATATCCTGCTCAGACGCAGGAACAAGATACTGTCGGCAAAGAACAAGGAAGTGGAAATCGCGACCCATAACCTCATGGAAAGACATGCCCAGATAGAGAACATCACCACCAGCCGGCTTCAGCTCTTCACCAACATCACACATGAAATAAGGACTCCCCTGACCCTTATACTCAATCCCCTGGACAATATACTGAAAAAAGAGAAAGACCAGAATATCAGACATGATATATGGATAGTCCAAAGAAATGCCAGGCACCTTCTCAAGATAGTGAACCAGATTCTCGATATCCGGAAAATAGAGAACAACAAGATGACCCTTTCCGTAAGTGAGGTGAACATAGTCAGATTCCTGCAGGAAATCCTCAACTATTTTGAGGCTTATGCCGAAACGGAAAAAATCGTATGCAAATTCCACAGCGACATTCCAGTCCAGAAACTATGGATAGACAAAGGCAAGATCGAGCAAGTATTCCTAAACCTGCTTTCCAATGCTTTCAAATATTCTTATAAATACGGAATGATTACGGTGACCGTCACCGACAATATTTCTTCCGTCATCGTAGAAGTTGAGGATAACGGCAAAGGAATAGCGAAAGAGGAACTGCCGCGCATATTCGACAGGTTCTATTCTCTGGCAAGCAAATCCGACAAACTCTACAGTACCGGCATAGGGCTCCATCTGACGAAAGAATATGTGGAAATGCATCACGGAAGCATTACCGTAAACAGCGAACCGGGAAGATATACCGTATTCAGGGTCGAACTGCTCAAGGGCAAGGACCACTTCGGCCAGGAAGTGACTTATGAGGAGAGACGGACCGATACGCTGGATTCCGATATTTCGGACCAGAGTAAAGTAAATGACCTTATACACGGAAAATATGACTATACGATAGTGGTTGCCGAGGATGACCCCGACATTTTAGAGTATCTCGGCAAAGAATTGTCCGAGAATTTCAACGTCATACCGGTGTCAAACGGGTTCGATGCGCTGAAAGCAGCCAGGGAAGAACAGATATCTCTCCTGCTCAGCGATGTTCTCATGCCTGCACTGAACGGGTTCCAGCTATGCGAACATATAAAATCGGATCTGTCCACCTGCCATATACCGGTAGTTCTGCTGTCGGCACTTTCGGAAAACAGCCACAAACTTTACGGCCTGGCAGAAGGGGCCGACGAGTATATCAGCAAGCCTTTCGACATGAACATACTGAAGCTGAAACTGATACGGATTCTCGAAGAACGCAGGAAAATGGCTGGGGCATTTTCGAAAAGATTTTCTCTCATGATGATACAGGATGTGACCGAGCTTCCTTGTCCGGACGAACAATTCAAAGAGAAATTTTTCAATGCACTTGAAGAAGAATATCGTGACAGCGACTTCAAAATCGAAGCCATGAGCGGGAAACTGGGGATATCCAGGATTTCCCTTTACCGCAAGATTTCGAATATTTTCGACATGACACCTTCGGATATGCTGAGAAACTACAGACTGAAAAAGTCGCTGGCTCTGCTCGCCTCGGAGCACAAGACTGTCAGTGAAGTAGCCTATGAAACGGGGTTCTCGTCACCGGCATATTTCGCGAAGTGTTTCAAGGCTCTGTATAACATGACTCCGACGGAATATATGGTTAAATGCCGGAAAAACAACTGAAATCCACGAAAAAAATATGAGATTCCGCAGGCGACAGCATTGAAAATTTCAGAATCCGGAAATTTTTTATTAAACTTGTGACCTTTGCGGATTGCCAAAGGCATTGTGAGGGAACGAACATACGGGCAGACGCGGATATAAGACGGAAACGAACTTAATACAAGCCATATCTATGAGAGTTTTAAAATTCGGAGGAACATCTGTCGGCTCAGCCGAAGGCCTTCTTCAGGCTAAAAACGTAATCGAATCATGCTCAGATGACATTATCGTAGTCGTATCGGCGCTCGGAGGCATTACGGACCAGCTGATCAGGACATCCAGGACGGCTGCTGCAGGAGATCCGGCCTATGAAGAGCAGCTTAAAGCCATCACCGAACGGCACTACAGGCAGGCGGAAGATACGGTAATCCCTGAAAAGCTGCCTGAGGTCAGGGCCAGACTAGAAACCATGCTCGGCGAACTGTCGAACATCTTCAAAGGCGTTTTCCTGATCAAAGACCTGTCGGCAAAGACTGCCGATGCCATAGTCAGCTACGGTGAAAGGCTGTCATCTGTGATTGTAAACGGAACGATCAGAAATTCGGTCCTGTATGATGCCAGGGAATTCATAAAGACGAGACCGTATTTCAACAAACATATAGTGGATTTCGCAGAGACGGAAAAGCTCGTAGTGCAGAAATTCGCCGAACTGCCGCACATAGCCATTGTACCGGGCTTCATCAGTTCGGATACAGTAAACGGAGACGTGACCAATCTCGGTCGCGGAGGCTCTGACTACACCGCTTCGGTGCTGGCTTCCGTACTGAATGCAGACACTCTGGAAATCTGGACGGACGTCGACGGATTCATGACTGCGGATCCGAAAATCATCAGCAACGCCTATACGATCGAGCACCTGACTTTCGTGGAAGCCATGGAGCTGTGCAACTTCGGAGCCAAGGTCATCTATCCTCCTACCATCTTTCCGGCATACCACAAGAACATCCCGATAAAAATCAAGAATACGTTCAATCCTGCCTCTCCGGGAACATTCATCAGCAGGAATCCCGAAGCGAGCGACCACAGCAGGGCCATCAAGGGAATTTCGTCCATAAACGACACTTGCCTGATCACTATCCAAGGGCTCGGAATGGTCGGCGTCATAGGAGTGAACTACAGGATTTTCAAGACGCTGGCCAAATCTGGAATAAGTGTCTTCCTGGTCTCTCAGGCCGCATCGGAAAACACTACATCCATCGGTGTCCGTAACTCGGACGCGGATCTGGCCATAGAAGTGCTTTCCGAAGAATTCGCCCAGGAAATAAGAATGGGTGAGATAAACCGTATCAAACAGGAAAGGAATCTCGCCACCGTCGCCATCGTGGGGGAAAACATGAAGCACACACCCGGAATCGCCGGCAAACTGTTCGGTACGCTCGGAAGGAACGGTATCAATGTGATAGCCTGCGCCCAGGGTGCATCAGAGACGAATATTTCGTTCGTCATTTCCATCGACAGCCTGAGAAAGGCCCTCAACGTGATACACGACTCGTTCTTCCTGTCTGACTATCAGGTACTGAATCTGTTCCTGGCAGGAAACGGACTCGTCGGCAGCAACCTCATAAGCCAGATAAAGATGCAGCAGGAGAAGCTCATGAAAGAGAAGTCCCTGCAGATAAAAGTCATAGGAATCACAAATTCGCGGAGGTACATCATAGACCGGGAAGGCATAGACCTGGATACCTATGCGGAAAGACTGAACAGTTCCGAAATCTCCACCTCGCCTGAAATCTTCAGGGACGAGATACTGGGAATGAATATGTTCAATTCCGTATTCGTGGACTGTACCGCCAGTGCCGAGGTGGCCGGCATATACCAGAGCCTTCTCGACCATAACGTATCGGTAGTGGCTGCCAACAAGATCGCGGCCTCGTCGGAATACGGGAAATACCATGAGCTCAAGGAGACTGCCAGAAAACGCGGAGTCAAATATCTGTTCGAAACGAACGTCGGGGCTGGCCTCCCGATAATCAATACCATAAGCAGCCTCATAAACAGCGGGGACAAGATTCTGAAGATAGAAGCTGTAGTATCCGGAACGCTGAATTTCATATTCAACGAAATGAACGAGGATGTACCTCTGAGCCAGGCCATAAGAATGGCGAAGGAAGCCGGATATGCGGAACCGGATCCGAGAATCGACCTCAGCGGCACGGACGTCATAAGGAAACTGGTGATATTGTCGCGCGAAGCGGGATATCATGTGGAGCAGGAAGACGTCAGGAAAAACCTTTTCATCCCTGAAAAATATTTCAACGGCTCCCTCGAAGAATTCTGGAACACCATTCCGGAACTGGACGCGGAATTCGAACAGCGCCGCAAGGTTCTCGCCGCAGAAGGGAAATGCTGGAGATTCGTGGCCACGATGGAAAACGGCAGGACAGAAGTCGGCCTCAAGGAAGTGGACAGGGAAAGCCCTTTCTACCATCTGGCGGGAAGCAACAACGTCATCCTCATAACTACAGAAAGATACAAGGAATATCCGATGCAGATCAAGGGATACGGTGCCGGAGCAAGCGTGACTGCCGCAGGCGTATTCGCCGACATCATCAGCATCGCCAACATCCGCTGACATGAAATACCTGATAATATTGGGTGACGGAATGGCTGACGAGCCTGTTCCGTCATTAGGAGGCAGGACACCTCTCCAGGCCGCACCTAAGGCTGAAATGGACTGGCTTGCCGCCCATGGCCGCAACGGCCTGCTGGATACTATTCCGCAAGGGTTCGCCCCTGGCAGTGAAATCGCGAACCTGGCGATACTCGGCTATAATCTTCCGGAAGTCTTCGAAGGACGCGGCTCCCTCGAAGCGGCCAGCATGGGTGTCCCTATCGGGGACAATGAAATGGCCATGCGCTGCAACCTCATCACTGTCGAAAACGGCAGGATAAAGAACCACTCCGGCGGCCAGATAAGTTCCGAAGAAGCCGCGGAGCTCATAAAATACCTGCAGCAGGAACTCGGAGGCGGAGACGTAAACTTCTTCCCGGGAGTTTCCTACAGACATCTGCTCAAGATGAAAGGAGGGAACAAGCACATCATCACGACACCTCCGCACGATATCATCGGAGAAGAATTCGGAGAATATCTGGTAAAACCTGACGGAGAAGGAAGCCGGGACACGGCCAAGAAGCTCAACGCGCTGATTCTCGCATCCATGGAAATACTTCCACGGCATCCTGTCAATATTGCCCGCGCGAATGCGGGCAAAGACATCGCCAACAGTATCTGGCTATGGTCTCCGGGATACAGGCCGAAAATGCAGCCTCTGTCAGCGCAGTTCCCGCAGATCAGAAGCGGCTCCGTGATTTCCGCCGTGGATCTCATAAAGGGCATAGGCGTATATGCCGGGCTGGATCCGATAGAAGTGGAAGGGGCCACAGGACTTTACGACACCAATTATGAGGGAAAGGCCGCGGCGGCAATAGACGCGCTCAAAAGACAGGATTTCGTATTCCTGCATCTGGAAGCGAGCGACGAAGCCGGGCATGACGGAGATCCGGAGCTGAAAATACTTACCATACGCTATCTGAATGACAGGATAGTGAAACCGATACTGGAAGAAATAAGGACATGGGACGAAGACGTATCTGTCGCCATATTGCCTGATCATCCGACTCCGTGCGCCATCCGCACCCATACTGCCGCACCCATACCGTTTGCCATATACAGGACAAACGGTAGCAGCGACAGCGTCTCAAGATTCGATGAAATGTCTGCAAAAGACGGAAGCTACGGACTTATCGCCGGAAGGCAGTTCATCGAACTCTTCCTCAACGGAGAATGACATTAAAACGAACCTGATATGAAATACTACAGCACCAACCGCCAGGCTCCTCTGGCCTCACTGGCAGATGCGGTGAAAAAGGGACTGGCCCCGGACAAGGGCCTCTACATGCCTGAACGCATCATGCGTCTCCCTGAAACATTCTTCGAAAACATCGCGGACATGGACTTCCACGAAACTGCCGCAGCGGTAGCGGAAGCGTTCTTCGGAGATGACATCCCTCAGGCAGATCTGAAGAAAATAGTCTGTGACACACTGAGTTTCGACACTCCCGTGGTCAATGTGCACGACAATATATGGTCTCTGGAACTTTTCCACGGACCGACACTCGCCTTCAAGGATGTCGGCGGACGCTTCATGGCCAGAATGCTTTCATATTTCATAGCCAGGGAAGGCGGCAAAAAGAAAGTGACCGTACTGGTAGCGACATCAGGTGACACCGGAAGCGCCGTCGCCAACGGGTTTCTCGGCGTAGACGGGATAGATGTCATCGTCCTGTATCCCGAAGGCAAGGTCAGCGAAATCCAGGAAAAGCAGTTCACCACTCTCGGACAGAACGTCACGGCTCTGGAAATAGCAGGAAATTTCGATGACTGCCAGAGACTTGTGAAATCCGCCTTTATGGATGAAGGCCTGAACGGACTCCTGACACTGACATCAGCCAACTCCATAAACGTCGCACGCTTCCTCCCCCAGTCTTTCTATTATTTCCACGCCTACGCTCAGCTGAAAAGAGCCGGCAAGGCCGACAATGTGGTTTTCTGTGTACCGAGCGGCAATTTCGGCAATATCACGGCCGGTCTCATGGCATGGAGGATGGGGCTGCCTGTCAAAAGATTCATCGCCGCCAACAACCGCAATGACGTGTTCCTCGAATATCTCCGGACAGGCATGTACAGGCCGAGGGCATCCGTACAGACCATAGCCAATGCCATGGACGTCGGGGATCCGAGCAATTTCGCCCGCATCATGGATCTCTATGGAAATTCAGCCGATGCGGTCAGAAAAGACATCACGGGATGCAGATATACTGACGAAGACATAAGAAATACCATTTCAGAGGTTTTCAGAAAATACGGTTATGTCCTGGACCCCCACGGAGCGTGCGGATACCAGGGGCTGGCAGACAACATCCGGCCTGAAGAAACCGGAGTGTTCCTGGAAACCGCACATCCTGCCAAATTCAAGGACACTGTGGAAGAGACTCTCGGACAGGCGGTGGAAATCCCTCCGAAACTGCAGGAATTCATGAAAAACGAGAAGAAATCCGTCAGGATGCCGAACGATTTCGGAAGTTTCAGGAAGTACCTCGAAAGCCGGGCAGAACATGCGTAACATCGACAGAATATGCATCATAGGCGCCGGAAACATGGGCGGCGCCATAGCCGGAGGCCTGATAAAGAACGGGACTGTCCGTCCGGACAATATCACTGTCACCGCCAGGACGCAAGCCACCCTCGACCGGCTCAGTGCGGCTTATCCGGGCATCCGGACTTCTTCCGACAATGCCGTAGCTGCTGAAGGGTCCGATCTTGTCATCATTGCCGTCAAGCCGTGGCAGGCCGAAGATGTCGCAAAAGAAATCAGGCCGCACGCCGACTATTCCCGCTGTACCATAGCCTCCGTAGTCGCCGGCGTCAGTTTCGGAGAATGGACAGGATGGCTCCGTAAGGACGGGGACGAAGTCCCAGCACTGATGCGGATAATACCGAATACGGCCATTGCTCTGGGACAGAGCACTACATTCATAGCTTCCTGCCGCGTCAGTGACGGGATCCGTGAAGAAGTCTGCGGAATGTTCGGCCGGATGGGGACTGTCCTGGAAGTGAAGGAAGAAATGATGGCCGCGGGTACGGCTCTGGCATCATGCGGGATAGCATACGCACTGAAATACATCGATGCAGCCATTTCCGGCGGTGTGAGGACAGGATTCACGGAAAAGGAAGCGCGACAGATAGTTCTCGGCACGATGAAAGGGGCTCTTGCGCTTCTGGATGCCGGAGGGACCATGCCGCAGCAGGAGATAGACAAGGTGACCACCCCCGGCGGCTATACGGCCAAAGGACTGGCGGCTATGGAGGAAAACGGATTTTCGGAAGCGGTCCTGCAGGGATTGCTGAAAAGTATGTGACATGGCAGAAAAATCGGTAAGAGCAGTAATAAAAGTGGGCAGCAATGTCCTGACTGGCCGTGACTCGATGCTGGATTCGGGAGTCATGGAAAGCATTGTAGACCAGATAGCCTCGCTGCGGAATGCAGGCATCGAAGTCATTCTGGTATCTTCCGGTGCAGTGGCATCCGGCCGGAGCATCGTCAGAAGCCTGCGGAAACTGGATTCCGTCTCGGCGCGCCAGCTGTACTCTTCGGTGGGGCAGGCACGGCTTATAAACAGATATTACGAACTTTTCGACAGGCACGGGATAGTGTGCGGACAGGTCCTGACGACGAAAGAAAGCCTTTCCACACGGGACCATTATCTGAACCAGATGAACTGCATGACTGTAATGCTGGAAAACGGCGTCATCCCGGTAATAAACGAAAACGACACTATTTCCGTCACTGAACTGATGTTCACTGACAATGATGAATTGTCCGGCATGGTCGCATCGATGATGAATGCAGACTGCCTGGTCATTCTCAGCAATGTAGACGGGATCTATAACGGGAATCCGGACAGCCCCGGCAGTTCCGTAATAAAGGAAATCCGTCCCGGAGACAATGTTTCCGGATTTATCGGCACCGGGAAATCGAGTTTCGGCCGTGGAGGCATGCTTACCAAATACAGGATTGCGGCCAAGGTGGCGGATGAGGGAATCGAAGTGGTCATTGCCAACGGCAAGAAAAAAGACATATTGCAGGAGATACTCCTGCACAAATCATCGGACTGTACGCGGTTTATACCTGCCGAACGGCCTATCTCACACATAAAGAAATGGATAGCGCACTCCGACGGGTTCGCGAAAGGGAAAATACGCATCAATGAGGGGGCGATGCTGGCTCTGGCCGGAGAGAAAGCATCCAGTCTTCTGCCAGTGGGCGTGACATCGGTGGAGGGCGACTTCGAAAAAGGGGATATAGTCCTTATCCTGTCGCCGGAAGGAAAGACCATCGGAATGGGGAAAGTATCGATGGACAGCGCCCGTGCTTCGGAGTGCATAGGGATGAAAGGCAGGAAGCCGCTTATACATTATGACTATCTTTACATGGAATAAAGCCGGTACTTAATATGGATATGACAGAGACTGACTACACTACGCTGTTCAGAGCTGCACGCAAGGCTGCAGCCGGACTGGCGTCTGAAAGCGACGAAAAGATAAGCCGGATGCTTCTGGACCTGGCAGATGAAATAATCAGGCACAGTGATGAGCTGCTGGAGGCCAATTCCGAAGATCTTGCCCGGATGTCGCAGGACAATCCGATGTATGACAGACTTAAACTGGACGGCAAGAGGCTCGAAAGCATAGCGGCCGACATGAGAAATGTGGCTTCGCTTCCTTCGCCGGCAGGCCGTATCCTGAGCGAAACCGTACGTCCGAACGGCATGGTCATCAGAAAAGTCAGTGTCCCGTTCGGGGTGATAGGAATCATTTATGAAGCCCGGCCGAATGTAAGTTTCGATGTGTTTTCCCTGTGTGTAAAGTCAGGGAATGCGTGCATTCTCAAAGGAGGAAGCGATGCGCAGAACTCCAACAGCGCGATAACAGGACTTATCCGTTCCGTGCTGGCAGAACATGGATTCGATGAAAACACTGTGATTCTCATGCCTGCTGGACGGGAGTCTTCGGCAGCCCTGCTCGGAGCCGTAGGAGAAGTGGATCTGGTGATTCCGCGCGGGAGCAAAGGTCTGATCGACTTCGTCAGGAAGAATGCGTCTGTCCCGGTCATCGAAACAGGAGCCGGAATATGCCACACTTATTTCGACAAGGACGGGGATCTGGACAAGGGCGCTGCCATCATCACGAATGCCAAGACACGCAGGGTCAGCGTATGCAATGCCCTGGACTGCCTGATTATCCATAAGGACAGGCTTTTCGATCTTCCGGGACTATGCAGCGGTCTGGCTGATGCCGGCGTCCTGATTTTCGCGGATGAGGCAGCATACGCCGCTTTAGACGAGAACTATCCCGCACAGCTGCTGGAACATGCCGTCGAAGACAGTTTCGGAACGGAATTTCTGTCTTACAGGATGGCTGTACGGACAGTGGACAGCCTGGAGGAAGCACTGGAACATATCGCGAAATATTCTTCCAGACACAGCGAGGCCATCATTACGGAAAACCCTGAAACCGCTGATCTGTTCCTGAAAAAGACAGACGCGGCATGTGTCTATGCGAACGTGTCCACTGCATTTACTGACGGCGCCCAGTTCGGGTTCGGCGCGGAAATCGGCATCAGTACCCAGAAGCTCCATGCACGAGGCCCCATGGCTCTCCCCGAACTGAATACCTACAAATACGTAATCACCGGCGACGGACAGATCCGTCCGAAATAACGACGCCAGGCTTCAATGTAGCTGAATACGCATTCGACGGAATAGAATAAAATGTGCCGGCC
This sequence comes from uncultured Bacteroidales bacterium, assembly GCA_944323345.1. Lineage (GTDB taxonomy): Bacteria > Bacteroidota > Bacteroidia > Bacteroidales > UBA932 > Cryptobacteroides. Next base: position 18,165 of record CALUSC010000006.1, on the reverse strand, counting down.
TGTCTGGAATCCTTACGCGGATCGACAGGCCGGCATATAAATTCTTTTCAGGCAAGAAAAATTTCTATTCGTCCTTTTCCTGTTCCATGTATGCCTTGAGGAGTTTCTCCTGAACATCACCCGGTACCGGCTGATAGTCGGCAAATTCCATGGTAAACGTAGCACTTCCTGATGTCAGCGAACTCAGGGTCGTAGAATACTTGTACAGTTCGGCAAGAGGTACTCTGGCCTTTATGGTGTCGAAACCTCTGTCGTTGCCCATTCCTTCAATGATAGCCCTGCGGTTCTGCAGATCGGACATGCATGAACCCATATAAGCACTCGGCGTCATCACTTCGACATTGTAGATAGGCTCCATAATCTTCGGTCCGGCATTGCGGAACGCTTCCTTGAATGCATTCCTCGCCGCAAGCACGAAAGAGATTTCATTGGAATCCACCGGATGCATCTTACCGTCATAGACATAGACCCTGATATCACGCGCAAGCGATCCTGTAAGAGGGCCTTCGTTCATCTTGTCCATGATACCTTTAAGGATAGCAGGCATGAATCTCGCATCGATGGCTCCGCCCACGATACAGTTATAGAATTCGAGCTTGCCGCCCCATTCGAGATCGTATGTTTCCTTACCCTTGATGTTGAGGACCACGTCTTTCCCGTCGATCTTGAACTTGTTCGTACCTTCGGTGCCTTCTACATAAGGGCATACGAGCAGATGCACTTCACCGAACTGGCCGGCTCCGCCCGACTGCTTCTTGTGACGGTAATTCGCAGCCGCGACCTTGGTAATGGTCTCCCTGTACGAAATCTTAGGCGCAAAGAGCTCTATTTCTATTTTATTTTCATTCTGCAGTCTCCATTTCACGATGTTTATGTGCTGCTCGCCCTGGCCGCTGAGAATAGTCTGTTTCAGTTCCTTTGAATATTCCACGACCACTGTCGGATCCTCTGCCGAAATCTTGTTGAGGGCGTCGCTGAGCTTTTCTTCATCCTTGGGATCCTTGGCCTTTACAGCCGTACGGAATTTTGAAGGAGGGAAATTGATATGCTCGTAAGCGATATCCGTTCCAGGCTGCGACAGGGTGACATTCGTCTTGGCGGCACGGAGCTTCACCGTACATCCGATATCGCCGGCGAACAGGTCGGTAACCTTCTCCTTTTTCTTGCCGGCCACCGCGTAGATAGTCGTAATCCTCTCCTTGTCTCCCGTTTCCGGATTCTCAAGATCCTGTCCTTCCGTCAGTTCTCCGGACATTACCTTGAAATAGGCCACCTCACCGAGATGCGGCTCGATGGCAGTCTTATATATGAAGAGCGAAGTAGGGGCGTCCTGCTTGCACTCTATCTCTTTTCCTGACTTGGTCATGGCTTTCCTGTCTGCCGGAGAGGAAGCCACCTTGATGGTAAATTCCATAAGGCGTTTCACGCCTATGTCTCTTTTGGCGGAAAGACAGAATACCGGAAGGACATCTCCTGCCTTGCATCCGATACCGATACCTTTCCTTATTTCATCCTCGGTAAGTTCTCCTGCCTCGAAGAACTTCTCCATCAGAGTATCATCATACTCTGCCGCCCTCTCGATCAGGGCAGCCCTCAGTTCCTCCGCCTCTGCCTTGTACTGTTCAGGGATTTCCAGGTCCTCACGGGTCCCGTTCTCATCCTTGAAATGATAATATTTCATCTTCAGAACATCGATGAAACCGTAGAACGACGGGCCGGGATTTACCGGATACTGGATAAGTACCGGCTTCTTGCCGAATGCCTCCTTCATGGAATCGAGGGTGTTTTCCCATGAAGCCTTTTCCCCGTCCAGCTGGTTGACAGCCACAATCATCGGAATGCCGTAACGTTCTGCATATCTGGCATAGATTTCAGTACCGACTTCAACTCCCTGCTGGGCATTTATGACCATAATCGCCGTCTCACAGACCTTGAATGCAGCGACGGCGCCTCCGACAAAATCATCGGCGCCCGGAGCATCGACGATATTGAACTTGTTGTCCATAAACTCCGCGTACAGAGGAGTGGCGAACACGGAGCGCTGGTTTATCTGTTCTATCTCGGCATTGTCCGAAACCGTGTTCTTGGCTTCCACCGTACCTCTTCTGTCGATAACTTTACCTTCGTAAAGCATGGCTTCAGATAATGTGGTTTTACCTGATCTCGTGCTTCCGATCAGTACCACATTACGGATGTTTTGAGTTGAATAAAATTTCATTTCCGATGTTATTAATTAGTGTAACTTATGCTTCGCGAGACCTTTTCGCGGTGATTTTATTGTGAGGTCATCTTTGCAAATCTAATAAAATCATATCGCAAAAACAATAGCTTTCCCGCATCATCCGACATCCTGCGCACCGGCATCCGTACGCCGGTAGAGATCCAGGACCTCGTCACCCGACATGCCGACCTGGCTGAAGACATATTTTCCGAACTCTTCCGGATCCGTATCCAGCATCCTGCATACAGAAACAAAATCGCACGACTTGTCCATGTGGACTTTCTTTTCTTCGAGAAGTCTCCCGAACTCTTCATAAATTTCTTCTATACTTTTCATAATGACAGGCAATTAATTTTGCACAAACTACGATAATTTTTCATAAAAGACAATAATTCTTCATGAACTGTTTGAAATTTTCACAAACTGCGGAAAATCCCTTTCCGCAAAACTGGCCGTTATCCATGAAAAAAGCAAGTAAAGATTGCCAGTTTCTCCTTTTCAGACGTCAAGTTTTTCTCTTTTTATAAGTTTTTCGCGATTTTGATAATTTTTTCTTGCCTTTGACAATATTTGATTGGCTCTCACGGAGTTCAAAATCTTATATTTTTGTTGAAACATCTATGTGTTTGGGATGAACAACGACTCCGTAAAAGACAACATCAGGAACTTCCGGAAAAACCAGAACCTTACCCAGTCGGAAATGGCGGATAAGCTCGGTATTTCCAGAACCGCCTACCGGAATATCGAAAACGGAGAAACAAGACTCATCAGCGACAACGTCGGGAAAATAGCGGAAATCCTGAAAATGGATACCGCCGAGCTCGTCCTGGGATATCTTCCAGACAAAGGGGAAACCGGTGACAGCGGAGACGGGAAGCTGATGGAAGAGGTCACTCGCAGGCATGCGGATGAAACAGCCAGGCTGTCCTCGCAGATAGCGAATCTGAAAACCGAAATATCGAGCCTGCGCGGCTACATAGAAACACTTAAAGAACTCATCAGGACCAAAGACGAGATAATCGCCATGCTGAAAAAACTTGATTCGGAGACCTGAATGCACTATTTTTACCGGAATTATCTTTCCGCAGCAGAAAATGACAGAAAAGACAAGTTTGCTTTCATGCCTGAACGAAGGCATGACCGAAGCCGGATGCGACGAAGCCGGGCGCGGGCCGCTGGCCGGGCCGGTATTCGCGGCAGCGGTGATATTGCCGGAGGGTTTCCGGCACCCTCTTCTGAATGATTCCAAGAAAATGACGGAAAAGGCCAGGGAGAAACTCAGGCCGGTGATCGAAAAGGAGGCCGTCGCCTTCGCTGTAGAAGCGGTAAGCGCTGCAGAGATAGATTCCATGAACATATTGAATGCTTCCATTGCCGGAATGCAGAGGTCCGTCATGAATCTGTCCGTCACCCCGGAGTTCATCCTGATAGACGGAAACCGGTTCCGGCCGTTCTCGTACATTGCCGCATTGTCGGCAGAAAAAGGCCTGACACGATCATTGGCCGGAGGCCGGGAAAAAGAAAGGGAAATCCTGGAGAAATATGACGGAATCCCGTACTGCTGCATAGTCAAAGGCGACGGGAAATTCGCTTCCATAGCGGCCGCATCGGTCCTGGCGAAGACATACCGGGATGAATTCATGCGCAGAATCGCGGCAGAGTATCCGGAATACGGATGGGAAAGGAACATGGGCTACCCTACACGGGAGCATGTGGACGCCATACGGAAATACGGACTATCCCCATATCACCGAAGAAGTTTCCATCTGAAGGAACTGGAACCGACACTGTGGTAGAGCCTGTCCGCACTCAGGCACGCGAAAGTTGGTTTAATCCGAAAGTGTTCATACCTTTGCAGGATGTATTGACAATAAATTTTGGTTCATCATGAAAATCTGGCACATATTCGCGAGACCGGCAGCGGTTCTGACGGCTGCTGCGGCCATCTGGTCATGCGGGCTGTTCGACGGCATCGGGAAACACGATGAGATAAACTACCTTCCCGACTACGTTTACACCGATGATGACCGGGCAATACTCGGAACCACCAAGGAAATCCGCATCGGGCAAGTTCTGATCTCACCTGAAATATACGTGGGTGAACAGAAAATGGACATTTCCGTAAGACAGGAAGACACTGAAAGCGGAACGGTAACTGTCATAAGCGTACATTTCCCTGACACGATCACGGATGAGATGTATAGCGGCGGAATAGAAGGACAGTATTGCCGTCTGGTGCTGAAATCCGAAGTCGAAGGCATGGAGGGGACTTACAACGACATAATCGCATGGATAAGGCTGTATGAAAAGACAGTGGAGTTCATCGACGGCATGACTGTCGGGAATCCCGTGACCGCGGAGACAGACGGGGCATACTGCATCTATCTCAATGACTCGGATGAAAAGGTCATACATGACAACAGTTATCATACGCCGATGAAAATAACAGGGGAAAATCCGGAAAGGCTCACATTCCTGGACGAAGACGGAAATACGCTTCAGGATGTAAACATGCGTTATATCTCGACAGTATCCGAAAAGTATATATATGCGGAACTGGAATATCCGGTATCCATAGACACTTCATATACGGACTACGAATCGACTCTCGGCCTCGCATCCCAGCAAATAAGCTTCGGCTACAAAGAAGTGCTCATCGGAATGTCCGACGGGAAACTGCTGGAAATGCCGTGGAAACCGTCGTCCGAAGAAGTGGAACATAACGGAGTCATCTGCCAGTGGCTGTCAGATGACCTTTTCTATTTTTCCGAATCGGTAGGATACGGAGAACCTATGCCGAGAATACGGAGGTACAAAATAGAAGAGGACGGCATTCGGGAAGATTTCAGCTACCCGACCGGCGAATATCCCGAAAACATAAGTACATTCAGCTGGACAGGCAATGAAAAGGACGGCATCATCATAAACGAAGTGAATTTTTATTCATTCGAGGAAAGCAGGCTGAATACGAATGATCTGTATTATGAGAGATTCAATCCTACTTCAGGCGCCTCGTACAACGAGAGAATCATAGACGGATACTATATTCTGGAGCCGTTCGTGGCGGCAGACGGATGTTTTTATACCATAATCGCAGACCGCAGGTATATAACAGGCACATATCTGGTGACTCCGCGGCTCTACAGAATGGAGAAAGAGCCCATATTCAAGTTCGTGGCAGACCTCGGAGATGAGGATGACAACCTGACGGAGTACGATTTCATTCAAGCCAGACATGCAGGAAACTCATATATTTTATGGTCCGGGGGATATTGCAGGATAGATGCCTCCGGCAATATCACAATGACGGAAGATCCTGACCTCAGCATTTCAGAGGCATTCCACACGAAAGGACAATACTGGCCATATACCACCGGATATATCTACTATGCGGAAGAAAATGATCCGGACTTTCATGTCCTGAACCTTGAAGATATGACCTGCGGGACTGTGGATCTCGATGTAGACATATCATGGACAGCCGACTGGGCAGGCAATGTCACCGTTTTCATGGAAAACTCCAACGATCCTGCCTGCAGGATAGTCGTGGACGGCGCCCTGAAGTTCAGTTCTACACTGAAAGGGCTGGACGCTTTTCCGGTCAGCCGAAGCTGGGCCGTAATCGCCGACATGGATTAAAAACAGAATAAAAAAAGGATAGAATGAAAAAAATCTTGACAATGGCAGCGCTGGCGCTGATGTTCATGCCGGCAAAGGCTGATGAAGGCATGTGGCTGCTGCCACTGCTTCAGAAAATGAACGAAAGCACCATGCAGGAACTCGGCTGCAGACTTTCAGCGGAACAGATCTACAGTATAAACCATTCCTCACTGAAAGACGCGATAGTACAGTTCGGAGGCGGGTGCACGGGAGAAATCGTATCTGACGAAGGTCTGCTCCTGACCAATCATCATTGCGGCTACGCAAGCATACAGAAACTCAGTTCGGTGGAGCACGATTATCTGACAGACGGATATTGGGCCATGAACAGAAGCGAGGAACTGCCTGTAGAAGGCCTGACCGTGACATTTCTGGAAAGTATGGAAGACGTGACCGACGAGTTCGATGCCGCGATGAAGAAAGCCGAAAAGATGTACCGCGACAGCACGGACAAAGAGAGCCTCGTCGAGGCATATATCAATGAAAATGTCTATAACAAACTGATAGACCGTGCGGTACGCGAGAATCCTTCCTGCGAGGCATACATCATTCCTTTCTATGACAGGAACGTCTATTACCTGACTGTCTACAAAGTGTTCAAGGATATCCGTTTCGTAGGGGCTCCGCCTTCTTCCATCGGTAAATTCGGAGCCGACACGGACAACTGGATATGGCCGCGCCATACCGGAGACTTCTCCGTATTCAGGGTTTATGCCGACAGGGACAACAACCCTGCAGCCTATTCCGAAGACAATGTGCCATATACTCCCAAAAAGCATCTGAGCATCTCTCTGAACGGAATTTCCGAAGGCGACTACACCATGATTATGGGCTATCCCGGCACTACTACCAGATTCCAGACCTCGCCGGAACTCGACCTGCAGCTGAAAATCAACGATATCAGAATAGCTGCCAGGACCATCAGGCAGGATGTGCTGATGGAAGACATGCTGGCCGACCCTGCCGTCAGGATAAAATATGCCAGCAAGTATGCCATGTCATCGAACGGATGGAAGAAATGGCAGGGAATGAAACTCGCATTCGACAAACTGAACGTCATCGGACGGGCCGAGCAGGAGGAAGAGGCGTTCTCGGAATGGGTGGCCGGAAAGAAATCCAGAACTGAAAAATACGGCTCTGCCCTGCAGACCATAAGGGAGGGAATAGAAGAAGGCACGCGCCCGAACATCCTTTACACTACGGCGAGCGAATCGATATACCGCATCGAACTGCAGCAAATGGCAGCAAAGATGAAAAGCCTGTTCGGGACCACTCTGGCCAAAGATACAGCAAAGGATACGCTCGAAGCATTGAAAACGGCTGCGGAACAGCTTCTGCCGCTATACAAGGACTATTCCGCGTCTACGGACCGGAAAGTAGCTGTCGCCATGCTCGGATATTACAGGGACAATACCGATGAAAGCCAATGGCTCACCGGACTTTCAGAAGATTTCGGGACAATGGACCTGGAAAGCTATGCCGACTCGCTTTTCGCCGCCAGCATTTTCACTTCTCCGGAAAAACTGCAGAAGGCCATCGAAGAAAAGGGATGGAAGGCCGTCGACGGAGATCCGGCCATGCTGCTGTCAGAACAGGTAAGCAAAGTCATAGTATCCACCTATCCTGAACTAATGGTCAGCAACGCCAGACTGGCCGGAGGCAGAAAGGCATATACTGCCGGACTTCTGGAATGGAAGAAAGGCGAACCTTCATATCCGGATGCCAATTTCACCATGAGACTCACTTACGGTACAGTCAAAGGCTATTCCCCTAAGGATGCAGTCATATACCGTCACTACACGACACTGGACGGAGTCATGGAAAAGGAAGATCCGGACAACTGGGAATTCGTCGTCCCTGACAGGCTCAAGGAACTTTACAATGCCGGAGATTTCGGAGACTATGCCATGTCCGACGGGAAAATGCCTGTGGCTTTCCTGTCCAACAATGACATCACCGGAGGGAATTCCGGAAGTCCCGTCCTCGATGCCGACGGTAATCTCATAGGTCTGGCATTCGACGGCAACTGGGAATCCATGAGCAGCGATGTGATGTTCGAACCTGAACTCCAGAGATGCATAAACGTGGATATCCGTTATGTCCTTTTCATCATGGACAAATTCGGAGGGGCCGGATGGCTTCTGGACGAAATGGATATAGTCAAAAATTAACAGCGGACATGAAAACCAACGAAATAATGAAAATGCTCTTCGATGTCCAGCATCCTGCCAAGGGTGACAGGAATATCGTAGAGCTCGGAATGGTGGACAAGGTGGAAACCGACGGGAACAAGGTGACGGTAACACTCGCTTTCTCCAGACACCGTGACCCTCTCGCGGAATACCTCATCGGCAGCACAAAGGCCGCCCTGGTCCGCCATATCCCGGGAGTGGAAGCCGAAGTCAGGACCATAATAAAGGAAGACACTGCAAAAAAGCCGGCAGGACTGAATCTCGGCCTCGAAGAGCTGGCTGAAGTAAAGCACATCATCGGTGTGGCATCGGGGAAAGGAGGGGTAGGAAAATCCACCGTAGCCGTAAACCTGGCAGTAGCCCTGGCCCGGCTGGGATATAAGGTCGGCCTGGCCGATGCCGACGTTTACGGGCCTTCCGTGCCGAAGATGACAGGAACGGAGCATGAGATGCCGGAAGCCTACAAGGAGGGAGAAAAAGAGGTCATCATGCCTTTGGAAAAATACGGCGTGAAATGGATGTCCATCGGATATTTCGCCAAACCCGAGCAGGCTCTTATATGGAGGGGGCCGATGGCATGCAATGCCCTGAAACAGATGATTCTGCAGGTAAGATGGGGAGAACTGGACTTTCTGCTTATAGACATGCCTCCCGGAACAGGTGACATACATATCAGTCTCGTCCACGACATACCGCTTTCCGGAGCGGTGATAGTAAGTACGCCTCAGGCCGTGGCACTGGCGGATGTGGAAAAAGGAGTCAACATGTTCAGGAACGAAAGCATAAGAAAACCGATTTTCGGACTTGTGGAAAACATGGCATGGTTCACACCTGAAGAACTGCCTGACAACAGGTACTATATTTTCGGCAAGGACGGAGGAGCCAGGATGGCAGAGAAATACGGCATTCCGCTGCTGGGACAGATTCCGCTCGTGCAGGGCATCAGGGAGTCCGGAGATGCCGGAGAGCCGGTAGCATTGTCCTCCAGGCCGGACGGTGAAGCCTTCGTCCTGCTCGCGGAAAAACTGGCGCAAGCAGCGGCGGCAACAGACGGACAGCAGGCTGAATAACACTCCTGGACCATGTTTCAGACCATGAAGGTCTTGCATTCCGGAAAATTCATCGTTCCGGGATGCAAGATTTTTTAATATCCGGATTTCATATACCGGAACAACCAGGAAAAAAAGAATTGGAACATGAAACATTTTACGAAAAACACATTGCTGGCGGCGGCAGCCGTCGCTCTGACATTATTCCAGTCTTGCGACAGCAATGACATGGACTATGACTACTCTCTGATGTTTCCGAATGCCATAGTCACGGTAAAGCCGGTAACGGACGGAGAAAAGGAATATTTCTATCTCCAGCTGAACGACGAAGAAAAGCTCTGGCCGGAAGACAATTCCTATCACCCGTACAAGGACAAGGAAGTGAGGGCTTTCGTAAATTTTACGGAGACTGAAATGCCTGCAGGCGTGGAAGGATACAGCAAAGCTGTGAAAGTGAACTGGCTCGACAGCATTCTGACGAAAAGGACAGTACTTTTCGAAGAGGATGAAAACATCACTGTATCACAGAAATACGGAAATGATCCAGTGGAAATCTACAAGGACTACTGGACAAACGTGGAAGACGGATATCTCACGCTCCATTTCTACACCAGATGGGGCAATTCCGGCATCAGTCACGAACTGAATCTGGTTACCGGGCTGAATCCGGAGGATCCTTATGAAGTACGGTTCACGCATAATGCACACGGGGACGGCACCTATTATGAAGGTGACGGCATAGTGGCTTTCAGACTGCAGGATCTGCCTGACACGAAGGGCGAAACAGTCAAACTTACTCTGAAATACGACTCATTCGACAAAGAAAAGACCTTCGAATTCGATTATTGCACCCGCGAAGACTGGAGTTCCGGCGGAGACACTTCCTCCGACGGCGAGTGACAGAGGCATCCTGACATGCAAGCCAGATGAAAGAACATACGGAACAGATACTGGCCGAAAGGCTGAAGAACGGAGACCGCGCAGCTATGAAAAGCCTGTACGGTCTCTATTCCGGTTATCTGAATGCCGTATGCTCCAGATACATTACAGACAAGGATGAAATAAAGGATATTCTCCAGGACAGTTTCCTGAAGATTTTCTCGAATATAGGGCAGTTCAGATACAGGGGAGAAGGCTCGCTCAGGGCGTGGATGAGCAGAATAACCGTCAACCTGTCTCTCAAGCACCTGCAGGCTGCGGCGAAAAAGAACGTGCTCAAGGCATCGGAAGACCTGCCGGATATTCCCGATGAAAATGTGTCCGATGAAGACATGGAAGTAAACGACATCCCGGCGTCAGTCATTCAGGATATGATAAGAAGACTTCCGGCAGGCTACAGGACAGTCTTCAACCTGTACGTTTTCGAAGAAATGAGCCATAAGGAAATCGCCGGATTATTGGATATCAAGGAAAATTCGTCAGCCTCACAGCTGCACAGGGCCAAGGCGCTGCTGGCAGGGTGGATAAAAGATTACAGGAAAGAATATGGAAGATAGCTGGAAAAAGGAATGGAATGACAAGATGTCCGGCTACTCGGAGCCGGCTCCGGACGGAATGCTGGAAAATATCCTGGCTGAATATGACAGGAGAAAACATGCCGGCAGAAAAGCGGTGCTGACAGTATTGCTCGGCGCGGCGGCAGCTGCAGCAGTCGCGCTGGCCGTCCTTCCCCGGTATTCCGTAAAGACAAGACTGCAGGAAGTCCCGGTAATAGCCAGTCTGCCTGTCAGGACAGGTCCTGACAATATTGCCGTACGGCTGCCCGGGCACGGCATGTCAGGGATTCCCGGCCTGAACCCTGAAAGGAAACCTGCCGTCGCTGAAGAAAAAGCCGAGGAAGTGGAAAACGGCATTGCCGGAGGCATACCTGAAAAAGAAAAGACGGCAGAGCCCCGGAAAGCGGAGCCTGTGGATACCGGTCATCGTAAAGAGGAGACTCGCAGCCAGGAACCCAGGAATACAGGGACTCTGAATCAGGATATTACGGAAAGGTTTGAAAGAGAAGTGAAGGGGACGGAAGGGTCCGGAGTGTCGTTAAGCCTGTTTGCGTCCGGAGCTTCCGGAGGCGGGAAATCGAGCCATACGGGATACAGTACTTCGGTGGAAAGGACTGCCGCAGCCGCACCCATGAACTACGGATTCGGGGAAAACGCACTGGCAGGGATAATGATGTTCAACACTTCGAAAGAGGTCAACACCAGGACAAAACACTATCTGCCTGTAAAAACCGGCATATCCGTCACTTACGGGTTTACGCCGCGATGGTATATCGGGACCGGGCTGACATACTCTTACCTGCTGTCAGACTCCAGGACAGGAAGCGACGCCTATTATATAGACTCCAGACAGGCGGTGCATTATCTGGGCATTCCGCTGAATATAGGCTACAGTATATGGAAAAGCAGCCGGGTGCAGATATATGCTTCCGCCGGGGGAATGCTCGAAAAATGCCTGGGAGGGACAGTCAGAAACAGCTATGTCTACAGCAATGATTTGAGAAGCGGCGAGACTGAAAAACTTTCAATCACGCCGCTCCAATGGTCGGTATCCGCAGCCGCAGGCCTGCAGTTACGCCTGACGGAATATGTCGGAATCTATGTAGAGCCCGGTGTCTCCTATCATTTCCGGAACGGGTCCGGAATAGAAACGTCCTACTCGGCACGGCCGCTGGACTTCAGCCTGAGTATCGGACTACGGTTCTCCTTCGAACGAAAATAAGCTCATTTCCTGCTTATCCTGGCTGCGTACCCTCCGCCAGGGGCCATCTCAATACGGAGTTTCCCGTCAGCCGAGACCTCGGCCGAAGTCTGCCTGTAATCTCTGGCTGCCCTGTCGGCATTGGCTCCGTCACAGAAAATATCAGCCTGGTACTCACCTTCTCCGAGGAAGGAAAGATCCACTTCCACACACCTCGCGGACCAGTCCGTCATGGCTCCTACATACCAGGTATCGCCTTTCCGTCTGGCGATGACGATATATTCGGCTATCTTTCCGTCTATGGCCACGGTCTCGTCCCATACCTCCGGAACACCGGCAATATACTCCAGACAGGCTTTTTCCTGCATGTAATTTGACGGAGAATCGCAGAGCATGTTCACGGGAGATTCGAATACTACATATTCGGCAAGCTGGCGGCACCTCGTACCCTGGCTCATCGGCTCGCTGTTTACAGGGCGGTAATTGCCTTTCGATGCATTCCTCATGGCCCCCTGGGTATAGTCCATCGGTCCGGCCACCATGCGTATGAACGGGATAGTGACATCGTAAGTCACCTGGTCCACTGCAGGAGAAGACCATTTCATCTGTTCGAGGCCGTGTACTCCTTCATAGTTCACGACATTCGGCCACGTACGGTGAAGTCCCGTAGGCTTGTAGGTACCGTGCAAATCCAGGATAAGATGATATCTGGCGGCAGTCTCCGCAGCCCTGCGGTGGAATGCCACCATCTTCTGGTCATCCCTGTCCATGAAATCCACCTTGAATCCTTTTATGCCGAGCTCGGAAAAATACTTGCATACGTTTTCCATATCCCGGTCGAAAGCCAGATATCCGGCCCAGAGTATGAGTCCCACGTTTCTGGCATCCGCATATTCCACCAGTTCTTTAAGGTCGATTTCAGGAACCACTTTCATCAGATCCGCCTCGCCTCTCACTGCCCAGCCTTCATCCAGAATCACGTAAGGAATGCCGTTCGCAGAGGCGAAATCTATGTAATATTTATATGTATCGTTATTGATTCCTGTCCTGAAGTCCACTCCGTACAGGTTCCAGTCATTCCACCATTCCCAGGCGACTTTACCGGGTTTTACCCAACTGAAATCCATGCCTTCCTGCGGCGGAGCGGCCAGCTTGTAGACCATGTCGTTGTCTGTCAGCTCCCTGTCCTCTTCAGACACGATTACCACTCTCCACGGAAAGACTTCCCCCGGATTGCATTCCGCGATATAAGGCAGTCGGCTACGCACCTCGCCCTGCAACATGTTATGACCGCCCTGTCCCACCCTGTCCGGAACGCCGGCAAAAACACCTTCGAGGACAGTCCCTCCGTCAGGATTGTGAAGATACATGCCAGGATAATTCAGCAGGTCCGCTTCGGTAATGCAGATTTTCCTGCCTCCTGCAGCCTCGACTACAAGCGGCAGAAACGCGAGTCTGCGGCTATCCCACCCGGAAAGATAAATATGCGCGTAAGTATTCTCGAACGAATTATAGAACTGGCATTCAAAGCCGTTGTCATCGAAGTTCTTCACATAAGGGACGAAGGCTCTGGAGTCCTCCGGGAAATTGAAGGTCGCTTCCTCTCCGGTTACCTTAAAAGGAACTTCAGACCTGGAGACGAACCTGTAGGCCACCCCTTCATCGTATGCCCTGAAAATCAGGCTGAATTTCCTGAACTTCAATGTCATTTCATTATAATGATCCCTGATTTCAGCTTTCTTGTACAATGAGCTCGTGATGATGCGGTCTGCCGAAGCTGTACGGCATGCAGCCCTGCCGGGTGCAATCCCGTATGAAGAACCGTCTTCGAGGCTCAGCGATACCGGAGACTCCCCTATCATAATGTCCCCGCAATGGGACAATGACCAGGTAATCCTGTCACCGACCTCTACGGTGACGCCCAGATCACCGTCGGGAGAAGAAAGATGATACTGTTTCGGCGCTGCAGCCATACTCAGCGGCAATATTGCGGCAGCAAGCAAAATCATTTTTTTCATATCATTGTTTTTTAGCGGTACCTGTCATTGAATATCTGTTCTGAACGGTGAAGCAGGGATGCCGAATCCGTTGAACAGCGTAGCTTCCGCATCTATGCCTCCTATTCCATAAGTCTTGGTCAGGGCCAGATATGCAAGCCTGTTGCCGACGGTTTCCTTGTCGGCAGGATGTATGGTTCCGGGATCCCCTACGTCCATGGTGACGGCCATCCCGGAATACGGTATGTCATCCAGACACAGCATCTGGGCCTCGCGGATAAGCGAAGCGGAAAATCCGTCGGGGTCATCGTAACTGTATGGTGCCAGCTGGACGTAATAGAACGGCAGCTCCGGGTCGTTCCAGTACTGGCGCATCATCTGCACGTATGCCGCCTGGACAGTCCTGTACATGTCGCGGTGCGGAATATCGGCCTCCCCCTGGTACCAGAGCAGCCCTCTGATATCATAGCCTGTCAGCGGCGCTATCATACCGTTGAACATGGTAGTGGCTTTTGCCCATGCGGCATTCTTGCTGACGGACAGGACCTCGGCATTGGCCGTCAGGCCGACAGCGAGAAAAATACCCGCCAGAAATTCGGTTTTCATAATAATGCAGTCGTTTTATTTGTCAGCTTCTATCCCCAGTTTTTCTTTCATGTTGCGCAGCAGGTCGAAGGCCTGGAGAGGGGTCATGTTGTTCAGGTCGGCAGCTTCGAGGTCTTCTTTCAGAGACGAGAGTACAGGGTCATCCAGCTGGAAAAACGAAAGCTGCAGGGAGCCGTCGCTTTCCACGCGCCCTTCCCTGACATTGTGCGGCCTGACACGTGCAGAAGTCAATGCGCCTTTCTTGCCGGTATCCTTTTCCAGGGCTTTCAAAGTTCTCTCGGCAGACTCTATCACCTGCCGCGGCATACCGGCCATCCTGGCTACATGGATACCGAAACTGTGGGCTACTCCGCCCTCTTTCAGCTTCCTCAGGAATATCACCCTCTTGTCCACCTCCTTCACGGCGATATGGAAATTCTTCACGCGAGGATATATGGTTTCCAGGTCGTTAAGCTCGTGGTAATGTGTCGCGAAAAGCGTTTTCGCCCCGTCGCCGTATTCGTGGATATACTCCACGATGGCCCTGGCTATGGACATGCCGTCGTATGTGGAAGTTCCGCGCCCGATTTCATCCAGAAGCACCAGCGAGCGCGAAGAAAGGTTGTGCAGTATCATGGATGTTTCGAGCATCTCCACCATGAAAGTGGACTCGCCGCGCGAAATATTGTCGGAGGCACCCACCCTGGTGAAGAGCTTGTCGCAATACCCGATATGCGCCTCAGCCGCCGGCACGAAAGAACCTATCTGGGCCATCAGCACTATCAGGGCCGTCTGTCTCAGAAGCGCCGACTTGCCGGCCATGTTCGGACCGGTCAGGATGATGATCTGCTGCGTCTTGTTGTCCAGCATGATATCGTTGGGAATATATTCTTCGCCGGCCGGCATGAGTGTCTCTATCACAGGATGCCTTCCTGCCCTGATGTCTATCGTATAGCCGTCATTCACTTCCGGGCAACAATAATGATGCGTCACAGCCAGCTCCGCAAACCCTGCCAGCACGTCCAGGCGCGCCATAATCCGGCTGTTCGACTGCACCGCCGCTATGCTCTGCCTGATTCTCCCCACCAGATCGGCATACAGTCCCGACTCTATTTCGTAAATCCTCTGCTCCGCCCCCAGAATCTTTTCTTCGTATTCTTTCAGTTCCGCCGTAATATACCTCTCCGCATTCACCAGAGTCTGCTTCCTGATCCAGTCTTCCGGCACCCTGTCCTTATGCGCATTCCTGACTTCGAGATAATATCCGAACACAGAATTATAGTTTATCTTCAGCGACGAGATTCCGGTCCTCTCCATCTCTCTCTGCTGGATGCCGGCCAGGATATCCTTGCCGTGCAATGCGAGATTCCTCAGCGAATCCAACTCCTCATTTACGCCTGAAGCTATCACTTCGCCTTTTCCGACAGCTGCCGCCGGATCCGGATTCATGGTCCTGGACAATGTTTCCAGAAGGTCTGAACAGCTGTCCAGAGCCGACATCATATCATCAAGGGCCCTGACGCCTTTCCCGCTGCACAGTTCTGCTATCGGAGCAGTCTGTTCCAGGCCGCGTTTCAGCTGCATCACCTCCCTCGGTGAAATCTTGCCCGCCGCGGCGCGGGCAATGATTCTTTCCAGATCTCCCATATCGCCCAGATGCCGCTGGACCTGCTTCAGATCTTCCTGACTGTCCGTAAAATGCCGGACTACGGAATACCGGGATTCCAGTTCCTGAATATCCTTTACGGGCATTGCAAGCCAGCTCCTGAGCAGGCGCGCACCCATAGGGGAGGAACATTTGTCGATTACGGACACGAGAGGGACGCCTTCGCCGCCGGCAGCCGAAGTGAAAATCTCCAGATTCCTGAACGTGAAACGGTCCATCCATACAAACCCGGATTCGTCGATACGTGAAATGGAACAGATGTTTTCCAGCCCCGAGTGCTGGGTCTGCTCCAGATATACGAGCAATGCTCCTGCCGATGCGACACCGAGAGGAAGCGAGTCTATGGCATAGCCTTTCAGTGAATCCACATTGAACTGCCTCTTGAGTTTTTCCACTGCGGAATCATAGACGAAAGCCCACTCGTCGAGGGTCGAAATATAATACTGTCCGTTGAACTTTTCCTGTACACCTTTTTTATAGCTTCTCGGCACCAGAAGTTCTTTCGGGGAAAATGAGGAAATCAGAGTGAAAATATAGTCGGTCGAGCCTTCGGCTATCTGGAAACATCCTGTCGAGACATCGAGAAAGGCGGCCCCGCACCGGTCTCGATCGAAAGTGAGCCCGCACAGGAAATTGTTCTCTTTCTGGGTCAGAAGCTGGTCATTGAAAGCAATGCCCGGTGTGACGAGTTCCGTAACGCCCCTCTTGACTATCTTTTTCGTAAGTTTGGGGTCTTCCAGCTGGTCGCAGACTGCCACCTTGTATCCGGCCCGTACCAGTTTGGGAAGATAAAGGTCTATGGAATGATGGGGGAAACCTGCCAGCGGGACAGACGCCTGAGGGCCGTTGGCCCTTTTGGTGAGCACGATTCCAAGCACCTTGCTCGCTATCAGTGCGTCATCCGCAAAAGTTTCATAGAAATCCCCTACCCTGAAAAGAAGCACAGCTTCCGGATACTGTGACTTTACCTGAAAATATTGTTTCATCAGCGGAGTCTCCGCTATCTTCTCTCCTGCCATCCTGTAAACTTAGATTCGGCTGTTTTCGCCATATTTTACAAATGTACGGAAAATTGCCATTTTACCGACAGCCGGATGAAAAAATTGCAGGGAATGATTTTATGACTTATTTTTATAGTCTGATTTAAATTCAGCCGTAATGAAAAACTGCATTCTTCCGATTATTTTCATGCTTGCAATAACTTCGGCACACGCACAGGACAGTCTCAGAATATGCAGACAAGATACGCAGATTGAAGATATCATGGCCGTTTTCGAAGCCATGGACATAAACCTGTACCGTTTTGACCTGAGCGGACTGCTGAAACACAAATATGATGTTGTTTTCTATATTGACGAATACCGAAACGGTGAAAATACAGACAAGAGGCAGGGCTTTCATCTTGGCACCAATAAGACTCCGCTCAGCAGATATCCTGCCGAAGACCGGGACAAACTCAGGAAGGATCATGGCCTCGGACCGGATGACACGGAATTCGACAGTATAACTTCCGTGACAATATTTTCCAAAGAGATCAATGATTCGTCAGCCATGATCTATATCGGATGTCCTATGGCAGGTTCCATGAAGACTTCCGTCAAACAATATCCTACAGGACCGGACAGCGTATATTTCTACTCTTCCAGACCTTTCAGACTCGATCCTGTGGCGGATACCGACACTTTGGATATTCCGCTGGTACTGTACGGCTCCGGATGGTACGACGAGCAGTTCGACCTGACACGCTTTTGCGGAGAATCTGAAATAGACCCCGGAATGAAATCCGATATACTGCAATACATACCGCACTACTATATCATCGGAGCAGATCTGATACGCAAGGACGATGATAGGAAATGATGAAAAGGGTACTTGTCATAACATATTATTGGCCGCCGGCCGGAGGGTCTGGCGTGCAGCGATGGGTGAAATTCGCCAAATACCTGCCTGGAGAAGACTGGCAGCCGGTCATTTACACACCTGAAAATCCCGAACTGACATCTGTCGACAAGACTCTGGCGGACGATATTCCGCCTGAGGCCGAAATCCTGAAAACCAGGATAACGGAACCGTACAGGATATACAGGTCCCTGACAGG
>CALUSC010000005.1 GCA_944323345.1 uncultured Bacteroidales bacterium | reverse complement strand
CCTGACGGGGCTGAAAACCCATAGTCTGAAAAGGATAGGCAAGGATTGAAATTGAACGCAAAGATACAATTTATTCTTTTGAATACTAATATTTTTTTCTCTTCATCCTGTACCAGCAGTTCGGGCCGCTCGGCAAGGATACCTTCTGACTTTCCGAGATTTATCATCGCATTGTCGAAATTCAGAAGATACTTGTAACGGAGATAGTCCGGCTCGGCAAGAGACCATTGGCGGCGGGCGTATTTGTACGACCAGCCGTTACCCTCGCGCGGGAAGTCGATCCATTCCGGATGGCCGAATTCATTGCCCATGAAATTCAGGTAGCCGTCCCCTGCGGTAGCCATGGTCACGAGCCTGATCATCTTGTGCAGGGCTATGCCCCTGTCTATGATATCGGACTTCGACTCAGTATTCATCGAAAAATACATTTCCTTGTCCATCAGGCGGAAAATAATGGTCTTGTCCCCCACCATCGCCTGATCGTGGCATTCGGCATAGCTGATGGTCTTCTCGTCGGCACGCTTGTTCGTAAGCTGCCACCATATTTCACCCATGCTCCACTGGTCATCGGACAGTTCCTTTATCCATTTGATCCAGTGGTCAGCCACTCCCATGCTCATGCGGAAATCGAATCCCACTCCCCCGGCCTCGAACGGAGCCGCCAGACCTGCCATGCCGCTGACATCCTCGGCTATGGTGAAGGCATCGGGATTGAGTTCCTTTACCAGCATGTTGGCCAGAGCCAGATATGTCACGGCCGATTCATCCACTCCGTCATTGAAATAATTGTCATATCCGACGAAATCCTTTCCGAGTCCGTGATCCCAGTAAATCATGCTGGTGACTCCGTCGAAACGGAAGCCGTCGATATGGTATTCTTCCATCCAGTACTTGCAGTTCGACAGCAGGAAATGCTGGGTTTCATGCCTGCCGTAGTCGAAACATCTCGAGCCCCACGCCGGATGACGGCCTCTCGGACCGGAATAAAAGTACATGTCTCCGTCCTTGCCGTCGAAGTCGCCGAGCCCCTCCAGTTCATTGTCCACCGAGTGAGAATGCACTATGTCCATCACCACGGCAATTCCTGCCCCATGCGCTTCGTCCACCAGAGCCTTGAACTCCTCAGGAGTACCGAAACGCGAGCTCAAGGCATAGAAATTCGAAACCTGATAGCCGAAAGAACCGTAATAAGGATGCTCCTGCAGGGCCATTATCTGGATGGTATCGTACCCGTCCTTTATGATCCTGGGCAGTACGTTCTCCCTGAACTCGGTAAATGTAGAGACCTTCTCTTCTTCGGAACTCATGCCGATATGGCACTCGTATATGAACGGATGCTCGCGTTTCCCAGGTCCCTTGTGTTTCCACCTGTAAGGCCTGTCAGGCTCCCATACCTGGGCCACGAACAGTTTGGTCTCAGGATCCTGGACCGCCCTGACCGTATATGCAGGCAGTCTTTCGCCTCCGCCTCCCGGCCACTCTATATAGAGTTTGTACAGGGTCTTGTCCGAAATGAACATGGAACTGACCGTAATCTCCCAGTTTCCTCCGCCCACCGGCTTGAGGGCATACGCCTCGGTCCTTTTCCAGTTATTGAATTCCCCTATGAGATATACTTTTGTAGCATTCGGCGCCCACTCTCTGAATACCCAGTCTCCCTCAGCAGTACGGTGCATGCCGTAATACAGATGGTTGTTCAGCCCTCTCGACAGCGAGCCGTCCACTGCGATATCCGCCCAGGCATCGAGTATCCGCCGGTGACGCGCATCTATGGCATCTTTATACGGCGCAAGCCACGGATCCGTCTCGTAAATCATCGGCTTCTTTCCAGGTTTTGTTTCGTTTTTCTTCATCTGTCTGCAGTTTTTATGTCGGTGCGACAAGTTATTATTATAGTGTCATCAATATGTTTCTATCGATCCGGCCTTCTCCCTGGCCGTCCGCAGATACTTCCTGCACCCCGTTATGAGGCTGTCCGCTTCCTTTATGTACCTGTCTATATCGTCTATGCCTGTCGCAGGGTCCTCTACCTGCGCGGCAATCTTTTCCAGTCGTGTCACCGCTTCCGAATAATCGAAAGCCCCGCCGGCTGCCCCGGCAATGTCTTTTTTACGTTTTCCTGCCATTTTCAAACAATTCCGCGACCTTACGGTCAATAAAAACTTCACTGCCCGTCCGCAGCCATCCTGCCGTCTCCAGGCACGACCCTGTCGACCGTACAGTCTATCCTGCCGTCTGCCAGCATCAGCGAAACACGCTCTCCGGGACTCCTGCCTGCAGCCCTCTTGAACGGCACTCCGGCAGAGTCGAGCGCAAGCACATATCCTCTCTGCAATATGTTTCTCGGATCTGCCGTCCTGATTCTGGTCTCCAGAAGCTGTATCCTGCTTTCCATCGCATTTATCTTGTTCAGGAATGCCAGCTTCAGCCTGGAGCCGAATGAAAGCAGCCTCGCATCTTCATCCGCATAATATCCTATAAGTTCGTCCGCCAGGGCCGTAGGCGTCTTGAGATGATGGTATGCGACCATATCGCAGACATGATAATCCTGATCATGGCCGACTGCCGTGAAGACAGGTACCGGACACATGGCTATCGCCGCTGCAAGCCCGTAATCATCATAGCATGCCAGGTCCAGCTTTGCACCTCCGCCCCTCATTATCAGCACCAGATCGTAGCCGCACCCGGACCCTGCGATGCGTTCCAGCGCTTCCGCTATGGATGCCGGCGCCGCACTTCCCTGCATGACGGCAGGGAAAAGTTCCGTACGGAACACGAAACCGTATCCGTTTCCGCACAAATGTTTCGTAAAATCACGGTAACCGGCAGCATCGGGAGCCGATATGACTGCCAGACTGTATGGAAGCACCGGAAGCGCAAGTTCTTTCTGCCTGTCAGTCAGCCCTTCCTTCTCCAGCCGCTCAATGGTCATGCGCCTGAGCAGCTCTTTCTCGCCGACCGTAAAGGACGGATCTATGTCATCGATCACTAAGGAAAGTCCGTAAAGCTGGCTGAAATTCACGGACACGCAGACCAGCACATTCATGCCCTCGGCCAGGTCCGAGCCGGTGACAGACTTGAAAAATGGAGCCAAAAACCTGAATTTCGAGCTCCATATCACGGCCTGTACCTTGGCGACGAGACCTTCATCCGAACTTTGGGAAAGTTCCATATAACAATGTCCGGCCGGCCTGGCCTTCAATGCACTGATCTCGGCCTTCACCCACAGTTTTCCGGGGAAGATGTTTTCAATCCCCTTCTTAAGCATGGTCTGAAGTTCGTACAGATCGATGTATTTCTCTCCCATTATGATGCGAATTTAGTTTCCGGACACACGTTTACATCCTTACAAAAATAACAAATTTTACCTTTCATCGTTCATCCATGTATTGATTTTTTACTTTTTATAACTTTTGATTTAGAATTTTACATTTTTTATAAAAATTTTTCTTTTTTCATTTACCGAAGTGACAAATTTTTGTTATATTACGCAGATAAATGCTATCTTTGCGCCCGTTTATTTAAGATTCGCGACCTCTATGAAGATAACGGAAGCTTTATTTGCCGGAAGCAGTACCCGGATTTCGGAGAAACCCAAACAGGCTTTTCCGGAATTTGCCTTTATCGGGAGATCAAACGTAGGAAAATCTTCCCTGATAAATATGCTCTGCGGTAACAGGAAGCTCGCCATGACTTCGTCCACGCCAGGCAAGACACAGGTTGTGAATCACTTCCTGATAAACAGATCCTGGTATCTCGTGGATCTTCCGGGATACGGCTATGCGAAGATGTCCAAGACAGGACGCCAGAAGCTGGCAAAGATCATAAGGAATTATATAAATCTCTCTCCGGATCTGGCAACGCTTTTCGTGCTCATAGACTCCCGGCACGACATCGGCAAGATCGACATGGATTTCCTTATGGAGCTGGGAGAGAACCGTATTCCGTTCTCGATAATATTCACAAAAGGCGACAAGTCCGGCACCAATGTCCGGAACGAACAGATAGAAAAAGACAAGAATCAGATACTCCAGTATTGGGAAGAGCTCCCTCCTGTATTCGTAAGTTCATCAGTGACCGGAATGGGCAGGGACGAAATACTCGGATATATAGAATCAGTCCTGAATCAGATTAACAACGAACAAAACTAAATTCCGTACCGAGATGCACAACGAACACAAAATGAAATTATTTGCGTGCAGGAGTTCAAAGCCCCTCGCAGAAAAGATTGCCAAATCTCTCAACATCGAGTTAGGGCAGTCTGACGTACTTACTTTCAGCGACGGAGAATTCCAGCCGTCTTTCAACGAAAGCGTCAGGGGCGCTACCGTCTTCATCGTGCAATCGACCTTCCCGCCTGTGGAAAATCTTTTCGAACTGCTGCTCATGATCGATGCGGCAAAAAGGGCATCTGCCCACTGCGTAATAGCGGTCATGCCATATTTCGGATGGGCGCGGCAGGACAGGAAAGACAAGCCGCGTGTCTCGATCGGGGCCAAACTTGTAGCCAACGTGCTTCATGCAGCCGGCTGCGACCGTGTCATGACGTGCGACCTCCACGCAGACCAGATTCAGGGATTCTTCGATTTCCCAGTAGACCATATCTACGCCAGCTCCATCTTCCTCCCGTACCTGAGAGAGATGAACATCGAGAACCTGGCCATTGCCGCCCCTGACATGGGAGGCGCCAAGAGGGCGAACGCATACGCCAGATATCTGCAGTGCCCGGTAATCATCTGCCACAAATCGCGTGAAAGAGCCAACGTAGTAGGCTCGATAACAGCCATAGGGGACGTGGCAGGCAAGAATGTCATCATCGTGGACGACATGATAGACACCGCAGGCACCCTGACCAAGGCTGCGAATGTCCTCAAGGAAATGGGTGCATTGAGCGTCCGCGCATGTGCCACCCATGCCGTATTCTCCGGCAATGCTTATGAAAGAATCGCGAATTCCGCCCTGGAAGAAGTCATCGTGACGGATACCATCCCTCTTTCTTCAAATCCCGACAAGGACAAGAGCAAGATTACCGTACTTTCAGTAGCGGACATATTCGCCAGCATTATATATAAGGTATACAACGACGAGCCTATCAGCCCTGACTTCATTTTCTGATCCTGAGATATGGAAATATTCATCGCAGCGCTCATATTCGTAGGTCTCAGTGTTTTCGGGCTGTGCTTCAACATCATTTTCAGGAAAAACGGGAAATTCCCCGAAACTGAAATCAGCCGGAACAAGGAGATGCGCAAGTTCGGCATAAGATGCGCTAAAGAGGATGAACTGAGACTTTGGGGCAGGAAAAACGGCAAGAAATACCCGACGTGCAGCGATCTGGGATGTTCCGACTGTGCCGGCTGCGATTTGACGCCGCAGGACAGGGAGGAAAAAGAACAATCCTGATCCGACGAAACCATTAACCCAGTAATTTATGAGCTTAGTAGCCATAGTAGGAAGACCGAATGTAGGTAAATCGACGCTTTTCAACAGGCTTGTGGGAATGCGGCAGGCCATCGTGGACGAGACCGCCGGCGTGACCCGCGACAGGCATTACGGAAAGTGCGAATGGTGCGGGACCGTATTCTCCGTAGTGGATACCGGAGGCTACACATCGCATTCCGACGATGTTTTCGAGGAGGAAATCCGCAAACAGGTAGTGCTGGCCATAGAAGAGGCCGACCTGATTCTGTTCATGACGGAAGCCGCCACTGGCATTACGGATTACGACGAGGAAATCGCGGACCTTCTCAGAAGATCCGGGAAACCAGTGGTACTGGCCGTGAACAAAGTGGACAGCGGGGCGAAAATGTATGACTCCTACCAGTTCTATTCTCTGGGACTGGGCGAAATATGGAGCATTTCCGCAGCCAACGGCGGCGGTACCGGAGACCTTCTCGACGAGATTGTACGGAAATTGCCCCAGGAGGGCAATTCCGTGACAGACGAACATCCGGAACTCCCCCATATCGCCATCGTAGGCAGGCCAAACGTAGGCAAGTCATCGCTGACCAACGCATTGCTCGGCACGGAAAGGAACATAGTCACTCCGGTGGCAGGTACGACCAGAGATTCGATAGCCACTTATTACAATAAATTCGGGCACGAATTCATGCTGGTGGATACCGCCGGGATGAGAAGGAAGACGAAGGTCCATGAAGACCTGGAATTTTATTCCGTGATGAGGTCCATCAGGGCTATCGAGCACTCGGACATCTGCATACTGATGGTAGATGCCCAGAACGGGCTTGAGGCGCAGGACATGAATATCTTCAACCTGATAGTCAGGAATCTTAAAGGATGCGTCATCGTCGTGAACAAGTGGGACCTGGTAGAAAAGGACAGCAATACGATGAAACAGTACACCGAGGCTTTCAAAGCCAGGCTGGCCCCGTTCAACGATGTTCCCATAATCTTCACGTCCGTACTGAAGAAGCAGAGAATCATGGATGTACTGGATGCCGCAGCGAAGGTGTACGCAAATTATACCAAGAAAATACCGACATCGAAACTGAATGAGGAGATGCTCCCTGTGGTAGAAGATTATCCGCCTCCTGCATGGAAAGGCAAATACGTGAAAATCAAGTATGCCACACAGCTTCCTACGAGAAATCCGAAGTTTGCCTTTTTCTGCAATCTTCCGCAGTACGTGAAAGCTCCTTACAAGCGGTTCATCGAGAACAAGCTCAGGGAAAAATTCGATTTTACAGGATGTCCGATGCAGATTTTCTTCAGACAGAAATAACAAAAAGAGGCGACCGTCAGATGGCCGCCTCTTTTTGAACTATAACCCTATTATTAACAACTAAACTAACCTTGACCTGTAAATTTGCAAAAGCTGTGCCAAAACTGAATTCCCCGTCTATTCCACCCGTTCTATCTTCAACTGCTGTATCTGGAAAGCTTCATTGCTGCGATTGTTCACGAATATCGTCACCACGAACCTTTCGCCTCCGGCATTAAGGATACCTACTGCATATTTCATATTGCATTTGTCCGCCTGATGCGTAATGTCGAACGCACTCGGACTGTATGCGCTGAAGAAGGATTTCATTATCTGCCGGGCCTGATTCCTGCTTGAATCATTCACCTTGGAAATAACGGTTACTTCGAGATTATCCGCAAACCAGGCGGAAAGCTTCTCGGCATCCCCTACCCTGATATATTTCGATATGGGCGTGAATACATCGAAATCCTGCGCAGCAGCACCGGAACACAGTCCCATGAACAGCGCAGGCGCTATGGCCACTATTTTAAGCAAATTATTCATGTCGGGAAAAATATCGGCAGGCAATTATTGCAAATTCCGAGCCACGTAAGTATATTTGTGCATGTGCGCAAACCGGAAAGTACGATGAAAATCAAATTGATAATGATAGGGAAAACCGATACCGGATGGATAAGGACCGGTATCGGAGTGTATGCGGACAGACTTGCCCGCTACATAAATTTCTCGATGACGGAACTTCCGGACGTCAAAAACGCCGCATCTCTCAGCCGTGAGCAGCTAAAAACGAAAGAAGGAGAACTGCTGCTCAGGACTTTCAGCCCGGCCGACCATGTCGTGCTGCTGGATGAAAAGGGGAAGGAGTATTCTTCCATGGAATGGTCCGCACGGCTCGAAGACAGGATGGCCCACATGTCGGGCGACATCGTGTTCGTCATAGGAGGCGCCTACGGCTTCTCGGATGCAGTGTATGCGCGCTGCAATGAAAAAGTATCCCTGTCCAGAATGACATTTTCCCATCAGATGGTACGCGTCATCTTCGCCGAACAGCTGTACAGGGCATTCACTATCATGAAAGGCGAGCCGTACCATCATGAATGATATCCGGGAAATGAAAGGAATCGGACCATCATACTCGAAACCGGCCAAGGACAAGTGCTGGATCATGCTTCTGGGAGCGGCCATAGTCCTGTTCCTGCTCTCCGTCACACTCAGGATAACGACGGAAAGCGCGGAAAACACGGCTGCGGACATGGGCAAGAAAATAGAAAAGCGCCTCAGGATTCTGGAAAGATATGCAGACGAGGCCATGGCCTCGGACCATAGCGAATGGCTGGACCTGAAGAACCTGCCACAGGACATGGTCGTGTACAGATACATATTCGACTCGCTGCAGTCCTGGAATCACCAGTTTCCCATAAGCAATGACGACATAAGCACGAGGGTCGTGTTCGAAAGGCTGTCGAGCAGGAGTTCGGACATAGTTTCTCCTCTGGCGGAGGTAGGCGGCGGGATAAAATACATGAACCTGGGGCCGAAATGGTATCTGATGCGCTCCAGATCTGATGATACCGGCTGTCAGATCATATATGGGCTGGAAGTGCAGAACACGCTGCTGGCAAACAGGCAGAATTCCGAATCCGGAGTGAATCCGAATCTGAAACTGCCTAAAAAATATGTGGTCACATCGCTCAGCCACACCGGAGGAGTCCCTGTATTCGTGGACGGGAAACCGATGTTCAAGGTGATTTCGGAAACCGTAAGGGACATCCCGTTTCCGACGAATGCCCTGCTGAGGTGGATGGCGCTTATCCTGTTCGGACTGGCTGTCCTGGCTTATTTCTGGCGGCACCCTTCCATGAAAGGTTTTCCGGCAGTGATACTGATATTGGCGGCAGCCACGGCGATAGCCTACAGCTGGGGACTGCAGATGAGGAATGTCTCCTCCCTGTTTTCTCCGGGAATATACGCCGGCGGTTCGCTTTTCTTCTCGTTCGGGGCACTGATCATCATAAACTGTTTCGTATTCTGCTATATGGTCTGCGTCTTCCTGTGCAGGAGACCGTTCCTGAGGCAGATGCGCAGGACGGGCAAGCTCCGCAGCAAGATCATATACGCCACCCTGATCATCCTGACTTTCATTGCTGCCGCGATATACATACACACGACACTGGTAAGCGTGATAATGAACTCCGGCATCACGCTGGAGCTGTACCAGTGGTTCAACCTGTCCATATACACCGCAGTGGTGTATTTCTCATATATCGCACTGCTGTTCAGCCTCCTGCTCATGATCCACATGCTAAAACCGGTGATCAGGGACTGGACAGGATGCAGATACTCGGTTTTCTCCCGCAAATGGTTCCTGGGATTCTCCCTGTTCTGTGCGCTCTACCTGACCGTGACCATCAGCGTTCTCGGATTCAGGAAAGAACAGGACAGGCTGCTGGTGCTCACTACCAGACTGGCCGTGGACAGGGACCTGAGCCTGGAAATACAGCTCCGCTCCATAGAAGATGCCATCGCATCCGATCCGATGGTAACCACCCTCGCGGATCTGGACAGGAGCGACATGATCATTCTCAACCGCCTCAACGAAAATTACCTGTACAGGATTTCACAGGATTATTCCGTCACCGTCACTCTGTGCCGGGACAATATTTCCCGCCAGTTCGGGTCGAGGGGGCATGAAAGGCCCTGTCTGGATTATTTCGGAAGAAAATTCATGGCAGGTACGCCTGTCGCGCCGGGATCGAGATTCAGGTTCATAACGGACGAATTCGGAAATTCCGCATATCTCGGCTCTTTCATCTATTACTCCGATGCCACTGGAGTGATACACATGTTCCTGGAGGTGGAGGAAAAGATGCAGCTGGAAGAAAACGGATACATGAACATTTTCCAGGGAAGGTCGGGACCGGACCACGTGAATCTGCCTCCGTTCTATTCATACGCCAAGTTCCTTTCCGGCAAACTCACCAGCTACAGGGGCATATATCCGTATCCTGCAGTTCTGGACAGGAGAGTACTGGATGAAGTCCACAGCGATGCCATGCATTTCAGGGAGAACGGATATATCCACTTCATAAACAGGATTTCAGACAACGAAGTGATATTTACGTCCAGAGCCAGGAGAGGGGTGATGACTTATATCATCAATTTCTCTTATCTCGCAATCCTGGCATACGGATGCCTCTATCTGGTTTCTCTCGCAAGAAAACGGAAAAAGGACGGCGACAGGAAGAACTATTACCGGTCACGGATAAACTTCGTGATGTCCATGGCTCTGTGCCTTACCCTTATAGCGATGGCGTCAGTCAGCGTAGCCTTCGTCTATAAAAGGGACTCGACGAACATGTACAACATAATGTCCGGCCAGATAAACACCATACAGAAACTGATGGAAGCAAGGGTCAAGTCCGCGCAGAGCTGGCACGACCTGAATTCTCCGGACATAGCTGCCGCAATGGAAAGCATAGGCAATACCACCAAGTCGGATATCACCCTGTTCACGCCGGGAGGAAGGGTATTCAGGTCCACTTCACCGGAAGTGTTCGAAAAGATGATTTTCGGCACCAGGATGAATGAGGAGGCTTATTACAACATAAAATTCAGGAACCAGAGGTTCTGCATCTGCCGCGAAAAAATAGCCGGCTACAGGTTCTACTCCCTGTATGCCCCCCTGTTCAACGAGCAGGGTACGATGGTGGCC
The DNA here is from genome assembly GCA_944323345.1 of uncultured Bacteroidales bacterium. Lineage (GTDB taxonomy): Bacteria > Bacteroidota > Bacteroidia > Bacteroidales > UBA932 > Cryptobacteroides. The sequence goes on along the minus strand of CALUSC010000005.1, from coordinate 76,951 downwards.
ATCCTGAATACGCCGTACACTGACCAGAACTATGTCTTCCGCCACGACGCATTCTTCTACAGCGCCATTATCATCAACCTGTTCATACTGCTGCTGACAGCCACGATATTGCTCAGCACCACGATAGTCAACGCCATTTTCAAGCCTATCACGGAAATGGGTAAAAAGATGTCGTCGACGGACCTGCATTCTCTCGAACATATCAGATACGAAAGGGACGACGAGATTTCCACACTTGTGAATGCATACAACCGCATGGTGACGGACCTGTCCGAGAGTACGAAGAAACTGGCCCAGGCGGAAAGGGACAAGGCATGGAGCGAAATGGCCAGGCAGGTAGCCCACGAAATCAAGAATCCGCTCACTCCTATCAAGCTGGAAATACAGAGGCTCATCAGGCTCAAGCAGAAGAACGCCCCGGACTGGGACGAAAAATTCGAAAAGGTATCTGCCGTGGTACTGGAACATATCGACATCCTGACAGAAACGGCAAACGAATTCTCGACATTCGCGAAACTGTACAGCGAAGAGCCTGTCATCATAGACCTGGATGCAACACTCAGGGACCAGCTGATGATATTCGACAACAAGGACAATATCAACCTCTCGTATCTCGGCATGCCGGAAGCCTATGTCCTGGCTCCGAAGCCTCAGCTGATACGCGTATTCGTGAACCTGCTGACAAACGCCATCCAGGCCATAGAAATCCAGCAGAGGCAGAGCGAAGAGAACGGCTGTCCGGCGGAAAAGGGAGAGATACTGATCTGTCTGAGGAACAGTACCAAAGACGGATATTACGACATAGTGTTCGAAGACAGCGGACCTGGAGTCAAGGAAGAAAACCAGGACAAGCTCTTTACCCCGAACTTCACTACCAAGAGCGGAGGCACGGGGTTGGGGCTGGCCATAAGCCGGAACATTGTGGAAAAATGCAACGGCGAGATTCTGTACAGGAAATCATACACCCTGTCCGGGGCATGCTTCACGGTAAGACTGCCGAAATACAGGGACTAATACAGGACATAGTCTTTCACATCCTGCGCAGTAATGCTGTCTCCTGAAAGGATAAGCAGGCGCTCCACGACATTCCGCAGTTCACGGATATTCCCGGACCAGGATTTGTCCACCAGCATCTGCAGCGCGTCAGGCTCTACCGTCCTTCTGGACATGCCTGTCTCAGAGCATATCTGGTCTATGAAATAATCCACCAGAAGCGGGATATCCGATTTTCTCTCGTCCAGCGACGGTACGCTGATGACGATCACGCTCAGACGGTGATACAGGTCTTCCCGGAAATTCCCTTTCTCGATTTCCGCCTTGAGATTCTTGTTCGTAGCGGCCAGGACTCTCACATCCACGGTAAGATCCTTGTCGCTTCCCACCCTGGAAAGTTTCTTTTCCTGCAGGACGCGCAGGACCTTGGCCTGTGCCGCGAGGCTCATGTCCCCGATTTCGTCCAGAAAAAGCGTACCTCCGTCAGCCTGCTCGAATTTGCCCTTATGCTGTTTTATGGCCGAGGTGAAAGCTCCTTTCTCGTGTCCGAAAAGTTCGCTTTCAATGAGTTCTGCCGGAATTGCCGCACAGTTCACTTCTATATACGGCATAGCGGAACGGTTGCTTTTCTGATGAAGGCTTCTGGCCACAAGCTCTTTTCCGGTACCGTTGGCCCCGGTAATGAGGACCCTGGCATCGGTAGGGGCCACCTTGTCGATAATGGCCCGGATATGCCTTATCGGTTCCGACTCGCCTATCATCTGCTGGCCGTAGACTTTCTTTTTAAGAATCTTCGTCTCCTTCACCAGGGACACTTTATCCGTGGCGTTCTTTATGGTAATGAATATTCTGTTCAGATCCAGAGGCTTCTGGATGAAATCGAATGCACCTTTCTTTATGCATTCCACAGCAGTGTCTATGTCTCCGTGGCCCGAAATCATGATAACGGCAGAGTCCACCCCGGCTTCGTTGAGCTTGTCGAGCACTTCCAGGCCGTCCATGGCAGGCATCTTTATGTCGCAGAAAATGACGCTGTATTTTTCTTTTTCGGCCATCTCGCAGCCCTGGGCCCCGTCTTCGGCCACATCCACTTCATAACCTTCATCCATCAGTATCTCCTTCAGGGAATTTCTGATGGACCTTTCATCGTCTATTACAAGTATTTTCATATTCCTGAAAAATAATATAAACAAATAGGTTCCGCCCCCTTTGTACAAATATCGGACTTTTTCCGTCACTTTCGATTTTTTTTGTAATTTTGCTGAATATTGCGATACGACGTGTACCGATGCCCATACCTGATATCATCATAGCCATAGACGGTTATTCTTCGACCGGTAAGAGTTCTTTTGCCAAACTGATAGCGAAGGAACTGGGTTTTCTTTATCTGGATTCGGGCGCATTGTACAGGGGCGTGACCCTGTACGCCGTAGAAAATTCGATGATAGACGACAGGAACGAAGTGGATGTAAAGGCATTGGCCGGAGGCCTCCCGGGTCTGGACCTGCATTTCGAGAACGGTCCGGGAGGCAGCCTGACATATATGGGTGCACGCTGTATAGAAAAGGAAATCAGGTCTCTCGCCATCTCCAGGAAAGTCAGTCCGATAGCGACTCTGCCTTCCGTAAGGGAATACGTGGACGCCAAGCTCCGCGAACTCGGCAGAAGGAAGAGGGTGGTAATCGACGGACGGGATATAGGCTCGACTGTATTTCCGGACGCCGAACTGAAAATATTCATGACGGCCGCCCCGGAAGTGCGTGCCATGAGACGTATGAAGGAGATGCAGGCAAAGGGAGAAGACGTGAAGTTTGAAGATGTGCTGGACAATGTCAGGGAGCGGGATTACATAGACTCGCACAGGGAGGCTTCGCCGCTGGCCAAAGCCGATGATGCGATAGTGCTCGACAATTCCGGAATGACTCTCGATGACCAGATGGTCTGGATAAGACAGGTGATAGCGGAAAAGTTCGGCACGGAATGATATGCGGATACTATGAAACTGACTGTTGACATTGATGCTAATTCAGGATTCTGCGCCGGGGTCACAAGAGCCATAAAAAAAGCCGAAGAGCAGCTGGACGGACCGTTGGGAAGGCTCTATTCCCTCGGTTCCATCGTACATAACGATGCCGAACTGTCCAGACTCGAAGCCAAAGGACTGGTGACCATAGACAAGGAAGACCTGGATGAAATGCAGGATGCCCACGGGGAAACTCTGCTTATCAGGGCGCACGGAGAACCTCCCGCCACTTATGCGAAAGCCAGGCAGGTGCATTTCAATATCATAGACTGCACGTGTCCAGTGGTGCTGAAGCTGCAGGAAAGCATCAGGGAGGCATATTCCGCCGTCAGGGACGGAAAAACAGACGGACAGATCATCATTTTCGGAAAGATAGGACATGCCGAAGTATTGGGCCTGGTCGGTCAGGCCGAAGGGCATGCGCTGGTGGTAGAGAACATGAAAATGCTCGAAGATGCCATCGCCGAAAAGAAGATAGACCTGAAAAAGCACATAGAAATATTTTCACAGACGACGAAGAACCCTGCCGAATATGCGTCCATCTGTTCCCGGCTGGAAGTGATGATGGCCAGGGAGAACGAACTCCCGATGCAGAGATTCGCCGGAAGGGGTCTTCTGACTGTACATGATACAATATGCTCGCAGGTCGCTACAAGGCATGCCAGGCTGTCGAAATTCGCCATAGAACACGACATCCTAATATTCGTGTCCGGCAAGGCCAGTTCGAACGGGAAAGTGCTGTGCGACAGATGCAAATCGCTGAATATCCGCACTTATCATATAGAAACTCCTGCCGAAATCAGGAAAGAATGGTTCAGGGAGGACGACAAGGTCGGTGTATGCGGCGCAGCCTCCACTCCGAAGTGGCTGCTTGAAGACATCGCGAACAGCATACTGGCTTTCAATGACGAGGAATAACCGGTGCCGCAGGTACCTGCGGCCAATACAAAAATTTGGCGGAAACGTTTCATTTTTATATTTTTGCAGCCGCAAATCCGGAATAATCATTATTTAAAAGTAAATATATGGCAACAACAGCTGATTTCAAAAACGGCCTTTACATCAACTACAACGGGAAGCCTTGCTCCATAGTATGGTTCCAGCATGTGAAACCGGGAAAAGGTCCGGCTTTCGTGAAGACCAAACTCCGCAATCTCGAAAACGGACGAATCCTCGAAAATACTTTTACAGCAGGTGCCAAAATCGAGACCATAAACGTGGAAAGGCGTCCATACCAGTTCCTTTACAAGGATGAGGACGGATATAACTTCATGCACGAAGAGACTTTCGAGCAGATTCACCTCGATTCGAACCTGGTAGACAACGCTGACCTCATGAAGGAAGGACAGCACGTGGAAATGATGTTTCTCGCCGATGAGGAAAGATGCCTGACCTGCGAGCTTCCTACTTATGTCGAGCTTGAAGTCACTTATACGGAGCCTGCCGTCAAAGGCGATACTGCATCCACAAGTGCACTGAAAGAAGCTACGCTTGAGACCGGAGCCATGATCATGGTACCTCTTTTCATCAACCAGGGTGAAAAAATCAGGGTCAACACGACTGACAGGTCATACGGCGAAAGGGTGAAATAAGCAGGCCCGGAATAAAAAAGAAATTGCGGTTCCTTTTCAAAAGGCACCGCAATTTTTTTATTTTACTGCAGCCGAACGTTTCAGGACAAACGTAGAACCCAGGTATTTGGTTCTGACCTCCTCATCCGCGGCCAGTTCTTCCGGCGTGCCGCTCTGGAGGATATTTCCTTCATACAGAAGATAAGCCCTGTCGATAATGGCGAGAGTCTCTCCTACGTTATGGTCGGTGATGATAACGCCGATATTCTTGTACTTCAGTTTGGCGATGATATGCTGGATATCCTCCACCGCAATAGGGTCGACTCCGGCAAACGGTTCGTCCAGAAGGATGAACTTGGGGTCTATCGCCAAAGCCCTGGCGATTTCACAGCGGCGCCGTTCGCCTCCTGACAGCTGTATACCCAGACTTTTACGGACTTTGTGAAGATTGAACTCATCTATGAGGGATTCAAGACGTTCTTTTCTTTCCGCCTTGGAAAACGAAGACATCTCCATCACGGACATGATGTTGTTTTCCACTGTCATGCGCCTGAACACCGATGCTTCCTGAGCGAGATATCCCACGCCTTTCTGCGCCCTCTTGTACATGGGCAGCCCGGTGATGTCTTCGTCATCCAGATATATCTTTCCGGCGTTCGGCACGATAAGTCCGGTGATCATATAGAAGCTGGTAGTCTTGCCTGCCCCGTTCGGACCGAGAAAGCCTACTATCTCCCCCTGCTCCACTTCCATGGACACACCTTTGACGACCGTCCTTACACCGTATTTCTTAACAAGATTCTCGCAACGAAGTTTCATATATTATTCCGCTTTAATCTGTCATACCATAATGAATGCCGCCGACTACTTGAGATCCAGTCCGAAATCCGAAACCAGATTCCGCACCTCATCATTCCTGGACATCAGGTCGCTCAGCTTTTCGCTGGGCATATAATTCACCTGCGGCCTTTCTTCTTCCGGTTCTATATCCACTCTGAGACGCAGGCCCGGAACTCCTGTAAGCTGCTTGAGCTTTCCTTCCAGCTCATGGAGCAGTTTGCTCTCTATCCATTCTTTCTGCGCCGTATTCAGGACCTTGAAAGTAAGCCATCTGACTCCTTCCTCTTCGGAAACTGCCAGACTGGCGGAACTGAGAGTATTGCTGAGTCTCGGCTTGGCCGAATACATTTCAGCCAGTTCATGCCATTTGGCCATGATATCTTTATCGGAAACAAAGACCTGTGCAGCAGCCGGCATATCCGTGGAAATGGTCTCTTCCGGAGCCTGTTCCATGATGGAATTAAGAGAGATCGCCGACGGTGACCGTCTCCCGCGTCTGGCCCTGGCCGGTTCTGCCGGAACATCGTGTGCAGGCTCCGCTGCGGAAGCCCGCTCCTGTACTGCCGGCTGCGTTTCCTGGACGGAATCGGATCCTGCAGCCTGCCCGGCATCCGAAGCCTGCGGCTGCACCTGTATCTGCGGCTGGGTCATGACCTCCGGTGCAGTCCGGGACGGAGACGGAACCTGGGCCGGGGAAACCGTCTGAACCTGGGAAACTGTCCGGGCCGGAGGAGGCGTCTGAAGGACATGCCCCTGGAGCTTGGACGCCACGGTACTGAGTTTCATCAAAGTAAGTTCGATAAGGAACCGCGGGTTTATGCTGGCACGATATGAGGACTCGCACTGGGAAGTGATATTCATGGCCTCATACAAAAATGCCAGAGGACATCTTTCAGCCTGTTCCCTGTATCTTTTCTTAAGGGACTCCGGCAGCTCCAGCAAAGCCTCAAGGCCGGAAGTCTTGCTCACCAGAAGATCCCTGAAATGAGAACTCAACGCAGAGACGAAATGCAGGGCATTGAACCCTTTCGCCAGAATTTCGTCGAATTTGAGGAAAGCCGTCCTGTAATCCCCAGACAGGAAAGCATCGGTCAGGGAAAAGGAGTATTCGTAATCCAGGACATTCAGATTCTTAAGCACTTCCGCATATTTCACGTCCCTGCCGCAGAAAGCTACCGTCTGGTCGAAAATAGTCAGGGCATCCCTCATGGCTCCGTCTGCCTTCATGGCTATGACATGGAGCGATTCGTCATCTATGGTCACGCCTTCTTTCTGCGCTATCGACTTCAGGTTTCCGACTATGCCTTCGACGGTAATCCTGTTGAAATCGTATGTCTGGCAGCGCGAAAGTATGGTAGGCAATATCTTATGCTTTTCCGTCGTGGCCAGGATGAAAATCGCATACGCAGGCGGTTCCTCCAGAGTCTTAAGAAAGGCATTGAAAGCCGACGAGCTGAGCATGTGCACCTCATCGATGATATAGACGCTGTATTTCCCCGTCTGCGGAGGTATCCTGACCTGATCTATGAGGGCCTTGATATCGTCCACGCCGTTGTTCGAAGCTGCATCCAGCTCATGAATACAGTATGACCTGCCTTCGGCAAATGAAAGACAGGATTCGCATTTTCCGCAAGGCTCCATGTCCGGACCCGGATCCGCGCAGTTTATCGTCTTGGCGAAAATCCTGGCAGTGCTGGTCTTCCCCACTCCCCTCGGTCCGCAGAACAGATAGGCGTGGGCCAACTGTCCGCGCTTGATGGAATTTTTAAGAGTCCTGGCTATATTTTCCTGTCCGACAAGCGTTTCGAAACTGTCGGGCCTGTATTTTCTGGCTGAAACTATATATTGTGACATATCCGGCAAAAATAATTATAATTTTGTAAATTTGCCGCCGTATAAACTAAAATTGGGATGAAAAAAATAATTCTTGCTGCAGTATCCGTTCTGGTGCCTGTCATCATGTCGGCTCAGGCACAGATAAATACCAAGAAAGAAAAAATAGAGGATTTCACGGAAAAGACCACGAAAGTAGTCCTGACCGGAAATATGTTCTTCGACCAGACATTCAGGGAAGAAGTCCAGAACAGGTGGAGGATTTCACCGTTCGAATTCTGCACGCTGCAGGAGTTCGAACAGCTGAAGACAGACAGCGGATATTATTTCCTGATGGCTGTCAAGGGACAGTTCCGCAAAGAGACCAGGCCAGGCCTTACCATGCTCTCTGTCGTCAAGGGAGGTGAAGAAGCTTCCGGAGGCATAAGCAAAATGCTGGATGTGATAACCGTACCGGTAATGTCCGCCGAAGATCCTTCCGGGAGAGAATTCGTTTTCCTTCCGGCGCTGCTCGACATTATCCAGAACCACATCCTGCGTTCGATGGAAACGGATGTGGCGGGATACGCAGGACTGTCGACATATAATTCCATAATCGACACCGCTACCGAGGGGAAAAACTTCATTTTCGCCGCAGATGACCTGTCGGAAGAACTTACGCCTGAAATCATGGATGAATATGCCGATGACAAGGTCATAGTCACAGATACGGACACGGCGGACGAGATAATGATGGAAAATACCACGAACTCCGTAGTGAGCTTCACGGTGTATCCTTCCGACAGGAGAAAGGGCTCGTTCTGTTACAAGATGCTTATCGATGCCGGTACGCACCAGCTGTATTATTACAAGAGGCACAAGATTACCAAAAGGACCGGTCCAGGCTTCCTGCCCGAAGACATGGACAGAATCATCGGAAAATAAAACCACTGCCGGATGATATACGGAAAGACAGACTGCGGACTGCAATATGCTGTAAAAAGGACAGGTTCGGCAGCGGCATACTGCGCACTGAGCATAAAGTGCGGCACACGTGACGAGACCGGATACAGTTCCGGGCTGGCACATTTTACCGAACATACCATTTTCAAAGGCACCGCCGGGAAAAAAGCTTCCGTGATAAACGGATATCTCGACAAACTGGGAGGCGAACTCAACGCGTTCACCACCAAGGAAGAAATCGTGCTCCATGCCACAGTCCTGAAGGAGGATCTCCCGAAGGCTGCGAACCTGCTTTTCGAACTTGCCACGTCGGCAGTTTTCCCGGAAACGGAAATCTGCATCGAAAAAGGTGTGGTGATAGATGAAATAAACTCATACAAGGATTCCCCGGCCGAAGACATCTACGACAAATTCGAGGAAATGCTGTTCGCCGGGCATCCGCTTTCTTTCCCGATACTCGGAACAGCCGCCTCCGTGCGGAAAATCAAACGGACGGAACTGCTCGATTTCGTCCATGAGAAATTCATTCCAGAGAGGATGGCATTCAGTATCGTCGCCGACATCGAAGAGAAGAAAATGGAAAGATTCGTCGGAAAACTCGCCGGGAAATGGTTTTCAGGCAGAGATCCGGCATTGCCGGAAAAGGGCTGCGGAGCAGCTTTTCCCGGCAATACAGTACCGGCTCCAGCAAGGTTCGACAAGACAGTGAACAAGAAAAACCATCAGGTGAACTGCATCATAGGGAATCTGGGACCGTCCCTGTACCGCGAAAGGGAGAGGATAGCCACCATACTGATGTGCAACATACTCGGAGGTCCGGCGAACAACTCTGTCCTGAATTACCAGCTGAGAGAAAAGAACGGATGGGTATATGGAGTGGAATGCACTTATACCCAATACTCCGACAGCGGAATCGTGGCGATAAGCCTGGGCTGCGACAGGGAGAATCTGGACAAGTGCATGAAGGTGATTTCCAGGGAAACAGGGAAGCTGCGTGACGGTGTTATAAGTCCGTCCAGACTGACGGCCGCGAAAAAACAGTTCATGGGGCAGATGGCCATAAGTTCCGACAACGGGGAAACGCAATGCCTGGCCATGGGAAAAAGCCTGCTGGCTTACGGAAAAGTGCTTACAGACGAAAACACCCGTGAAAAGATAGAGTCTGTGACTGCCGAAGAAATCAGGGATGCGGCGAAGGCCGTTTTTGACGAGGCTTCCCTCTGCAGGCTGGTATTCCTGTAATACAGAAACATATCCACGATGAAAAGTATCGATGAATATATCTCGGGGCATTCGACCGGGGAGACAGAGGCCCTGGAATGGATAAAGAAACAGACCCACATACGGACCAATCATGCACGTATGCTGACCGGAGCCGTACAGGGTCGTTTCCTGAAAATGCTCGTCGAAGCGACAAGTCCGCGTAACATCCTGGAAATAGGGACTTTCACAGGATATTCAGCCGTATGTCTCGCGATGGCATTGCCCGCAGACGGGCACTTGGATACTCTGGAAATAAATGACGAGCTGGAGGATCTGATACTCGAAGGATTCCGTCGTGCAGGAGTATACGGGAAGGTCAGCCTGATGATCGGCGATGCCGGAAAGAGTCTGACCGGCCTCAGAAAAGAGATACTGGAGGACAGGACGAGGCCCATGTACGACCTGGTCTACATAGACGCAAACAAAAGAGAGTACCCGGAGTATTACCGCCTGGTGTTCGACATCGTAAAGACCGGAGGGTATATCCTGGCAGACAATGTCTTATGGGACGGCAAGGTGTGTCTGGATCCGCTGCCGCAAGACAGGCAGACTTTGGGGATAGCCGGGTTCAACGATATGGTAGCGGCAGATTCCCGTGTCGAGTCCGTCATCATTCCCGTGCGCGACGGGTTGAATTTCATAAGGAAAGTCCGGGACTGAAGACATGGCCAGGCCGGGAGACCGGTCACTGGCGTGCGATATGGGCTCCGAGAGCGTTGAGACGGAGATCGATGTCCTCGTAACCTCTGTCTATCTGCTCGATATTCCCGATGACGCTCGTTCCCTTTGCCGACATGGCGGCAATCAGAAGCGCGATTCCCGCACGTATGTCAGGCGAAAGCATGTTGTTCGCACGGAGCTGGAATTTATGATCGTGGCCGATGACTACGGCACGGTGCGGGTCACACAACAGTATCTGCGCCCCCATGTCTATAAGATGGTCCACGAAGAAAAGCCTGCTTTCGAACATCTTCTGGTGAATCAGCACGCTGCCGCGGCACTGTGTGGCCACTACAAGCATGACACTCAGCAGGTCAGGAGTCAGTCCGGGCCACGGGGCATCGGCTATCGTCATTATGGAGCCGTCCAGAAAAGACTCTATAACATAATTTTCCTGCTCAGGGACGAAAATATCGTCGCCTTTCTGCTCCAGATTCACGCCGAGCCTGCGGAATGACTCAGGAATGATGCCGAGGTCCCCGTAAGATACATCCTTGATAGTTATGGAACTTCTGTTCATGGCAGCCATTCCGATGAAACTGCCTATTTCTATCATGTCCGGAAGAATCGTATGTTCCGTCCCGTGAAGTCCGGACACTCCGGTAACTGTCAGGAGATTGGAGCCTATCCCCTCTATCTTCGCCCCCATCCTCACCAGCATGCGGCTGAGCTGCTGGATATAAGGCTCGCAGGCGGCATTGTATATCACTGTAGTGCCTTCGGCCAGTACGGCAGCCATGAGGATATTGGCGGTACCTGTCACGGAAGCTTCATCCAGAAGCATGTAGGAACCGTGCAGACGCGTGCCTGCCGGAATATGCAGATAATAAGCTTTTTTCTGCTGGTCATAATGAAGGGCGGCACCGAGATTCTGCATACCGGTAATATGGGTATCCACTCTTCTGCGGCCTATCTTGTCTCCGCCAGGTTTCGGGAAATAGGCATGTCCGAAACGTGCCAGAAGCGGACCGGTTATCATCACCGAACCTCTCAGCGCCGCGCACTTGCGGACGAACTCGGCGCTTTCCACGTATGAAGGGTCGACGTCATCGGCCTGGAATGAATACTTTCCCTTTTCCAGACGCTTCACCTTCACTCCCATGCCTTCGAGAAGCATGATCAGATTCCTGACATCCAGGATTTCCGGTATATTGGATATTACGACTTCCTCGTGCGTGAGCAGCACTGCGCATATCACTTCCAGCGCCTCGTTTTTCGCACCCTGCGGACGTATCGTCCCGGAGAGTTTGTACCCTCCCTCTATGACAAATGAACCCATAAAATTCAAATATGTTCTACCTCAGGCTGAAGCTCTATTCCGAAAAGGTCCAGGACAGAGCCGGCGATTTTTTTCTCCAGTGCGACTATCTCGTCCGGGACAGCCTTTCCTGTCAGATTCACCAGTACCAAAGGCTGCTTCTCATAAACCCCTGCGTTGCCTTCCCTGTACCCCTTCCATCCGCACTGCTCTATCAGCCAGGCGGCCGGTATCTTGACGAATCCGGAGCCTGCATCGAAATGCGGCACTTCATAGTCCTGTCCGTATTTCGATTTGGCATAATGCTCTGCCTTTTCATAAAAGACTTTCGGCACGACTGGATTCTTGAAAAAGCTCCCGGCGCTGCCGATTTTCGCAGGGTCCGGCAATTTCGAATCCCTGATGCCGAGAATCACTGATCTGATGATTCCAGGTGTCAGAGCTTCCTTCGAAGACTCTGACAATGCTCTCTCCACAGCGGCTTTCACATGCCCGTATTCCAGCCGCGGACTGACTTCGGATGACAGGTTGAAGACTACGGAAGTAACTATGTATCTGCCCTTTGCCGACTGTTTGAAAATAGAGTCACGATACCCGTACCTGCACTCGGCCTGTCTGAAGGTCTTTACGGAGCAGGTCACGACATCGAAACAGCGCACTTCCCTGACCAGATCCTTGAACTCGACTCCGTAAGCTCCGATATTCTGGACAGCAGCCGCACCTGTCTCGCCGGGAATCCCCGACAGGTTTTCAGGACCCCAAAAACCATTTTCCGCACACCAGAGGCAGAAATCATCCCACAGAGTGCCGGCGCCGACTTCTACGCCATGATCCGATACGGATATGAACCTGATTCCGGAATGGAGTACTGTACCGGGAAAATCGCCGGTAAACAGCAGATTGCTTCCGCCGCCGATATGCAGGAACGGCCGCGGCAGGTCATACTGTCTGCCTGCAGAAAAGAACTTTACGAGTTCTTCCACACTGCCATACTCCACATAGGCGGCACAGGACACGTCCATACCGAACGTATTGTGCTTCTTCAGGCTGTATGATTTTCTGAGATCCATGATGAAGGTCAGATTAAGTTCGCAACGGCAGGCACTTGTCCGGAGACCTATCCGATTTCGGCTCCGTTGGACAGGACTTCCTCAGGAGTGATGAAACGCATCTTCCCGTCACCCTGACGTGCCATAAGTATCATTCCCTTGGACTCTATGCCGCGTATTTTCCTCGGCTGGAGATTGGCGAGAATGCATATCTGTTTTCCGAGCATCTGCTCAGGAGTGTAATATTCAGCGATACCGGAAACTATGGTCCGCCTGTCGATACCGGTGTCGATAGTCAGTTTCAGCAGCTTGTCGGTCTTCGGCACTCTCTCTGCCTCCAGCACGGTAGCGGTCCTGATATCCATTTTTTCGAAATCTTCGAAAGTGCATTCCGGCTTCTGCGGAGCCGTCCTGCAGGCCTCTTCCTCATGTGCTGCGGCTTCATTGGCTGCCTTTGCCGCCTCCAGCTTGGCTACCTGTGCCTCCACTACGGAATCCTCTATCTTGCTGAAAAGAAGTACGGCCTCACCGAGCTGATGTCCTTCGGCAAGTATGGCCTCGGAACCGAGGTCATCCCATGAAAGTACCGGTATTCCTTCTCCGGCAGGACAGGCTTCCGCATATGACACGGTGTGCAGGGCTGCCGACTCGCCTGCCTTGAATATGTTTTCACCGCAAGTCCCTTCTTCGCCGGCACGATGATCTGTCCCGGCCTCGATATCCACGTTCAGGATACGGCGGAGTTTTTCTGCAGAGAAAGGCAGGAACGGCTCGAAGACTATCGCCAGGTCGGCGCATATCTGCAGGGATACATTCAGTATCGAAGCTGTCCTGTCCATATCTGTCTTGGCCACTTTCCACGGCTCGGTGTCTGTCAGATATTTGTTGCCAATACGAGCGATATTCATGGCCTCCTTGAGAGCCTCGCGGAACTTGTAATTCTCCAGATTTTCCTCGACAGCCTTCTTCAGGGCAGGTATCTGGGCCAGAGTCTCGGCATCGACCGGCTCAGGTTTCGCATTGGCAGGGACCCTGCCACCGAAATATTTGTGCGTCAGCACTACGGCGCGGTTCACGAAATTTCCGAGGATCGCTACCAGCTCGCTGTTGTTCCGTGCCTGGAAATCCTTCCATGTGAAGTCGTTGTCCTTCGTTTCAGGGGCATTGGCGCAGAGCACGTAACGGAGCACATCCTCCTGGCCCGGGAACTCTTCCAGGTATTCGTTAAGCCAGACTGCCCAGTTTTTCGAAGTGGAGATCTTGTTACCTTCGAGGTTCAGGAACTCGTTCGCAGGAACATTGTCCGGAAGGACATAGCTTCCGTAAGCCTTCAGCATGGACGGGAAAACGATGCAGTGGAAGACGATATTGTCCTTTCCTATGAAATGGACGAGCTTCGTATCCTCGGATTTCCACCATTTTTCCCAGCTGGAGGGCAGGAGCTCCATAGTATTCGAAATGTAGCCGATAGGTGCGTCGAACCAGACATAAAGCACCTTTCCTTCAGCGCCCTCTACAGGCACCGGCACTCCCCAGTCGAGGTCACGGCTCACTGCACGCGGCTGCAGGCCTCCGTCTATCCATGACTTGCACTGTCCGTAGACATTGGTACGCCACTCCTTGTGTCCGTCGAGAATCCACTCTTTCAGCCACGGTTCATACTGGTCCAGAGGAAGATACCAATGCTTGGTCTTTTTCTTCACCGGCTGGCTTCCGCTCAGTGCAGATTTAGGGTTTATCAGTTCGTCGGGACTGAGCGTGCTCCCGCACTTCTCGCACTGGTCCCCGTAGGCGCCTTCATTTCCGCATTTCGGACATGTGCCGACGATATAGCGGTCGGCCAGGAAAGTCTTCGCCTCCTCGTCATAATACTGCTCGCTTTCTTTCTCCACGAATTTGCCTTCATCATAGAGTTTGCGGAAAAATCCGGCGGCATTCACGTGATGTATGGAAGACGTGGTCCTGGAATATATGTCGAAATTTATCCCGAATCCGGCAAACGACTTCTTTATGATGCCGTGATATCTGTCGACTACATCTTGCGGGGTGCAGCCCTGCTTCTTCGCCTTTATGGTTATAGGTACGCCGTGTTCATCCGAACCGCAGATAAAAAGCACGTCTTCTCCCCTCATTCTCAGATACCTGACATAAATATCGGCCGGCACGTACACTCCGGCGAGATGTCCGATATGCACCGGTCCGTTCGCATACGGAAGCGCACACGTAACCAATGTCCTTTTAAAATTCTTATCCATTTTACAGTATATAAATTTCAAGTTTCAGACTTTCAGACGCGACCCAGCTTGTTGTGGATCTTCGCCCTGGCCTTATTCAGCATATTCATTTTACCCAGAATCCTGACCTGTTCTTCAGGAGTGGAAGCGGACACGAGCTCCAGCGACAGGTCTTTCGTCATCTTGTCCAGACGCCTGCTCTGGTAAGCCAGCAGGGATTTCGGCACAAAGATAATCAATTGCGTGGCAATAGATGTCAATGACCTGCGATAATTCTCGACCGTGAGCATATATTTGTCCACCAGGAGATCCGCCGTCACGGCCGCGATATCGGGATCCTGGCTGTTCATGAGCCTGGACTGTATCTGCTCCTGGGCAAGCCCCTGGTCATACAGGTCGAAATACATCCCGTAGACTTTACGGTACGCTTCATTCGCGAAACTCACGCCGTCGGTGGCCAGTGCATTGTCTATGAACTCGGCTACAGTGTCCGGGCTGTCGTCGGGAATGAAAAATTCGGAGTCCTGGTCGAATTCGAGAGGCGTACGTCCGTGCTCCACGATAAAACCGAGCAGTTCCTTTTCGCACGGGGCCAGAAACGGGTCTTCCAGGCTGACGACATCCCCTTTGGCAGACGGACTGTCATGAACTCCGGCAGACTCTGCTCCAGGTCCGTCGGCAAGCTCTCGCGACAGTTCCTCACGGCGTCTGGCTATCTCCTCCTGGCGTCTTTCTTCCAGCAGCATGTCTTCCCTGGTCCGCTTTATCCTGTCAAAAAGTATCCTGGAGGAAATATTGAATTTTCCGCTGCAGGTCTCCACGTAGACGGAACGCTTCACGGCATCCGGAATCATGGCTACCGTGTCTGCTATGTCGTTGATCAGATTGGCTTTTTTCAGAGGGTCGTCACCCGCTTCGTCCAGAAGGATATCTGTCTTGAAGCCTATGAAATCCTGCTCGTGTTTCTCTATGAAAGACCGGACTTCCTCCAAAGTATGCTTTCTGGCAAACGAGTCAGGGTCATCCCCGTCAGGGAGAAGGATCACTTTCACATCCAACCCTTCCTTGAGCACCAGATTTATCCCCCTCAGAGCCGCATGTATGCCTGCAGAATCCCCGTCATAAATAATGGTCACATTCTGCGAATATTTCCGTATCAGGCGTATCTGCTCCACCGTCAGGGAAGTACCGCTCGATGCCACGACATTGCGTATTCCGAGCTGATGCATGGAAATGACATCCAGGTAGCCTTCCACCAGTATACACCTGTCCTGACGGACAATTTCGTTTCTCGCGAACCATATCCCGTAGAGGGAGCGGCTTTTTACGTAAATCTCGGTTTCCGGCGAATTCACATACTTCGCCACTGTCTTGTCAGACCTGAGAGTCCTGCCGCCGAAAGCGATTATCCGTCCGGACGGGGAATGTATCGGGAACATGGCCCGTTCATGGAACCTGTCCGTCACCTTTCCGTCATCCCGTCTGTAACACAGTCCGGTATCTATCAGAAATTCTTCCTTGTATCCTGCCTTGCGCGCTGCCGTCAGCAGTGCTGTCCTGTCCGCCGGAGCCCATCCGAGGCCGAATTTTTCTATCGTGGCATCCTCCAGTCCGCGTGTCTTGAAATATGCATAGCCTATACGCCCCTCTTCCGTCTGCAGGCTCTTCCTGAAAAAGCCTGCGGCAAACTCCGATACCAGAAGAAGACTTTCGCCACGCTGGCGCCTGGCAATCTCTTCGGCACTTTCCTCCTTTTCGACTATTTCTATATGGTATTTTCGGGCCAGATACCGCAGGGCTTCGACATAAGTCAGCCCTTCGTGCTCCATGACAAAACCCACGGCAGTACCGGACTTTCCGCAGCCGAAACACTTGAAAATACCCTTCGCCGGCGAAACGTAGAAAGACGGAGTCTTTTCATTATGGAAGGGACAGCAGGCAATGAAATTCGCACCCTGCCTCTTCAGAGAGACAAAGTCACCCACCACGTCCACTATCTGGGCCGAATCCAGTATTTTATCGACAGTCTCCTGCGGAATCATCAGTGTCAGTCATTTTCCTTGCCGACCTTCTCGAAATCGGCATCCTTGGCTTCACTGTAGTCTATGCCGCCCGTTTTCTTTCCGCTGTCAGATGATGATGAAGGGAACTTGATTTCATACTCGTGAATGGCCCTCGACATTTTCCAGGTAGAGAAAAGCTCCGACAGTCCGTAGACGAGTATGGCGATACCTGCTACCAGAGTCATGGTGGAAGCCGCATCGAAAGGGTTGAAAAGCAGGAGTACTCCGCCGCCGGCGCAGATGACAGGCAATATGAATGACCATGCGCCCAGCGCCACGAAAGCGGCCGCGCTGATCATGGCCGCTATCTGGAATATTCCGAACACCAGCAATGCCACACCTATGAGTATGATGACGAAACTGGCCACGACCTCCGGAAAAGAGAACAGCAGTATACCTATGACGATATCTACTACAGTGTTGAATATCAGAAGTCCCAGTCCGCCGTTGCGCCTGTTCGCAATACCGTATGCAAGCGATACGACACCGGAAGCTATCATGATGGCGGCAATGACCTTCACCAGAAAAATAAGGGATGTTTCCGGTTTGATGACCATGACGCAGCCGATAAGAATGGCTATTGCAGCCCTGATCCAGCCGCTGAATTTATTCCTGAATCCGAAAGTAATCATAAAATACGTTTTTAATAATCTTACAAAATTATAAATAATTTTAGTAATTTCGCCGCTTTCGGGGACTGAACATTCACAACCCCTCTGAATAAAAAGTGCAGTAATTATGAAATCAGACATCGAGATAGCCAGAAGTATCAGAATGAGGGATATCACGGAAGTGGCTGCCGGTACAGGTATTCCGACGGAGAAAATCGAACAGTACGGGCATTATATGGCCAAAATACCTGTCGACCTGATAGACGAGGGAAAGGTAAGGGACAGCAATCTGATTCTGGTGACTGCCATCACTGCCACCAAAGCCGGGATAGGAAAGACCACTGCGTCCATCGGGCTTGCCCTGGGGCTGAACAGGATAGGCAAAAAGGCTGTCGTGGCCCTGCGAGAGCCGTCTCTGGGACCGTGTTTCGGACTGAAAGGCGGGGCAGCCGGAGGCGGATATGCCCAGGTGCTTCCGATGGAAAAGATAAACCTGCATTTTACCGGGGATTTCCATGCCGTGACTTCCACTCACAATATGATAGCCGCCCTGCTGGACAACTATCTGTACCAGCATCAGGCAGAAGGGTTCGCGCTGAAAGAAATAGTATGGAAGAGGGTGCTGGACGTGAATGACAGGTCGCTGAGGAGTATCGTGACGGGGCTCGGGCCCAGGACGAACGGTCTGGTCCAGGAGTCCGGATTCGATATCACTCCGGCTTCCGAAATCATGGCCATACTGTGTCTGGCGAAGGATCTGGAGGATGTGAAAAAAAGGATTGGCAACATCACTCTGGGGTACCGGTTCGACGGAACGCCGTTCACTGTAAACGATATGGGTGTGGCGGGGGCGATGGCTGCCCTGATGGCGGATGCCATCAAGCCGAATCTCGTGCAGACCACGGAGGGGTCGGCAGCCATCGTACACGGCGGACCTTTCGCAAATATAGCCCACGGCTGCAACTCCATTACAGCCACGAAAGCCGCCATGACATTCGGGGACTACGTGATTACGGAGGCCGGCTTCGGGGCCGATCTCGGTGCCGAGAAGTTTTTCAACATAAAATGCCGCAAAAGCGGTCTTTCCCCGAAACTCACCCTGCTCGTTGCCACCCTGCAGGGACTCAAAATGCACGGGGACGTACCTCTGGACAAGATAAAGGAGCCTGATGCCGAAGGGATCAGGAAAGGATTCCGGAATCTGGACAGACATATAAGGAACATCAGGAGTTTCGGACAGACAGTAATGGTCTGCCTCAACAGGTTCGCCTCCGATACCGATGATGAAATCAGGATGGTGGAAGAACACTGCCGGGAGAACGGAGTGTATTTCGCCATAAACGACGCTTATGCCAAAGGCGGGGAAGGTGCGGCCGAAATGGCGGCGGAAGTGGTAAGGATCATAGAGAAAGACCCTTCCGGTCCGCTCAGGTTCACTTATAACGACGAAGCCGGCACCGCAGAGAAAATCACTTCCGTGGCGAAGAATATCTATGGAGCAGGCTCCGTATCGTTCAGCGCCCAGGCCGGGAAGAAACTGGCCCAGATAGAGCAGCTCGGCATTTCGCATTATCCCGTATGCATAGCCAAGACCCAGTATTCATTCTCTCAGGATCCGAAACTTTACGGAGCGCCGGAAGGGTTCGGCTTCGAAATCAGGGATCTGGTCATAAATACCGGGGCGGAAATGATCGTGGCGATAGCCGGGGACATCATCAGGATGCCCGGGCTTCCGAAAGAGCCGCAGGCCCTTCATATCGACATAAAGGACGGACAGATAGACGGATTAAGCTGATTTATGAATAATTTGTACGACAATCATAACCACAGCCAGTTCTCTTTCGACGGGAAAAAGGCTTCAGTGGAATCTTCTTCACGGGCTGCAGCCGCAGCCGGTCTCGGAGGGATCTGCTTTACCGACCATTGCGATTTTTTCGTACCTCCGATGAAAGCGGAATTCGAACATCTGGTTCCGGAACAGTTCGACATCGCCTGCCAGCAGGCAGAAATAGACAGGGTACGCGGACTCCTGCCTGAGCTGGAAATTTTCAAGGGCATAGAAATCGGACTGCAGAAAAAATGCAGGGAGCAGATAAGGAATCTCCTGGACACCAATTCATTCGACCAGATAATAGCTTCCGTCCATTATCTTGACGACACCGATCCTTTCTGGGGCGGCTATTACCGGGACAAGGACTGGCGAACGGCATACGGCCGATATCTGGAGACTATTCTGGAGGAAATCAGATGGATGGGTGATTTCGACATTGTCGGGCATTTCGACTACGTGGCCAGATATGCCCCGTACCCTGAATGCAGTATAAACTACAAGGATTTCCCGGACATTTTCGATGAAATCCTGAAATTCCTTGCAGAAAACGGCAAAGCTCTGGAAATCAATACAAAGACATATCAGGATTATAGCGGGCGCACACCTGTGCTGGACCGGGATATCCTCCTGAGATTCAAGGAACTCGGAGGAGAGGCCATCAGTCTGGGTTCGGATTCGCATTACCCTGAAAGGGTCGGGGACAAATTCGCATACTACGCCGCTTTCATACGCGACTGCGGATTCAGCTACACCGCACATTTTTCCCGCAGGAAACTGTGTCTCGAAAAAATCTGACGGGTAATTATCAGTTGGCTACTTCACACAGGAATTTCAGACGGACCAGGCGGACTTCGAATTCATCGTAATCCTGTCCGAGGTCCGACATGGCGTCTTCCAGAGAATCGGACTGCGCCTCTTCCCTGAAATAATCGTAGATTTCATCCACGACATCATCGTCGATGGTCTGGCTGATATAATAATCCAGGTCGAGTTTCGTTCCGGATGCCACTATGGTCTCTATCTCGTTCAGCAGTTCATCCATCTCCATACTCTTGGCTCCGGCTATGTCTTCGAGAGGGAGTTTTCTGTCTATCCCCTGGATAATGAACACCTTGTTTGCAGTAGACGAATTGACCACCGATTTTACTACAAAATCGTCAGGTCTCTCTATTTCGTTTTCTTCCACATACTTGGCTATCATTTCGATGAATTCCTTGCCGAACTTGCGGGCTTTTCCTTCTCCCACTCCCTGACAGTTCTTCAGTTCGTCGTATGTGACAGGGTATGTGATGGACATGTCTTCGAGAGCAGGATCGCCGAAAATTATCCACGGCTGCAGCTTGAGTTTTCTGGAAACATCCGCCCTGAGTTCCTTGAGCATGGCCAGCAGCACCTGGTCTCCGCCGCCTCCCTTTGCCACCGGTCCGGGAACATCGTCATCGTCATCCACGCCGTCCACGAAATGCCTCTCTTCCGTCAGCATCACAGGATACGGACTGGCGTTGAACTCACGGCCCTTTTCCGTGGCATAAATAAGTCCGTAGGACTCGATATCCTTTTCGAGGAAATGCAGGACTATGCCCTGGTGTATGACATCGCACCAGAAACGGAACGAATGATCCTTGCCGGCTCCGAAAAATTCCGTCTTGTCATGCTCGTATGACTTTATAAGCGCGTTGGACTCCCCTGCCAGGATATTCGCCAGGTGTTCCAGCTTGAAATGTTCCGGCATGGACTCCACGAGCTCTATTATGAGAGCCATCTCTTCCTGTCCGTCGAACTGTTTTTTAGGATACAGGCAATTATCGCAAGCCCCGCAGTTTTCCTGGGTATAATCTTCGCCGAAATAGTTCATCAGCAATTTCCGCCTGCACTGGTTGGACTCCGCATAGGCTACCGTCTCCAGAAGCAGCTGTTTTCCGATTTCCTGCTCGGATACCGGCTTTCCCTGCATGAATTTCTCCAGCTTTATGATATCCTTATAGCTGTAGAAAGCGATGCACTTGCCTTCGCCTCCGTCCCGCCCTGCACGGCCGGTCTCCTGATAATATCCCTCAAGGCTTTTCGGTATATCATAATGTATGACAAATCGTACATCCGGCTTGTCTATCCCCATGCCGAAAGCTATGGTGGCGACTATGACGTCTATTTCCTCCATCAGGAACTTGTCCTGGTTCTCCGCCCTGGTCCTGGCATCGAGGCCTGCATGGTACGGAAGCGCCTTTATGCCGTTTATGTTCAGCAGCTCGGCCAGTTCCTCCACCTTCTTGCGGCTAAGACAGTAAATGATGCCGGACTTGCCCGGATTCTGCTTTATGAACTTGATTATATCCTTTTTGGGATCGGACTTGTCCCTTACTTCGTAGTAAAGATTCGGCCTGTTGAACGAAGACTTGAAGACTTCGGCTCCCGGAATGCCGAGATTCCTGAGGATGTCGCTCTGGACTTTCGGCGTGGCAGTAGCTGTCAGGGCTATTACAGGAGCGGCGCCTATACATTCTATTATCTCCCGTATCCTGCGGTATTCCGGACGGAAATCATGTCCCCACTCGGAAATGCAGTGTGCTTCGTCGACGGCATAGAACGAAATCCTGATTTCCTTCAGCATTTCTATGTTCTCGGCCTTGGTAAGAGACTCCGGAGCCACATACAGGAGCTTGGTCCGGCCGGAAAGCAAATCGTCCCTGACCTCGTTTATCTGTGCCTTGGACAGCGATGAATTCAGGAAATGTGCGATACCGTCATTTCCGGACACGAAACCTCTGATGGCGTCCACCTGATTCTTCATCAGGGCTATCAGCGGAGATATCACGATGGCCGTACCCTCCATCACGAGGGCCGGCAGCTGATAGCAGAGCGATTTTCCGCCGCCGGTCGGCATCAGGACAAAGGCATCGCGGCCGGAAACAAGATGCGATATTATCTTTTCCTGATCACCTTTGAACGAGTCGAAACCGAAGAATTCCTTTAACTTGGAATGCAATGTCTTAGAGTCTATAGCCATCATAACAGGATTTATCCCTACTAAGTTATATTATATTTTGGCTTTTACAAACACTTTCCCATATTATTTTATCAGGCATGAATTGTCGGAAAAAGAAAAATATGACGACAGCCGGCAGTAAAAAATTCATAATCTGAAATAAATTTACGATATTTGCAGAATATGGATTTTATCCAGACCGATAGCGACAATAACAAATTTTCAGATTGAATATGAAAACGATCAAAATTCTTATGGCGGCAGCTGCCGTTGCAGCAATGGCAGCAAGCTGCACAAGTTCTCCCAAAAGCATTACAGTGGAAAAAGACGGGGAAACCACTACCATTTCACTTCCTGACGCAGCCCTGACCGACTCAGTCAGCTATCTGGTAGGTATCAACTTCGGTTATTTCATCAAGGCAAACGATTTCGGAGAAGATCTGAACTATGCCAAGATAAAGAAGGGAATGATGGATTTCATCAAGGCAGAGGGCCAGATGAATTCTCCTGAGTTCAACGACCAGTTCGACATCAACCCTGATGAAATGAACCAGCTGTTCAACAAGTTCATCTCTTCAAGAAGGAATTTCGAATCCGAGAGCAACAAGGCTGCAGGGGAAGCTTTCCTTAAAGAGAATGCACAGAAAGACGGCATCATCACTACCGAGAGCGGACTCCAGTATCAGATAATCGAAGCCGGCAACGAAGTCAAGCCAGGCGACAAGGATACGGTTTACGTACACTACACCGGCACCCTGATCGACGGCACTGAATTCGACGCTTCCGATCCTGAAAAAGATCCTGTACGCATGCAGCTCAACCGCGTGATCAAAGGATGGACTGAAGGTCTCCAGCTTATCGGCGAAGGCGGACACATCAAGCTCTTCGTACCGGCTGAACTCGGATACGGCCAGCGCGGAACCGGTATGATCAAGCCTAACTCTACTCTTATATTCGACGTAGAACTCGTAAAGGTAAGCAAGGTAGCCGAAAAGGAAGATGACAAGAAATAGTCGCCGAATCTTATGACAGACCGTTTAAAAAACTGAACTATGGCTTTAGAAATCGAAGGTAAAATCATCAGGAAACTTGGCGTCCAGAGCGGGACATCCGCGAGGGGCGACTGGTCGAAACAGGAATTCATCATCGAATATCAGGAAGGGAACTACCCTTCACAGGTATGCCTGAGCGTATGGGGCGCCGACAAGGTAAAAGATCTGGAAAAATACCAGATCGGAGACAAAGTCAAGGTAGCCTTCAACATCAGCAGCCGCGAGTACAACAACAGATGGTACACTGATCTCCGCGCATGGAGAATCGAGAGTGAAGCTCCTGTCCAGGAAAACTACACGACCGGATTCGCACCTACCGGCGTGGAAGGTTCAGGCAACACTTATACGCCGAATCCTGCGGAAGCTGCAAGTACCGGACACGGGTTCGTCGGTGACGGCAGCAACGGCAGCGAACAAGTCGAAGACGATTTACCGTTCTAGTCAGAATGCACGCATATAACGCGTGCAGCATTCAAAAAAAAATAGAGGCGACCCTTTGAGTCACCTCTATTTTTTTGTCGCTCATCCAGTCACTTCCATCCATCTGATATCCTTGTCCCGTCCCCAATAGCTCAACTGTCTTTTGGCGTAATGGCGCGTATTTCGCTGTATCAGTCCGATGGCCCTGTCGAGTGATATTTCACCGTCCAGATATTGGAAAATTTCCTTGTATCCGACAGTCTGCAATGCCGGAAGATGCCTGTACTGCTCCAGGGACCTGACTTCATCTACCAGACCGGCGTCGATCATTTCCAGTACTCTTCTGTCAATCCTGGCATACAGTTCTTCACGAGGCCTCACAAGACCGATCTTTTCAATATCGAAACTCCGTTTCCTGTCAGGGGAAGTCTTGAAGGATGAGAAAGGACGCCCTGTAGACAAACATACTTCCAGAGCCCTCAGCACTCTCTGCCCGTTCGCAATATCGATAGTCGCATAAGACTTAGGATCAAGCCGTTTAAGCTCGAACCGCAGAGACTCGACACCTTCCTCGCGCAGCCGAACGTTCAGGGATTCCCTCAGTTCCATGTCGGCCTGCGGGAAATCATCCAGACCACGGCAGAATGCATCGATATAGAAACCGGACCCTCCGGCCATGACGAGAGTGTCGTGCCCCTGGCTGAAAAGACTCTCGACCAAAGGCAAGGCTTCGGTTTCATAGCGTCCTGCAGAATACAGCGTACTGACAGAATGGGAATGTATGAAATAATGCCTGACCGCTCCGAGCTGATCCGGTGTCGGAACGGCAGTGCCTATGGTCATTTCCCTGTATATCTGTCTGGAATCGCATGAAATGACAGGAGACCCGTATTTCAGGGCCTCCCGGATACTGTAATCAGTCTTGCCGACGGCAGTCGGACCTAATATTATAAGGAGCTTGTGCCTCATGCCGGAAATCTACATGTCGTCTTCGTCCTCATCGTAGATTTCCTCTCCGTCCTCGTCGTCAGTCTCCTCCGTATCATCATCGTCATCGAAATCTTCATCATCGTCATCCTGTGAAGCCGCCTTTTTCTTGTCGTCGGGCAGATCTTCATAAGCCACATATCCGTTCTCGAATTCTATCGGATTCGGGCCTTTCGCTTCTACCAGAAGTGGGTATACAACATCCTTCCTGGGCTCGGCCTCACCTTCGAATGTCACGTTCACGCTTTTTACGTTAGTCGTGTCATAAAAATAAACGAACGATACCGCACCTGCCTTCAGAGTCTGTTCCACGGTCACGGAATCTATGGTGCCTGCCCCCAGATCGAATATGCCGTATTTGGCCACCACTGCCCCGTCCTTGTCGAGAGCCTTGAACAGAACAAGCTGGTCCTGAGGGAAATCCATGTCAGCTCTCATCTGTTTGTGGAATGAATAAAGTGTCATGTTGGCCTTGACCTCATAGAGTCTGGCGAAGCCTTTGATGCCGGGAAGAGAAACCCTGTATTTGAGTACCATAAATCTTTAAAATTTCAACGGAGACCAAAGGTACAAAATATTTCCTTGCGGTTGCAAAATAATATAAAAAACACTAATTTTGAATCTGCCTATGGATGCGACTACACCGGAGAAAGACACTTTCAAAAGCATTGCAGGCCCTTCCAAAGGGCTTTTCAAGGACAATGGCAGCAGATTCATTGCCCATGCCTATCCGGTTTCATCCGAAGATGAAATCAAATCGATAGTCGCTTCCCTCAAGAAAGAATACCATGACGCCCGCCACCATTGCTATGCCTACCGGCTCGGATACAGGAGAGATATATTCAGGGCCAATGACGACGGAGAACCGTCATCTTCGGCAGGCAGGCCGATACTCGGACAGATCGACTCTCTGGAACTCAGTGACATCCTGATCGTCGTAGTCAGATATTTCGGAGGTATCAAGCTCGGCATTCCCGGTCTGATACGGGCTTACAGGACTTCAGCCGCCGATGCTCTGGACCATGCAGAAATCATAGAAAAGACTGCAACCGAAAGATACAGGCTCACTTTCGGATACATGGACATGAACGGAGTCATGAAAATATTGAAAGACCTCGGTCTTTCAGCATGCAGGCAGGACTTCGGCATGTCGTGCTCTTTGGAAACCGATGTCAGGCTGGCAGCGGTTCCGCTTTTTACTGAAATGATAGAAAAGACAGGTGGTTGTACACTGGAATTAATCGATAATACATGAATAAAAGTCTTATTTCAATCCAGGATTTCAGCAAGGAGGAAATTCTGCATGTGCTCGAAACTGCAAAGGAATTCGAAAAGAACCGCACCCAGAACATACTGGACGGCAAGGTCATAGCATGTATCTTCTTCGAACCGTCCACCAGGACCAGACTGAGTTTCGAGACAGCCGTAAACAGGCTCGGAGCCAAAGTCATAGGATTCTCGGACGCGACGAACACAAGCGTAAGCAAGGGTGAAACGCTGAAGGATACCATCAAAATGGTGTCGAACTATGTGGACATGATCATCATGAGGCATCCTCTGGAGGGCAGTTCGAGGTATGCCTCCGAAGTTTCTTCCGTCCCGGTGGTAAATGCAGGCGACGGGGCCAACCAGCATCCGTCACAGACCTTGCTCGACCTGTATACGATAATGCAGACGCAGGGCAGACTGGAGAATCTCAAAATCAATATGGTAGGTGATCTGAAATACGGAAGGACCACCCATTCCCTTCTCCAGGCCATGTCGCACTTCAGTCCTGAATTCGTATTTACTGCACCGGAAGAGCTGAAAATGCCGAAGGAATACAAGGATTTTCTGGATGAAAGAGGAATAAAATATACCGAAACCACTTCGCTGGAAGAGCACCTCGACGACTGCGATATTCTATACATGACCAGAGTACAGCAGGAGAGATTTACGGATCCCATGGAATACGAAAAGGTCAAGGACATCTACCGGCTGAAGGCATCGATGCTCGGAAGCGTAAAACCCAACATGAAAATATTGCACCCGCTCCCGCGGGTCAATGAAATCGACCAGGATGTGGACGAGACTCCGTACGCATATTATTTCAAGCAGGCGGAAAACGGCCTTTATGTCAGAATGGCCATAATTTCATGCCTGCTCGGATACAGGTAAGGCTTCCTCGAAAGTCGGCACCCAGCAAACATCAAGACAACATATACAGGAAATCAAAATGGAAAATATAAACAAGGAACTGAAAGTCAGCGCACTGGAAAACGGGACAGTGCTGGACCACATACCTGCCGAAAATGTCTACAAGGCTCTCGACATATTGGGACTGAAAGGGATAGAAAACCAGATAACAATAGGCATAAACCTGAACAGCAAGCTGTTCGGTAAAAAAGGCATCATCAAGATAGCGGACAGGTTCTTCCAGGACGAGGAACTGAACAAGCTGGCTCTGATAGCACCTCATGCCACAGTCAACATCATCAGGAATTTCCAGGTGGTGGAGAAACGGAAACTGGACATGCCCCATGAAATCACAGGCATAGCGAAATGCATGAACCCCAAATGCATCACGAACCACCAGCCTGTCAGGACCAGATTCACCGTCATGGAGGAAAACGGCGAGATATCGCTGCTCTGCCATTACTGCGAGAAACGTTCGGATATAAAAAGTCTGTTCTGAAACATGTCCGAGAAGATTTTTTATTAATTTTATGGAAATTTACCCTTAGAAATACGAGGAGAGTTTTTTACAAAAAATAAATCATCATGAAAAAAGTTCACAATTTCTTCGCCGGGCCCTGCGTGCTTCCGCAGCAGGCTGTCGATAAAGCCATCGAGGCATTGAAAGATTTCAAGGGAACAGGCGTGCCTGTCATCAGCATTTCCCACAGATCCAAAGAGTGGGTACAGGTCATGGATGACTGCAGAGCCCTTTGGAAAGAACTTTTGAATATTCCGGATACTCATGAAGTATTGTTCATGGGAGGCGGAGCCAGCCTGCAGTTTCTCTGTGTGGCGATGAATTTCCTGGAGAAAAAGGCCGGGTATCTCGAAACTGGCGTATGGGCGAAGAAGGCATTGAAGGAAGCGAAAGGCATCGGCGAAGCGTATGCCGTAGCTTCTTCAGCAGACACTACATACAGTTATATCCCGAAAGGATATGAAATTCCCGCCGATCTGGATTATTTCCACATCACGACCAACAACACCATTTACGGTACTGAAATAAAGGAAGATATCGACAGTCCGGTGCCACTTGTTGCCGACATGTCTTCAGACATCATGAGCAGGCCGCGCGACATCAGCAAATACGCACTCATATATGGAGGTGCACAGAAAAACGTCGGTCCTGCCGGTGTAGCTTTCGCCATCGTGAAGAAAGACGCGCTCGGAAAGGTAAGCAGGTATATCCCGACCATGTTGAATTATCAGACACACATAGACGGAGGGTCCATGTTCAACACTCCTCCTGTCTTCCCGATATACGTCATGTACGAGACTCTGAACTGGCTTAAAGGCATTGGAGGAGTAGAGGCCATACACAAGATAAACAGGCAGAAGGCCGACATGCTTTATGCTGAAATCGACAGGAACCCTCTCTTCACCGGTACCGCCGCAAAGGAAGACCGTTCCGATATGAACGTATGCTTCGTCATGGCTCCGGGATATGAAGCGTTGCAGGACGAGTTCCTTGAATTCGCAAAGGGACAGGGCATGCTGGGCATCAAGGGACACAGGTCTGTCGGCGGTTTCAGGGCCTCCATATATAATGCCTGCCCGGTAGAGAGCGTACAGGCTCTGGTGAAATGCATGCAGGAATTCGAATCAATGAAAAAGTAAACAACCATGAAAATACTTATAGCCACAGAAAAGCCGTTCGCAGCCGCTGCCGTGAACGGGATGAAGGAAATAGCACGGAAGGCCGGGCATGAAGTCGTCCTTCTGGAAAAATATGACTCGCCTGAAAAGCTCGTCAATGCCGTAGCAGACGCTGATGCGCTCATAGTCAGGTCCGACAAGGTGACTGCCGAAGTTATAGATGCGGCCAGGAATCTGAAAATCGTAGTAAGGGCCGGAGCCGGTTACGACAATATCAATCTCGAAGCATGTACGGCGAAAAATATCGTAGCCATGAACACTCCGGGACAGAATTCGAACGCAGTAGCCGAACTCGCCATCTCGATGATGATATACATGTCCAGGAACCAGTTCACACCCGGTACGGGAAGCGAAATCAAGGGTAAAAGGCTCGGCATCCAGGCGTACGGAAACGTCGGCAGGCTTGTCGCGCAGAAAGCGAAATGCCTCGGCATGGAAGTGATGGCTTTCGACCCGTATGTACCGGCAGAGAAGATGACTGCGGAAGGCGTAATACCGGCAGAATCAGTAGAACAGATGTACAGGGAATGCAACTTCATTTCCCTGCATATTCCGGCCACTGCCGAAACGAAAAAATCGATAGGATACGGACTTATCACCCTGATGCCTGCAGGAGGCTGTCTGCTGAACACCGCCCGCAAGGAAATAATAAATGAAGCGGAGCTGGAGAAGGCGCTGACAGACAGGCCTGACCTGAAGTACATCACCGATATCGCAGCGGACTGCCAGTCCGAACTGAACGAAAAATTCGGAAAGAGAGTATTCGCCACCCCTAAGAAAATGGGCGCGGAGACTGCCGAAGCCAACATAAATGCAGGTCTGGCGGCAGCTTCGCAGATAGTGGATTATTTTGCCACAGGCAATACCCGTTTCCAGGTAAACAAATAGTCTTTTTAAAAAAATTGTGTCCGGAATCCGGGCACAATTTTTTAATTGCCCAATAACACAAAACAGATAATCGATATGGTAAGAATCAAACCGTTTGCGGCAGTACGACCGCCAAAAGAGATTGTAGAGGAAGTGGCGGCACGCCCGTACGATGTCCTGAATTCGGCCGAGGCGAAGGCGGAAGCATGTGAAAAATCCCTTCTGCACATAACCAAACCGGAAATAGACTTCGAGCCCATGCCGGATGAACACAGCCAGACAGTATATGACAGGGCTGTGAAGAATTTCAAGGACTGGCAGGAGAAAGGATGGCTGGTACAGGACAGCAAGCCGTGCTACTACATCTATGCCCAGACCATGAACGGCAAGACACAGTACGGACTGGTGCTCTGCGCCCACACTGACGACTACTCCGACGGCAAGATAAAAAAACACGAGCTCACGCGCAAAGACAAGGAGGATGACAGGATGATACATGTCAGAATCCAAAATGCAAACATAGAACCTGTTTTCTTCTCATATCCCGACAATGCGGAAATCGACTCTATAGTACGCAGATACACTGCCGGAGAACCTGAGTATGACTTTACGGCTGAAGACGGATTCGGACACCATTTCTGGGTGATAGACGATGATGCTGTCATAAACAGGATTACCGAGATTTTCAAGGATATTCCCGCATTCTATGTGGCAGACGGGCACCACAGGACAGCGGCAGCGGCACGTGTAGGGACCGAGAAACGCACAGGAAATCCAGGGCACACCGGTAATGAAGAGTATAATTTCTTCATGGCGGTGGCTTTTCCTGAAAGCCAGCTCACCATCATAGACTACAACCGCGTAGTCAAGGACCTCAACGGCATGAGTCCTGAAGAATTCGTGAAAGCCCTGGAAAAAGATTTCATCGTGGAAAAGAAAGGTAGCGGCATATACAAACCGGAGCACCTGCATAATTTCTCGATGTATCTCGGGGGCGAATGGTATTCATTGGAAGCGAAGGAAGGCAGATATGACGATTCCGACCCTATCGGAGTACTGGATGTGACGATCCTGTCGGATCTGGTTCTGGACAGGATACTCGGCATCAAGGATCTGAGGACTGACAAAAGGATAGATTTCGTAGGCGGAATCCGCGGTCTGGGAGAACTTTCCAAAAGGGTGGACAGCGGAGAGATGGCTGTGGCGTTCGCGCTTTATCCGGTTTCGATGAAACAGATAGTGGATATCGCCGATTCCGGCAATATCATGCCGCCGAAGACCACGTGGTTCGAACCGAAGCTCCGCAGCGGTCTCGCCATTCACAAACTCGACTAACTATGGGTGACTGACAACAGACTGACATCCGAGAGTACAGAATTACAACTCCTGACGGAGTCAACAGTAAACAACAGACTGACATCCGAGAGTACAGAATTACAACTCCTGACGGAGTCAACAGTACTCTCGGATGTCAGTCTGTCTACAGCGGAAATATTCAGTCGACAGGGATTTTCCTGTTCACATTCTTGTAGCCTGTAGAACCATAGTAAAGAAGGTAGCAGAGACAGGCTATAATGATCCAGTATGAAGCGCGGCCTCCTACCAGATCTGCCAGAAGTCCTTGTATGATAGGCACTATACCGCCACCGCAAACCATCATCATGAAAAATCCGGTCGCCGTGGAGGTATATTTTCCAAGCCCCTCGACTGAAAGGTTGTAAATATTTCCCCACATCACCGAAGTGAAAAGACCAGTCAACACCAGGAACACCACATTCACAGGGATATTGCCCAGACTGTAACGGCCTATCTCTATAGTGATTTTAGCCGGAGTGAAAATGGTGATCAGGATAAATATCATGGCCATCACGGATGAGAACTGGAGCATGTCGCGGCTGGAGAATTTCGAGCCGAGCGAACCTCCCACCAGACGACCCAGAAACATGCAGAACCAGTATATGGCCACTATGGCACCTGCAGCGCCCGGTCTCACACCCACTTCATGAATCAGATAAATATTCGTCATGTTGGCGATACTGACCTCCACACCCGTATAAAGGAAGACAGCCACGGCACCGAGCACAAAATGCCTGAAAGAGAAGCAGCTGTATTGTCCGTCACGGGCTATCAGCTGGTCCATCGCCGCCTTTGTATCGGAAATCTTCTCCGTCTCCGGAATATCGACAAACAGAATAGCCAGTATGGCAAGCGCGAAAATGGAAACCATGATGATGAACATCGGATTCACATCTGCGATTTCAAAATGAGGGATACCGTCTACCAGTCCCCTTACCTTGATGGAATGTCCCATTAGAAGGCCGACTACAAAAGGTACGATAGTAGCGGCTATCGAGTTCATGGCACCGCCCCACTGGATAAGCTGGTTACCCTTGTTTCCTCCCCCTCCGAGTGAATTCAGCAGAGGATTCACCACCGTATTCAGCATACACATCGAGAAACCTGCCACGAAAGCACCGCAGAAGTACAGCCACAGGCCTCTGGAAATCTGGCCTGAGAAAAACATAAGCCCAAGACCGATAATACCTACAGTAACGGCCACCAGCAGCGAAAATTTATAGCCATACTTCTTCAGCATCAGACCGGCAGGAATACCCATGCAGGCGTATGCGATGAAGTTGGCGAAATTGCCCAGCTGTGCTACACCCATCGATACCCCGTACTGGGATTTCACGATAACACCGAGCGGATTCTGCAGACCTGTCACAAATGCTATCATGAAGAAAAGCACGTATGACAGGATAATGACAGGCAAATATTTCCGAATTTTCATAAAAGTCAGATTAAAAAAAACGCCTCCAGGCCACCGTCTGAAATTATAGTTCCCACGCCAGAGCCGAAGCGCCGAGAATAGCAGCGTCAGACTCTTTCAGCTGAGAGAAGACGATCTTGATCTTGCCTCTCCAAAGAGGGAGAAGGTTTGCGTTCATCGAGTCAAGAATAGGCTGATAAAGGTATTCCTTCGCCCTGGCCAGACCCCCGAACAGGACGATTGCCTCAGGGGCGCTGAATGCCACGAAATCGGCGAATGACTGTCCCAGAATCTTGCCTGTGAATTCGAATATCTTCAGAGCCAGCTTGTCACCTTCCTTGGCCGCCTCATAGACATCCTTTGACGAAATAGCGTCCAGGCTTCTCAAGACAGACGGCTCGTCGCTCAGAGTCAGCCACTCGCGGGCAGTACGGGAAACACCTGTCGCAGAACAATATGTCTCCAGACAGCCGGTCTTGCCGCAGTTGCACAGACGGCCGTTGTTCCTGACTGCACAGGTATGTCCGAGTTCGCCGGCAAAGCCGTCATGCCCGTAGACCACCTCTCCGTTTATCACGATGCCGCTTCCCACTCCGGTTCCGAGGGTAATCATGATGAAGTTCTTCATACCCCTGGCTGCGCCGTAAGTCATTTCTCCGACTGCAGCGGCGTTGGCATCGTTGGTCAGAGCTACCTTCGTGCCTCCGGTCCGGGATGAGAGCAGTTCCGCAAACGGAATGGATTTGCTGCCTCCCCACGAAAGATTCACTGCATTTTCGATGTTCCCGGTATAGTAGTTCGCATTAGGCGCACCTATGCCTATGCCGCGGACCTTGTCCTCCGAGCCGGATTCCTTGATAATCTTATCCAGGGCATCCGCCACATCCTCTACGTAATCTTCCACATCAGTATGGGTATCAGTACGTATGACAGTCTGCGAAAGAACCTGTCCGCGCATATCCACAATCCCCATTTTCGTAGTCTGGCCTCCGATGTCGATACCGACTACATACGGTTTTTCGATGATATCTGCATTCATATTGTTCCGAAATTTGCGTTAATCCTTGTATTTCTATTTTGTCTTGCCTGCAGCAGGTCTGGATCCGAAGAGAGCGAAGAACAGCATGTAAGCTACCGCTATCACGAGCACCCAGTAACTGTTTATATAACCGCATGCATCAGCCACGGCACCCTGTATATATGGAAGTACACCGCCGCCGCATACCATCACCATGAAAAGACCGGATGCAATGGAAGTGTATTTGCCGAGCCCCTCTACAGCAAGATTGAAAATGCTGCCCCACATCACGGATGTGCAGAGTCCGCACAGGACGAAGAACACCACGCCTACAGGAATGTACACGAGGGAGAACGTAAGGTCTGAATTTACGGCCGGGAATGCCACCATCTTGCCCTCAGGCAGGAACATGCCCAGAAGGAGGAAGCAGATGGCTACTGAAGATACGGTTATCATCATGGCGCGGCTGGAGACCTTTCCACCGATGACACCGCCCACAAGACGTCCCACCAGCATAAGCAGCCAGTACATTCCCACTACGGTACCGGCGACTCCGGCAGTAATGCCGACTTCAGGGGAAGTCATATAAAGATTGGCGATATTAGGGATACCGACTTCCACGCCCACATATACGAATATGGCGATGATACCGAACACGAAATGACGGTATGAAAGTGCGCCCTTGATACTTTTCAGGGTACCCTCCGCAGGCTGAGGATTCGTCTTCGCAGCCTCAAGTTCAGGTTCAGGAATATGAGAGAAAAGTATTATGACGAACGCGAGTGCGAAAATACCCATTGCGATGAAAAGGGCCGGATTCGCATCGGAGATAGTAGCGCTGGCAGCTTCTCCGATAAGATAGCCGACGAGAATAGGTACGATAGTCGCAGCCAGGGAATTGAGTGAGCCGCCAAGCTGGATGAGCTGGTTACCCTTGTTTCCGCCGCCTCCGAGAGTGTTGAGCATCGGGTTCACAACAGTATTCAGCATACACATGGAAAATCCGGATACGAAAGCACCGGTGAGATACACGCCGAAACTCTCGGCCACACCTGAAAGGAAAGATATACCCACTCCTACGAAACCGACAGATACCGCCAGAAGAGAAGTTATCTTATATCCGTATTTTTTCAATATTAGTCCTGCCGGAAGCCCCATAAACGCATAGGCGATGAAATTGGCGAGATTACCGAGCTGAGACATTGCATTCGAAGCTCCGAACTGAGCTTTCACGATGATACCCATAGGGTTCTGAAGTCCCGTCACGAATGAGATCATTGCGAACAGAAAGAACATGATCACAATCGCGAGGACATTACCTTTTTTGTTCATGCTAGAAAAGTTTTAATATTATAATTATGAATAATTTACAGCTTATTGTCGGGTGAGGGCCGCTTAGCCTTGATCCCAAAATTTCCGAAAGTTACAAAAATTTCAGCACAGAGCAAAAGTATTTTTCCCGCAGGGACTTGGGCTGCATAAAATAAAAGCAGGTTCCCTCCCCAAGGAACCTGCCCATATATAAAACGAACTTAACAAATAGACACGAAAAAAATTCTTATGTCTGGTACAAAGGTAACAATCCAAAAGGATATTGCAAACTTTTTCGAAGAAATTTTTTCAACTTTTTGAATTATTCTTCAAATCTGTAAGTCTTTCATGATTTCAGGTTACACACTATAAGGGATTTCCGCAATTTCTAAAGACTCACGGAAAGTCCGACAGTGAGTCTGAGCGGCCGGGCCATCTGGAAAAAGGATTTGCCGACAGACTTGAAATAAAACACCCCGTATTCGGCATCGGTAAGATTTTCGCCCCTGAGGAATACGTCGAACCACTTGAAATGGCCTCGCACGTCAGCCCCCAACACGGCATAGAACGGCTGGGACAAAGTATTTGCCTCATCCCACCATATCTTTCCCAGTGCGGAAACTTCGGCACCTGCAGTGATACTGCGGAAATAGTCTCCGGCCATATCCCACCTGTACTGGACTCTCGCATTCAGTGTATGCTCCGGAGAATACGGAATCCTGTTCCCGGAATAATCCGCCAGCCCGTCATCATATCTGGTAAATCTCGCATCACAGAATCCGTACGCGGCTGAAAAGGAAAAGCCTTCGAAAGCATACGCAAACTCGGCTTCCGCACCGAAGCTGCGCGAATTGCCCGCATTTGCCATCATCCTTCCCGTACTGTTCCCTGAAGGGAAAACGGTAATCTGCTGGTCGACACACATTATGGCATAGACGGAAGCCGTACCGGAGAAACTGTGCCTGCCGCTGCTGAAGGAAAACCGCGTTCCCATTTCCGCATTCATGCTTTTTTCCGGTTTATATACAGTATCATCCGCACCGATCCCGCTTTCCGGCAGCCTGACCGGCGATTTTTCCATCATGGCAGACATCAGCCTGTTCTGCAGAATGTCCGAAAATATCTGAGTATTGAATCCACCGGACTTGTACCCCTCTGAAAAAGTAGCGAAGAGCTTCACGGACCCCATGTCGTACAAGGCTGAAATCTTCGGCATCACTTCGAGATAGCTGCTGTTTTCCCAACCCTTGTACACACTCTCGCACGGGACAAAACCGGTAGTCATGAACGGTAGCTTTATATTGTAATGGACCAGCGCGCGGCTGTCATAATCCATTCCTGCCCATTCGTAGTCCAGTCTCAGGCCTGCCGTCAGAGTCCACTTGCCCAAAGTGAAATAAGATTCATGATACAGGGCTGCGCCGGCAGTAGTGATACCGAAATCGCTGGATATGTCGAATTCGTCTTCCTGAAGCATGAAAGCCGCAGCATCGCCGAAAACAGACTGCAGTCCGCTGTTCGCATTCGCGAGTATGAGATCCTGTATGCCGTCATGCTTGAAACGTACGGGAGCCGACATGTCATTATATTTGGCAAACGCGAAGAAGCCTGTCTGCCAGTTCCACCAGGATTTTCTCCAGCCGGCCTCCGGCTTCAATATAAGTTCCTGCGTCAACGCCCCTTCCAGCTGAGCCTGCTTCAGGGTGAACATGGATCTGACGGTAAAATCCTGGTCCATCTGCATTTCATCGGCCAGGAACTGGAGGCTCGTCACCGAACTCAGAGTCCAGTTCTCATTCATATACTTGAATTTCAAGCCTTCCGTAACATTCAGCCGTCTGTATCCGCAAGGATCGTCATACGCCAGAGGAGCCAGTTCCCCGGTGGCAGTATCGTACTCTCTGTAAGGATACCCTCCCTGATCTGTCAGCGACGCTGACAATATATTCTCGAAAACCAGGTCCTTCCGCAGCTGCTTCCATACCCTCATCCGGAGATTGAGGGCATCCGACTTGTCAGCATGTTCACCGTTATATGTGTTGAGATAAAAACCGTCGGTATGGCGGTACGCCGCCGAAAAACCTATTCCGGAACTGCCGTACAGAGAAAGTCTGGCGAGGACGGTATTGGCATTGCCGTACTCGACGGCAAGCCGGTTCCCGTGGAAGTTTTCAGGAGAAAACGTTTCGAGCGAAAGCACGCCGCACATGGAATTCCGCCCGTACAGGGTAGACTGCGGTCCTCTGAGCAGCACTGCACTGCTGATATCGGCCAGCTCCATGTCATAGGCATTCTTGTTCATTACGGGAATATCGTCGACATACATGCCGACTACAGGGTTGTCTATCCTCGATCCGAACCCGCGGAGATAAATGGAAGAAGTCATGGACGAGCCGTAATCCGGAATGTGCAGATTCGGAACTACGGACGACAATTTCTTAATATCGGAGATTCCTCTGGAATCAAGTTCGGCCATACCTATTTCAGAAACGGGAGAAGCTATCCTTTCCATCGGAAGGACCTGCTTGTACGATGTCACCAGCACAGATTCTGACAGCGTATCAGTTATGACAGCCTCAGGCTCCGGAGCCGGACCGAGCGACAGCAAAGCCGCTGCGGGCAGCGAATATAAGAATGAAAAAATCATAGCGCGCAAAGATAGATATTTTTCCGATAAGGCTCAAAATTTGATGTCAGGATATCAAATTTTGTTTATCTTTGTTTTTCTATCAGGTTTCTCCTGACAGGAGCGGCCTAAAAATTTCGCAGATATGACACATTCTTTACCTGAATTACCTTACAGTCAGGATGCCCTGGCTCCTGTACTGAGTCCGGAAACAGTGGAATTCCATTACGGGAAACATTTTCAGACGTATATAGACAATCTGAACAAACTGATCGAAGGATCGCCGTATGAAGATATGGAAATAGAGGAAATAGTCATGAAAGCCGGCGGAGCGATATTCAACAATGCCGCCCAGGCATGGAACCATAATTTCTATTTCCAGACCCTGTCCCCTGCTCCGGTAAAGATGCCGGACATTCTGGAAGAAAAAATCATCAGGGCCTTCGGTTCCGTAGCCGACTTCAAGTCAGAATTCATAAAGGCTGCGGCCACCATATTCGGCTCCGGATGGGCATGGCTGTGCGAAGACAAGGAAGAAACCCTGACGATAGTGAAGACCCAGAATGCGGACAACCCCATGACGCAGGGACTGAAGCCTCTGCTCACAGTCGATGTCTGGGAACATGCCTACTACATAGACTACAGGAACAGGAGGGCCGCATATCTGGAAGCCATTTGGAATCTGACCGACTGGGAGAAAGTGGCAGGAAGACTGCTTTGACACATATAGTCGGAAACACAAATATCACAACAATTATAAACTTTTGAAAAGAAACAGAGTATGAAAAAGTACATTTGCATCGTCTGCGGATACGAGTACGATCCTGCAGTAGGCGATCCTGACAGCGGAATCGAGCCTGGAACAGCTTTCGAAGATCTCCCTGCAGACTGGGTATGCCCTCTGTGCGGAGTCGGCAAGGAAGATTTCAAGGTAGTCGAATAAAAAAAAGAAAAAAGATTAATGAAAAGAAGATTGCGGCCGGTCCGCAATCTTCTTTTCATTTGCCGGCTTCTGCATTTACAGAAGTCAGCCAGGCCACTTTCGAAGGACAGACTCCGGCCGTATGCGACCATGAAAGAGATCCGTCCGCATTGAAATAATGGACAGTTCCCGGCGTCGTATAATCTCCGGCATCAGTAAGTACAAAATCCCCGTTCGACGGATTCACGTCCATCCCGTAGCATGAAGATATGCCTGTGCCAGACAGGTCGAGGAATTCCGACTCCTCATAACTGCCGTCTTTCAGGATACCGAACGACATCTGCGGATTCCAGTTTTCATCGTATGTGGTGGATTGCGTATAAACAGTCCCATCATAACTGCACCAGTTAGACACCGGCATGGAGGCTATCAGGACTGTCTGGTCAGTAGCCCTGTCATACGAAAAGACAGCTCCCGGATCGGCTCCGTAATCCCCTCGCGAGGTCATGTATTCCGTATTTCCCGCACAGATGACCTTGTAAAGGTTCCTGTAACCCGTATCGACTGTCCTCACCACTTCGAAAGAAGCGGCATCCACTACCGACACAGTCTGTTCATACGCCGTAGTTCCTGTAGCAGGATCATACTGCAGGCCTCCCGAATTAAGGACATAGACCAGCCCGTCATGAAAATGCAGCTGTTCCGGGTCATGACCGACACCGAGCCTGCCGGCAATGCTGAAATCCTCCATGGAAATCTTGTACAGCGTACCTCCCCCGGCATACGAAGTGACATACAGATACCCGTCAGCCTCCATCAGATAGCGGCACTCCGGGACAGGGACTTCAGCGATATGCCTTGCAGTGGACGCATCCGCTATTTCCACCAGACCGGAACCGTTCAGAGCTATGACCAGATAATCTCCGGCGATAAGAAGATCATTTCCCACATCCCCCAGTTCCAGTGACATTTCCGGATTCTGCTGCATAAAATAATCGCTCACATACTCCCCCGACCGCAGGTCCACAAAATCGAGAGAAGCGTTGTTCATCCCCATGGTTCCTTCATTCAGAAGATAAAAGCCTACGACTTCCGACTTTAAGGAAGGAATGCCATCATCCTGATCTTCAATCCCGACAGGATCGCAGGAAATTACGGCTGCCGCCAATGAAACTGCCGCCAGGAAAAACCCTGTCCTGCCGGACAATGCATAAATAAAGTCAAAAAACAATCTGTTCATGAATAATAACATATTAAATATCCACTTGTAAAACTATCCTGTAACTTATTCCCGGCATCGGATACCGGGAAATGATTTCGTATTGGGAGTCGGTGACATTAGTGACAGAGAGCGACACTTTCATGAAATCCAGCAGTTTTCTGGACAGCATCACGTCGAGTGCGTAATACGGGTCCATAAGATTCGCTGCCGTATTGGCGGAATTCCGGTAGCGTACCGAATTGTATAGGAAACAGGTCGATAATGCCCATCCGCGATACTCCGCAGCCAGAACCGCAGAAACGGAATGCAACGGGACATAGGCTATCTGCCCGCGATACCAGGGAGACTGAGGATCAGTCATGTCCGCAGATCTCTCACAGGAATAATCCAGCCTGACATCCAGCCTGAAATCCCTGAGCGACAGGCCGTTGTCTACGGACAATGTACATCCGTACCCGTGAACCAGGCCGTAATTGAACGCCGACCACACGAACTGGTTCGCAGCCGGAAGCCAGATTATCTTGTCCCTGGTAATATTGTAAAACAGATCGGCACGGCAGCCGCACGACCACGGACCTGCCGAAGCTGAATAGGAAGCGGTAAAATCGAACTGGTCTACAGTCTCCGGCCGGAGATTATGTGCGGCATTGGCCGACGGGACGGCCACATAATAAAGTTCGTTGAATGTCGGAAGCCTGAACGAGTTTTTCCAGAATATGAGGAACCGGAAATTCCCCGGAGAATATTGAAGGGAAAGGAAAGGACTGAGCCTGTCATGAATATATG
This sequence comes from uncultured Bacteroidales bacterium, assembly GCA_944323345.1. Taxonomy (GTDB): domain Bacteria; phylum Bacteroidota; class Bacteroidia; order Bacteroidales; family UBA932; genus Cryptobacteroides. The sequence continues at coordinate 36,883 of CALUSC010000005.1, read as the reverse complement.
TATCTTCCGAATGGTTATATACCAGTGAAACATCGGCCGACAATGCCTCATGCACGTACCGGGCCTTCACTGCAAGAAGCGATGTCCAGCGGAACTTGCCCGACAGGCCTGGCACGTCGGAATCAAGGCTGGAAACGGTATTGTCCCATGCAAGGGAAAGGCCGAATCCGCCTGACCTGTATGCGGCTGCGGCCGACATATACCCCTCATGCTGACGATAATGCAGGTCAAGATACCTTACGGCAACGTTTCCAGCGGTATCCTGCAGATAATTGCACCGGTCGTATGAATATTTCCCCAGGACTTTCATGGAAAACCTTCCGGAAACATACCTGTAATTCCCCTGAAGAAAAACATTCCCGTCACGCTGGCGGTCGCCGCTCCGGTATTGCCCGGACCTGCGGATGACCGGTCCGGGCAGCCCTCTGTCCGAATGATACCAGTATCCCTTCAAATGGAGGGCGGAGTTTCCGGAAAGCATGTACAAAGACGGTTCGAGATGAAAAGAGGTCAGGTCGGAGTTCTGTCTGCGGGCTGTGGTATCGGCGCCGGAGCGGTTAGTATATGTAAACGGGTAGTCGCCTTCCGTGTGTCGGCAGTCGCCGGTGACTTTCATGTAAAATTTCCGGGACATGCGCTTCCGGAAAGAAAGATATCCCGAACCGGAAGTGAAAGAGCCGTACTCCGCTTTCGCATCGAGAGACCAGGGTTCGCCGAAATCCGGAAACGCTGTCCGCAGACAGACAACGGATGAAGACGCCAATTCCGATGCAGACTGGAGCAGGAATGACGACTGTCCATTGAAAACAGACACGGACGCCAGATCCTCTGAAGAATATCTGCCGAGGTCCACCTGACCGTTCTGCACATTGCTGACCTTCACTCCGTCGATGAAGACACCGGTATGCTGCGAACCGAGAGAACGGACATTCACTGTTTTCAGGCCGCCGAGACCTCCGTAGTCACGTATCTGTACACCGGCGGTATGCCTCAGGACATCTGTGACCGTTGCGGAAGGCATGGCGGAAATCTGCCCGGACGAGACTGTCCGGACGGCAGGAGAATCGTATCGTTCGGATGACACCTGCGAAGCGGACAGGGTATCCTGCGCCTGAGGTGCCATCAGAAGCATGAGAGCCAGTACAAACATAACTGCATTTATCCCAGACTGCCGGCAGCGCCAGATTCCGTAGCGGTATAGCACATGTTTGGCAGTGACTCCGTCCCGTAATCCCGCAGGAGGATGTTCCATAAACGGCAAAGGCAGGTCTTCTGACTCGTCCCTGCTTCACGCCTTCCCGGTATCGAGGGTGACCCGAAAGGGTTTCTACGAAAGATACCAGTGGCAGAGAATGTGAAGCTGTCCGATGCTCCGGTTTTCCGGCTCGCATCACGGGCATACAGCAGCGGGTACTGCCGCAGATTCTCACTGCGTTCCCTCTTCGTTCCTCGCGCAGACTTCTTGCGTCCGGAAACCTTGGCCGCCGCGAATATACGCATTTTCCGGAACAATCTCCAAATTTTGCTAACTTTGCGGGAACATGCTGTACGCCGGCGACAGGCCGGAAAAAGGATTCGGAACTGGGAAGCAAAAGGGTAATATGGATAATGATATTGGCCGTTCTGGCCAATGCCTGCGGCAGAAACGACGCCGCAGATTTTTTCGATGTCGTACTGTATTCTCCGTCAGAGGCCGAAGGATTCGAGATAGTGGGGGCAGAGGGCTGCGAAAGCAGTGTGATAAGGGTGAAGTCCGCATGGCAGGGAGACGGGAGCGAACCTCAAGACAGGGTGCCGGCGCAGAAAAATTCATCAGGAAAAGAGCTTTTTATCGCCCGTAACGGTGAAAAACCGCCTGAAGGCTTCAAGGGCCAGGTCCTGTACGGAAATGCCGAAAGGATAGCTGTCATGTCATCCTCCCACATAGCACTGCTGGATTTGATCGGGGAAGTCCGGCGGGTCAAGGCAGTATCGGGTATCAGATACATTTCGAACGCATATATCCGCGAACACAGAGACTCGATAGCCGACATCGGATACGAGGCAGGAGCCGACTACGAAGCGCTGGCTGCCGCCAGACCAGACATTGTGCTGCTGTACGGGGTCAGTTCGTCAAGTGCGATGGAGGACAGGCTCGGCATCCTCGGCATACCTTATCTTTACATAGGAGAATACCTGGAAACCTCGCCAGCAGGCAGGACGGAATGGGTGGTGGCCATAGCAGAGCTGCTCGGCTGCAGGGACAAAGGAGAAAAGGCATACCGGGAGATAGTTTCGAGGTATGAAGACCTGAAATCTTCAGTTCCGGAGAATGCCGAAAGGCCGAAAGTGATGCTGAATACGCCGTACGGGGACACATGGTTCATGTCCTCGCCTGAATCCGCCATGGTCACCATGATACGGGATGCCGGCGGAGTATACGTATTCGAAGGCAACACAAACCGGGACGGGAGGGGAAATTCCGGCTCAGGACAATGGAAATCCGCCACGATAGATTTCGAGAAGGCTTTCCTGCTGGTGTCGGAAGCGGATATCTGGCTGAATGTAGGGCAATACCGCTCGCTGTCCCAACTTCTCGACGCATATCCCCAGTTCTCCGGAACAAGCTGCGTAAAAGCCAGACAGGTCTACAGCTGCGACAGGAGAAGTACGGAAAGCGGAGGAAGTGACTTCTGGGAATCCGGGACAGTACGTCCGGACCTGGTTCTGAGCGACCTGATACGGATTCTGCATCCCGGGCTCCACATTCATGAGGAAACCGGGCAGGGTGCAGCCGATGCCGACAATGACAGCCTGCATTATTACCGGCGGCTGCCGTTCTGACGGCGGATTTCCGGGATTTTTCATATCTTGGGCACGTATGGGAAGAAGGAAGAAAATACTGTGGACAGCCGGAGCGGTGGCTCTGGCCGGGCTTTTTGTGGCCGAGATGCTGACAGGCAGTGCCGGCATCGGCATTTCCGATGTATGGAAAGCCCTGTCCGGAGGGGATGTTCCCGACCAGACCAGGCTCATAGTGACGGAAATCAGGCTGCCGAAGACCCTTACCGCCATGCTGGCCGGCATGGCCATTTCCATCAGCGGGCTCCTGATGCAGACCCTTTTCCGGAATCCGCTGGCAGGACCTTATGTATTGGGAATAAGTTCGGGGGCATCACTCGGAGCTGCCGTCTGCGTCCTGGGCACATCGGCATCTGCATCGCTGGCTGCCAGCCGTGTCCTGGTTTCCTTAGGAACGGCAGGCGCCGCCTGGATAGGAGCGGCCGCGGTGCTGGGAATCATAGCATGGGCCAGCAGGAAAACAGGGGACATAACCGTCATCCTGATTTTGGGAATGATGCTCGGCGCAGGAATAGATGCCTTCGTACAGATACTGCAGTTCCTCAGCGATGAGCAGGCTCTGAAATCTTACATAGTGTGGACGATGGGGTCTTTAGGGAATGTTTCCGGCAGCGAGCTTTGGATTCTTTCTGCGGCGGTGGCTATAGGCCTTGGAATCACTGCGGTGTTCTGCAAGGTCCTGAACCTGATGCTTCTGGGTGAAAATTATGCGGCTACCGGAGGTGTGGAGGTGCGGAAGGCGAGGCTGCTCATCTTTCTGGTGACCGTTCTGCTGGCCGGGACTGTGACGGCGTTCTGCGGCCCTGTGGGGTTCATCGGCATAGCTGTGCCGCATCTGGCGCGCCTCGCGGCCGGGGATGCGGACCACAGGGTCCTCATCCCGGCAACGCTCCTCTGCGGAGGAGCGCTGATGATGTCATGCGACATCATCGCGAGGTTAGCCGCCGTCCCCATCAACGCCGTCACCTCGCTGGCCGGTATCCCGGCCGTCATCTGGATAATATTCAGACAGCGCGGCAGCCGACAGATATAAAAACAGAAAACCCCGCCATGATCTCCATAGAAAACCTTACCCTCGGATACGGAAAAAACATCCTGCTGCGCGACATCTCCGCCGGTGCCGCCCCAGGAGAACTTGTGATGCTGGCCGGACGGAACGGAAGCGGGAAAAGTACGCTTATCAGGACTCTGACCGGACTGTCGGAGCCGCTTCACGGGAGAATCATGATAGACGGGGAAGACATTCTTTCTCTTCCGCGGGGCAAGGCTGCCATGAAAATATCTTTCGTAGGGACGGAAAGGGTCCGCATACCGCGGTTCAGGTGCCGGGACATCGTAGCATTAGGCAGGGCCCCGTGGACAGGATGGACAGGACGGCTTTCGGACTCTGACGAAAAGGCTGTGGACGATGCGCTGGAGATGGTCGGAATGAGCGGATACGCCGACAGGAGCATGGACAGGATGTCTGACGGAGAATGCCAGAAAATAATGATAGCCAAGGCTCTAGCTCAGGACACTCCTTTAATGGTCATGGATGAGCCGACGGCTTTTCTGGATGTGCCAGGGAGGTATCAGATTACTGCCATTCTGAAAAAACTGGCCTCCGGGCAAGGGAAAACTGTGATTTTCTCTACGCACGACATCGGGATCGGGCTGAAGGCGGCCGATACTGTATGGCTGCTGGACGGTGACAGGCTCATTGTCCGGAAAGCGGCAGAAGCCGCACCGGACATCCTGAAAATTTTCGGCATACCGGAAATCTGATGCGACCTGGCGCAAAATCGCCCAAAAACGTTACAGGTCGCAGCAAAATACCGCCAGATTTCAAATCTGCCGGAACGCCTCAACCCTCTTCGGGACGGACCAGACGTATCGAAAGCTCATAAAGCAAATACAACGGCACAAAAACCAGCATCAGCGAAAACGGATCGCCGGTAGGAGTGATGACCGCCGCGAGAATGAGCAGGACCACCACGGCGTGACGCCGGTATTGCCGGAGAAACTCTCTGTGAAGGATACCCAGACGAGACAGAAGCCAGGCCAGGAGAGGAAGCTCGAACACTACCCCCATGATGAAGACCATGCCGAGAAAATTGTTCATATAGGAATTCAGCGATATCTGGTTCACTATATCCTGGCTGACCTGATATTCGGCGAGAAACCGGAACATGAAAGGAAAGATAAGGCAGTATCCGACAGCGCATCCGAGATAGAACATGAATGTACCTGACAGGAAAGCCCGGCTCATGGCGGCCTTTTCCGACGGATACAGCGCAGGCCTCACAAACTTCCACAATTCATAGACGATATAAGGGAACAGCAGCACGAGAGAAAGCCAGAAAGACGTGGATATGTGCGTCATGAACTGCGATGCCACGTTGATATTGATAATATCCACATGAAAGCCGTCATCGGAAAAGTCGGGAAGGAAAGGTATGGCCCGCCCTAACGATGCGAACCACTTGTATACGAAAAAGTCAGACGATGCCGGCCCCAGAATCAGAGTGTCGAAAATATGCGGCATGGCCAGAAATGAGGCCACAACGAGAACGACCAGGACCGCTGCAATCCTGATCAGCGCCCATCTGAGTACTTCAAGATGATCCCAGAAGGACATCCTGGAATCCTCGTCGGCGGCGCTCCTGATATTATCTGTCCCCTTTTCCGACATCGGGGAGCCTATTTCCCTGCTGTTTCAGAAGATTTTTCAGACTCCGGCTCAGTTTTCTGCGATGATTTGGCGTCAGAGGCGGTCTGTGCAGAAGAAGACTTGATTTCCGAAACAGGAGCATTCAGTTCCTTTTCGACCTCATTCATCCCTTCCTTGAAACTCTTCACGCCCTTTCCGAGCCCTTTCATCAGTTCAGGAATTTTCCTGCCGCCGAAAAACAGCAGCACCACCAGGGCGATCAGGAGAATCTCCCATACACCGATATTGCCTAAAAAAAGAAATTTTTCCATCGTACCTATCAGTTTTCGTCAATCAGGTCAAAGATAGCATTTCTTTTCGAAATGCCAATTCGTTTAATTTTTCTATTTTTGTCCCGGATAATTTACAATCAGATGAACAGGAGCATAATCACCGTAGTCGGCAAAGACACTGTCGGCATCATTGCCAGGGTATGCACATACCTGGCAGAAAAGAACATAAATATTCTGGATATCACGCAGACTATCGTCCAGGGGTATTTCAACATGATGATGATAGTCGACACCGGGAACATCTCCGTGGATTTCCATCAGGTATCGGAAGACCTGGAAGACCTGGGTAAAAATATCGGCGTCCAGATCAAATGCCAGCGCGAGGACATTTTCGAAAAAATGCACAGGATATGATCAACATCAACGAAGTCATAGAGACGAACCGGATGATCGAGAAAGAAAATCTCGACGTACGGACCATTACGGTGGGTATCAGCCTTCTGGACTGTGCTGCAGATACGGTGGACGAAGTCTGCTCGAACATAAAGGCCAAGATCGTAAGAGTGGCGGGAAAACTGGCGGAGACTGCTGAAAACATAGCCATGGAATACGGGATTCCGATAGTGAACAAGAGAATCTCCATCACACCTGTTTCCCTGGTGGGCGCTTCGGCCTGCCGTACGCCGCAGGACTACGTGAAGATAGCCATGGCGCTGGACGATGCCGCAAAGGCCGTCGGGGTGAACTTCCTGGGCGGATATTCGGCTGTAGTGTCGAAAGGAATGACTGAAAGCGACAGACTGCTGATAGAATCCATTCCAGAGGCTCTTGCCAGGACCGAAAGGGTATGCAGTTCGGTGAATGTAGGCAGCACAAAAACCGGAATCAACATGGATGCCGTGCGGCTGATGGGCGAAATCGTCAGAAAGACTGCCGAAGCCACTGCCGACAGAGATTCTCTGGGCTGCGCCAAACTGGTGGTGCTGTGCAATGCGCCTGACGACAACCCTTTCATGGCCGGGGCTTTTCACGGCGTGACTGAAGCAGATGCCATCATCAATGTCGGCGTAAGCGGTCCCGGTGTGGTGAAATATGCTTTGGAAAGCGTACGCGGCGCTTCTTTCGAAGTCCTGTGCGAGACCATAAAGAAGACAGCGTTCAAGATCACCCGTGTGGGACAGCTCGTGGCCCAGGAGGCTTCACGCAGGCTCGGCATTCCGTTCGGCATTATAGATCTTTCCCTCGCCCCTACGCCTGCGATAGGAGACAGCGTAGCAGACATCCTTCATGAAATAGGGGTGGAGAAAGCAGGAGCTCCTGGAACGACTGCCGCCCTGGCCATGCTGAACGATCAGGTGAAGAAAGGCGGAGTCATGGCATCTTCGTATGTAGGCGGACTCAGCGGCGCTTTCATTCCTGTCAGCGAGGACCAGGGAATGATAGAGGCTGCCGAGTGCGGGGCTCTGACCATAGAGAAGCTGGAAGCCATGACCTGTGTATGCTCAGTGGGGCTTGATATGATAGCTATACCTGGCGATACACCGGCCAGCACCATTTCCGGCATAATAGCTGATGAGGCGGCCATCGGCATGGTGAACCAGAAGACCACAGCCGTGAGGATCATACCTGTCATAGGGAAGACGGTCGGGGATTCGGTGGAATTCGGAGGCCTGCTTGGCCACGCGCCTGTAATGCCCGTGAACAGGTTCGGATGCGAAGACTTCATCCGCAGGGAGGGACGGATTCCGGCGCCGATCCACAGTTTTAAGAATTAACGGAGGCTGATATTTTCCGGCACTGTTGACCTCCGGCAGGAGGTTGTAATTCTGTGCCGGAAAATATCAGCCTCCTCACCGCAATACACCTCCACAGACCAACTGCACCGGAAAATATCAATCTCCTCACAGCAATATACCCCAAGAGACCAACTGCACCGGAAAATACTAAAAGAGACCGGTCCAGAAGTAATCTGAGACCGGCCTCTTTTTATTATCGAAAGCAATTACAAGGATGCGAGATTCTGAGGGTTGACGATATTCTTTCCCTCAGGGGTGTAGGCGAATTTCATGCGGTCTTCGTAAGCCTTCTCCACCTTTCCGCGGACGATTTTCATCGTGCTGTTCACCATGTGGTTCTTCTCGGTGAAAGGTTCAGGAAGCACGCACACCGCTGCAGGAAGCCACCTCTCAGGGAAAGCCCCACAGTTCTTCCCTCCCTTTCTGTACGAATTCACCTCATCCTGAATCTTGCCGAGCATCAGCTTCTTTCCGTCTTCCGAATCCGGAGCCGTCTCAGGCGAAGTCTCTTTAAGCCAAGCCTTCAGAGCGTCCTTGTTCGGCACCAGCAAGGCTATGGTATACGGGTCCTGGCTGTTGTGCAGCACCACCTGGTCGATGAACTTCGAATTCTCCACCAGCGACTCCTCGATTCCCTCAGGACTGTATTTCTCGCCGTCCGCGCTGATGAGCAGGGACTTGAACCGGCCCACTACATAGAGGAAATCCTTGTCTCTCATATATCCCATGTCGCCGGTATGAAGCCAGCCGTCCACTATGGTCTCCGCTGTGGCTTTCGGATTCTTCCAGTAGCCGGCCATCACATTCTCGCCCTTGATGACGATCTCGCCTTTCTGCCCGTATGGAAGTTCCTTGCCGTCTTCGTCGCAAATCCTGATTTCCATAGGCTTCACCACACATCCTGAAGAACCGAGAATATGCCTGGCAGGAGCGTTGGCTGAAATGATAGGGGTAGCCTCGGACAGACCGTAGCCCTGATACATCGGGATGCCTATGGCGTAATAATATCTCTGGAGGTCGATGTCCAGCAAGGCGCCTCCGCCCACAAAAAACTTCATCTTGCCGCCCAGTCCCTGACGGACATTGCTGAAAATAATCTTGTCGAACAGAGCCATCAGAGGTTTTTTCCACAGCTGGAAGAAACCGCCCTTATTATACCCCTCTTTGTTATACGAAATAGCGAGATTCAAAGCGAAGTTGTAAAGTCTCTCCACTGCAGGGCCTTTTGCCTTGATCCCGGCTTCGATATTCTTCTTGAAATTCTTCGCCAGGGCAGGCACGCTCAGCATCACTGTAGGCTGCAGCTCCTTGATACTCATAGGGATGTTCCTGAGAGCCTCCATCGGGGTCTTGCCCGCCGGCACTGTTCCTATAGACGCTCCATACGACATGAGCGTATAAAAGCCTGCGACATGGGCGAAACAGTGGTCAAGAGGCAGAATGATGAGCATCCTGTCTTCAGGTGTGACACCTATCACAGACCTGGCCTGCTCCACATTGGCTGTATAATTTCTGTGAGTCAGAAGAATACCCTTCGGATCGGCCGTAGTCCCGGAAGTGTAGCTGATGTTCGCATAGTCATCAGGACCGATGGATCCGTATCTCTGCCCGAACATCTCGCCATGCTCTGCAAGAAAAGCGTCACCCATCCTGCATACTTCCGAAAATGCAATTTCCTTTTCCTGATATTCAGGCAATTCATCGAGGACTATGACTTTTTCCACGAGAGGCAGGTCCTTCAGAATGTTCCTGATTTTCGGAAGCTGTGCGGCCGACACCATGATATACTTCGAATCTGAGTGTTTGATTCTGAATATCAAGTCATTGCTCTCTTCCAGTTTTATGGAAAGCGGCACATTGACCGCCCCTGCGTACAGGATTCCGAGTTCTCCGATGACCCAATAATTCCGTCCTTCGGACAATAGGGATATCTTCTCCCCTTTCTGCACTCCGAGAGCCATCAGCCCGGCTCCCACACGGTAAGCCTCCTTCCGCGTCTGCTCGAACGTAGTCGGCACCCATTCCGTTCCCTGTTTCTCCCACAGGAAAGTGTTCCCTGCGTATTGCCTGGTGTATTTTTCCACAAACTGGATGATAGTCAATCTTTCCGCTGCCATATACAAACTTGTTTTGAGGAAATTGTCCGGCACCGCAACACACGGCTGCCGGACAATCCCATACATTAAATCTTGATGCTATTCCACGTCCCTGAACAGGCCGAAAAGTTCGGCATCTATCTTGTCCGTGACTTTCTGGAAATCTTCAGGCCGGTTCTCGAATTTGATTTCATCGACATCCAGTACCAGAAGCTTGTGCTTGTAGTCCGCTATCCACTTCTCGTACCGGTCGTTGAGTCCGGTGATGTAGTCGATACGTATGCTCTTCTCGTATTCCCTACCACGCTTCTGGATCTGGTTCACGAGATTCGGTATGCTGGAACGCAGGTATATAAGCAGATCCGGCGGATTCACCAGCGACATCATCAGGTCGAAAAGATCGGAATAATTCTCGAAATCACGGGTGCTCATCAGCCCCATGGCATGAAGGTTCGGGGCGAAGATCCTGGCATCCTCGTAAATCGTCCTGTCCTGGATGATCACATCCTCGCATTTGGAAATTTCCACCACGTCCTTGAATCTCTTGTTCAGAAAGTATATCTGGAGATTGAACGACCATCTCTCCATATCTTCATAAAAATCAGCAAGATATGGATTATAGTCCACTGATTCGAACCTTGGGGTCCATCCGTAATGCGCGGCCAGCATCTTCGTCAGAGTCGTCTTTCCGCTTCCGATATTTCCTGCGATAGCTATATGCATGGTATAAAAATTTTTCGATACACGTATCCGGCAAATTTAATTCTTTTTCCCGATTTTTTCATTAAGTTTGTCCAAATAATCCAGTAGAAAACATGATTCAGCTAAAATGCTTTTATTTCAACGATTTCCGCGAAAGATGCACCGTAGCATGGGATGAGACGGGCGAAGGCGTCATCGTGGATCCGGGATGCGGCTCGGAAGACGAGAAGGACCGGCTGTATGACTTCATCGGGAAAAACGGCATCAAACCTGTAAAGATACTCCTGACACACGGACACTTCGACCACGTACTGGGTCTCACGGACTGCGCAGTGAAATACGGGATTCCGGTCTACATGCATCCGGCCGACAAGGAAATCCTGAAAACCGATGACTTCTTCACCAGGACATACGGATTCAAGATGCCGGTCATCGATGTGGACACCACCGACATGGCCGACGGTGACATCATCAGGTTCGGGGACACTGAATTCGAAGTCATCTGCACACCGGGGCACACACCGGGAAGCGTATGTTTCCTCGACGCGAAAGACAGGCTCCTGCTGAGCGGAGACACCCTTTTCGCAGGAAGCATCGGACGCACGGACCATCCTGGCGGCGACTACGACAGGCTGATGGAAAGCATATTCGGCAGGCTGATGTGCCTGGACGGAGACATCGATGTCATACCGGGACACGGACCGCAGACCACCATCGCTGATGAAAGGACCAAAAACCCGTTCCTCCAGCCGTTCAACCTCCCGGAAGAGGACGGAACGGAAGACTGAAAAAGGAAGGCCGAGTACAGACTATGAAGGAAAACAAGACGGAATACATTGAAATCCGCGGAGCCAAAGCCCATAATCTCAAGAACATCTCGGTAGATATACCGCGTGATGAATTCGTCGTGATCACAGGGCTGAGCGGAAGCGGAAAATCATCCCTGGCTTTCGATACGATATACGCCGAAGGGCAGCGCAGATACATGGATACGCTCTCGGCATACGCCAAACAGTTCATCGGAATCCTCGGCAAACCGGAAGTGGAAAGCATTTCCGGACTCAGCCCCATAATCGCCATCGAGCAGAAAACCACCGGGAACAACCCCCGGTCCACGGTAGGGACGATTACTGAAATATACGACTTTCTCAGGCTGCTATACGCACGCGCCTCGAAAGCATACTCCCCTGCCACGGGCAATGAGATGGTCAGGTACACCGATGACCAGATCGTGTCCCTGATAATGGACAATTATGCCGGCAGGAAATGCATACTGCTCGCACCGCTCGTCAAGGGTAGGAAAGGACATTACCGGGAACTGTTCGACCAGCTCAAGAGGCGTGGCTACACCCAGGCAAGGGTAGACTCCGAACTGACGGAACTGAACCAGGTCACGGCGCTGGACAGATACAAGCCGCACTTCATAGAACTCGTGGTGGACAAGCTGAAACCGGAAACCGGAGACGAAAAGCGTATCAGGAACTCGGTCATGTCGGCCCTCAACATCGGGAAAGGCTCTCTCGCCGTCCTCGACATGGAGACTTCCGCCATACGGCACTTTTCGAAGCACCTGGTCTGCCCTGATACCGGGATTTCCATTGCCGAACCGGCGCCACACTCATTCTCGTTCAATTCCCCGCAGGGATATTGCCCGCACTGCAAAGGGCTGGGCATGATAGTGGATGTCAATATCGACAGCATCATACCGGACAGAAGCATTTCCATTGCAGACGGAGGCATTGTCCCGTTAGGGAAGATAAGGGAAACGAAAAAATTCGATATTATCAGGTCCATTGCGAGAAAATACAATTTCTCGCTATATGATCCCATCGATGAAATTCCGGAAGAGGCCATTTCTCTGATCATTTTCGGTTCGGACGAACTTTTCAGGGTGGGTGAAGGCGCATCATCGGAAATGGTGTCCTTCCCCGGAATCACAGAAAACATAAACGAGAAAATAGTATGCCCCATATGCCACGGGACGAGACTGAACGAGGATGCAGGATATTTCAGAATAGACGGCAAGACCATATCGGAAGTGTCGGCGATGGAGATTTCCGACCTGGCGCAATGGGTCGCTTCGCTCGACGGAAAACTCGGAAAGAGGGAAAGCACCATAGCACGCGACATCCTTAAAGAGCTCAAGGACAGGATATCCTTTCTCGTGGATGTCGGTCTGGAGTACCTTTCTCTCGACAGGGCGACCGCATCCCTCTCCGGAGGTGAAAGCCAGAGGATCAGGCTGGCCACACAGATAGGCTCAAAACTGGTGAATGTGCTGTATATCCTCGACGAGCCGAGCATCGGGCTGCACCAGAGAGACAACAGGAAACTTATCGAATCGCTGAAAAAACTGCGGGACGAGGGGAATTCCGTAATGGTAGTGGAGCACGATGCTGAAACCATGATGTCTGCCGACTGGCTGGTGGATGTCGGGCCGGGAGCAGGCGAAAACGGAGGGCGGATCTGCCTCAACGCCCCTGTAAATTACATCGTGAACGGGGAAAAGCCGGATTCAGAGACTCTCAGGCACGTGGTCATGGGGAAATCCGTCACCCTGGATTATCTGACCGGGAAGAACTCCATTCCCCTGCCGCAGAAAAGAAGAATCGGGAACGGCAGTTTCATCGGGATACGCGGAGCGAGGGGCAACAACCTGAAAAACATCGACATAGACTTCCCTCTCGGCATTCTGATAGGTATCAGCGGAGTCAGCGGCAGCGGCAAGTCATCCCTTATCAACGAGACTCTGATGCCTGTTCTCAAGAACAAGTTCTACAATGCCAGGATGCAGGCGCTGCCGTGCAATGCCATTACAGGCATAGAAAACATAGACAAGCTGATAGAAATCGACCAGAGCCCGATAGGAAGGACCCCTCGGAGCAACCCAGCCACATTTACCGGAGTATTCAACGACATCAGGCTGCTGTTCGAATCCACGCCTGACGCAAAAGTGCGCGGTTTCAAGGCCGGAAGGTTCTCTTTCAATGTTCCGGGAGGGCGCTGCGAAGAATGCAAGGGCGCAGGCATAAAGGTAATCGAAATGAATTTCCTGCCGTCGGTTAATGTCGTGTGCAAGGAATGCAGGGGACGCAGATACAAGGAAGATACACTCGCCGTAAAATACAAGAACAAGAATATCAACGACGTGCTGGAAATGTCCATCAGCGAGGCATACGAATTTTTCAGCAACATTCCGTCCATTGCCATCAGGCTTAAGGCTCTGGTGGACGTGGGACTCGGCTACGTGCGGCTGGGGCAGTCGGCCGTCACTCTGTCGGGAGGTGAAAGCCAGAGGATGAAACTGGCGGCCGAACTCGGACGGAAAGGGACGGGAAATACGCTCTATATTCTCGACGAGCCTACGACAGGCCTGCATTTCGAAGATATCAAGGTTCTGCTGAATGTCCTGCAGCAGCTTGTGGACCAGGGGAATACTGTCATCGTGATAGAACATAACCTGGATGTGCTGAAATCAGTGGATTATCTGTTCGACCTCGGACCGGAAGGAGGACAGGCCGGAGGATACATAGTGGCGCAGGGCACTCCGGAAGAGCTGGCAGAGAATCCTGCATCGGTTACAGGGCCGTATCTCGCGGAAGTATTGCGGTAGATGGCCCGGAAATTGCCGCCGGCATACATTCCCGAATCAGATATTATTATGGAAGAAACGAGATTTTTTTGCGAAAACGACAGGAATTTCCACAGAGTGGAAACAGGTTCGAGCCTGCTGGATATTTCAGGAAGCCTCTGCAGGACAGTCACCGACGAGAAGACCGGAATAAAACTTCCCGTCATAGCGGCCCTCGTGGACCATCAGCTGAAAGAACTGGAATTTCCCGTAGTGATGCCCCACAAGGTGGAGTTCATCGGCTACAACCATCCTGACGGGCGGCGGACATACGTCAGATCCCTGTGTTTCGTACTCCAGCACGCTGTCAGGGACCTGTACCCCGACAAGACTCTGACGATAGAGTATTCCCTGCCGAGCGGCCTGTATTGCGAGCTGCGCGAGCAGACTGAAAATGAAGACGGCGTCCTTCCCGTACATTATCTGACCGATGAGGAAATAGACAGGATAAAGGGCAGGATGCAGGAAATCATAGCCGCCGACCTGCATTTCCATAAAGTGAAGATGACTGCTGATGAGGCCCGCAAACTGTTCAGCGAAAACAGCCAGCCGGACAAGGCGGCGCTGCTGGATTCTCTCGGGAAGTTCAATTACAGCGTATATTTTCTCGGCGGGGATGCGGATACGTTCTACGGACCGCTGGTCCCGTCCACGGGATATCTGAAGATATTCGACCTGGCAGGGTTCAACAACGGTTTCTGCCTGCAGTTTCCGGAGGAAGGCGCCATAAACAGGGTCACTCCGCTGAAAAGGCAGTCGAAACTCGCCGCCACGCTCCAGGAATATGCCATCTGGTGCGAAATCACAGGCGTAAAAGGAGTGGGCACGCTTAACAAAGTGATTTCCGAAGGCGGGGCCATCCATCTGATAAACATCGCCGAGGCGCTCCACGAAAGGAAGTACGCGGATATCGCGGACAGGATATACGAGAGACGCGACAAATCCAGAATCGTCCTCATAGCTGGACCGTCCAGCAGCGGGAAAACGTCCAGTTCGAAAAGGCTTGCCATTCAGTGCAAGGTATTGGGGATGAATCCTAAAGTCATAGAACTGGACAACTATTTCGTCGACCGGGAACTCACGCCGAAAGATGAAAACGGGGAGTATGATTTCGAATCCCTGCATGCGATGGATCTGGAACTGCTGAATTCACAGCTGAACGATCTTCTTTCCGGGAAGAGCGTTGAGGTGCCGTATTTCAATTTCAAGGAAGGGCGCAGGGAATTCCGCGGGAACATGCTGCATCTCGACGAGAACGACATACTGATCATGGAAGGTATTCACGCGCTGAACCCTGAAATGACTTCAGCGGTGGACAATTCGCGGATTTTCAGGGTATATGCATCGGCGCTGACTTCTCTGTCGCTGGATGAGAACAACAATATCTCGACTTCGGACAACCGTCTGCTCCGGCGTATGGTCAGAGACAACAGGGTGCGAGGAGTCACTCCTGAGGAAACCATCATGAGATGGCACAGCGTGCGCCGCGGCGAAAACAGGAATATCTTCCCGTTCCAGGAGAACGCAGACGCTGCGTTCAATTCCGCACTGATTTTCGAACTGCCGCTGCTGAAGTATTATGCCGAGCCGCTGCTGAGAAGGATTGCGCCTAATTCGCCTGCCTTTACCGAGGCAATACGGCTCCTGAAATTCCTCGACTATATCGTGGCTCTGTCTCCGGCCGAGATAGCCGCCATTCCGCCTACTTCCGTAATGAGGGAGTTTATCGGCGGGCAGATGTTATAAAAAGCACTGCTCGCACACAACTGTAACCCCTACCGGGGGTAAACAGCAAAAGCACTGCTCGCACACAACTACAACCCCTACCGGGGGTAAACAGCAAAAGCACTGCTCGCACACAACTACAACCCCTGCCGGGGTCAATGGTGCTCGCAGTGCTTTGCTTGATAAAGCGTTTGTGAATTATTTTATTCGGCGCGTTTGAAAGTTACGTTAAGATAACATCCGGATATCGCAGCTGAAGGTTTATTTTCTCTATCGAAAGTCCAGCCGTCATCCAATTCTTTCAGGAAAGAATGAGGAATATAATCAATAATATACATATCCAGCAACTCATTCCCGTTTTCATCTTTTATTATCCGCACACCTACCAGAGCCTCTTTATCTTCGCTCAGTTCTCCTTCTGTAAAATATCTGTTTATATTGTCGAGATTAAGAAGCTGAAGCGTAATGCCTTCGCCATACATTCCAGTCCTGAGGAAATACTCTCCTGCATTCGTCATGTTTGACTCCCCGATGAAGTAATTCTTGAATGCAGACTGGAAGTCAGGAATAAATTTTCCATTATCGGTATCAATCGTGAAGGTATCATTAGCATTGAATTCCGGGAATCCGTCAAATGTAAGTTCCATATACTCTCCCCATATCTCAATAAAAGACTGCGGATCTGTTACTATCTCATTCATCGTCCATTTACCGACAAGTTTATCCCATGCTGAACCTGCGATATCGATAGTTATGCTGATATAGGACCCTTCCCCGAACTGGGCATCCGGTTTAAGGTTCAGGACCAGGGCATCACATCCTTCTTCCTGTTTCAAAAGGTTGAGGCTAACCACACCTGAATTTTTCCCCTGGTCAATAGTAGCTCCGGCTTCTCCTTCAAATTCGAAATGAACGCCTTCCTTTGCCGTAGACTTGGTTTCATCCACTTCCACAGCTATGAAAGTCGCTTTCTCTGCATTTTTCAGGGAGCCAAGATCATCATACAAATCAACGGCGATATTGGCCGTAGATGTCATGATGGCTGAATTATTCCGGAATGTAATATAGCCGATAACTCCGCTCATATTGTACTGCACGGACGAATACTGTCCGAGATCAAAACCTTCAGGAGCCACAAGTGTCAGGGAAACGGTCTTGCTGTCATCATAAGTAAGCGGAGTAATGGTAATTTCTGTGACAGGGGACGTCCCTCCTACGACAAACGCCTCTGCAGAAACAGTATAGTCCACATCTTTTTCAGCTGTTCCGCCGAAAGTAACGGGCACGGTAACAGCGTCACCGGAATAATTCGTCACAGCAATGCCTACAGTGGCGACACCGTCAGACAATACAGGCACCGGAGAAGTAAAACAAACCGACGGCTTATTCGCCTTTTCTTCCGGTTCGCAGGCCACCATGAGAAATGCCGACACGGCAGCCATCAGTAAAAACAAGGTTTTTTTCATAATAATATGGTTTAAAAAGTTCGTTTATGTTCAGTCATTGGCGATAGCCTGTTCGTATTCATTCTGGACAGCCTCCATATATTCCCTGTCCTCTGGGGTAAGATCCACTGGATCAGGCATGATCACGGTAGTGGCATAGCCTTCGTTCAGCGGAGGAAGTTCGTCGGCAGTGTCGCAGGATACTGCCAGAAAGAAAAACACGGCAGCTACCGCCATATATTCAAGATATTTTTTCATAACCATTTCATTTAATTTAAATCATCATACATGTCTATTCGACATTCTCGTAACCAGGATTCTGGATCAGGCCGTCCACCAGTTCGATATCTTTCACCGGAAGAGGGAAAGTGTACATGTAACTGTATGTAGTGTATTTTCTTCCCTGTTTGGCCGTCCACATTTCAGGACGTCCGTTACGCTTCAGTTCGTACCAACGGTCTCCTTCCATATAAAGTTCCTTGCGTCTTTCACAGAGAATGGCATACAGAAGAGGGGTGAGAGCATTGCCTTTGGCATCCGCTTTTATGTTGTCATCCTCATTTACCGGAGGAAGCGTATCCATCGTGTAGTCGGCGACACCGGTTATCCTGTTCCTGCGCAGTTCGTTCAATGCAGCGAGGGCGTCGGCCTCCTGTCCGAGATGATAATAGCTTTCCATAAGTATCAGCTGCAGTTCCGCACTTCGCAGGCAGGAGAACAGATACTTGTTGTTGACCCGGTCCTTGCCGACAGACAGGGAATATCTGATATCCGCATCTTCTTCCCCTGAAAAAAGTTTCACGAAACCCGCGCTTACAGGACGTGCCTGCATATATGATCTCATTCCGTCATACGACATTTTCTTTGAAGATTCCACTATCGTATAGCTCTTCAGTATCATGTTGCCCGTCGCGGCGACCTCTGATTCCATCATGTTCCGATAGGCTTCCCCGCTCAGAAGCGGATATTTCTGCAGGAGTTCCGAAGCGTAAGATGCCGCCTGGCGGTAGTTCCCTGCCCAGAAATGCAGGCGCGCCAGATATCCCTTGGAAACATCGCTGTTGAAACGGAATACGGGATCCTGGATGTCATACGAAATAGCTGTTCTGAAATCCTCGTCTGCCCGATCGACCACTTCCTGGAAAGTGCTCCTCAGCGGCTTGGCTTCCATGTCGAATTCAGTTACGACAGGTATGCCGAGTTTGCCGGAAGCATTGCCGTCCCACGGCTCGCAGAAATTCCTGAGCAGATTATAATAGCAGACTCCCCTGAGGGCGTATGCCGTGCCGAGGACATCCTGGCCCAGGCGCGAATCCCGTTCTTCGAGATAGCCCATGACCAAATTACAGTCCCGGATGACAGCATAAAGATCACCGTACAAGTACTGCTTTTCGGAAAGATCATCTCCGATATACAGAGGAATGAAATTCCCTGTAGGATACTGTGTCAGCAGCGACTCCAGGTTATCCGCATAACATTCCAGTTCCCCTGATGTAATCACGTTGCCTACTATCGTTTCCTCTCCCCAGTCGATTTCGTTCAGATGGTAGTGAAGAAGGGACGAAAATTCATCGGCGGTCTTGGGAATGGTTTTCCCGTACGGCTTTATGTCCAGATAATCAGTGCAGGACATCAGCGATACCAATGGCAATATGGCAAGTATGAACTTTTTCATATCCGTAGTTTTCTTTTAAATTTTCAGAAACTGAAACTCAGGTTGAATGCAAAAGACCGGCTCTGGGGATAGACTGCTCCCGGAGTTTCAGGGTCCATGCCGGAATAATTCGTGAAAATGAAGAGGTTGTTCATCAGGAAGCTGACATTTATGTCATTCAGTTTCACGGCATCCGCCCAGCGCTGAGGCAGGGAGTAGGTCAGCGATATGCTGCTTATCTTCAGATAGGAGACATCCTCCAGTCTGTCGCAGTTCGTGATTCTGGAAGAGGAAAGAGGCTGGAGATTGTCTATATAGTTCCCGTAAGGATCCTGGATACGTTCACCGTATGCATCCATCAGGCGAGGATAGCCGTCGGTAACAGGATTTTCCACAGTCCACCTGTAGGTAACGTCCCTGACTACGTTCAGATGATTCACATACAGATCGTTCTTCTGGCTCGGTATATCCTGATTCTCCCCGCCTTCACCTGCAGTGGTGTAATCCACCGGAGATGTTATGTCATTCAGTATTTTGGCACCTACCGAAAAGTTTCCGGCTATGTTGAGGGAGAGCCTCTTGTACGAAAAGGTGGTGGAAAAGCCGCCTGTCCAC
The DNA here is from genome assembly GCA_944323345.1 of uncultured Bacteroidales bacterium. Lineage (GTDB taxonomy): Bacteria > Bacteroidota > Bacteroidia > Bacteroidales > UBA932 > Cryptobacteroides. The sequence continues at coordinate 17,456 of CALUSC010000005.1, read as the reverse complement.
GGAGCATTGGACGTACCGACATAGAACAGATAGTTTTCGTACTGTCTGTAATCGGCTGCATCCGTGATGGTTATGTCCGGTCTGAGGACGTACTTGTAAATACCTGTGGCAGGGTCTATCCCCGTAGTCTTTCCGGCAAAGATATGTCCGATAGGATAACCTACATAATATTCTCCGAAAATATCTCCGTTAGGAGAAACATACTTGGTGAGGACATTGTAATTATAGGCGGCATTGGCAGTTATTCTCCAGCTGAAATCCTTTATTCTCAGGATAGTGGCTCCGAGAGTAAGCTCGACACCGTGGTTTACCTGCTCCGAAGTGTTGTAACTCTGAGAATCGAAACCGGTGGACTGCGGCACGGCGACCTGCGTCACCAGATCCAGATTCTTGTTATGATAATAAGACACTTCTCCGAATATCCTGTCATTCAGGAAACCGTAGTTCAGTCCGACATTGAAGGTCTGGTTCTTCTCCCAGCTCAGATGAGGATTGGGGGCATTCCGGATATATCCCATTCTGTATACATCGTCTTCAGTGTTTCTGAACGATGTATTGTAATCCATGATGAACACAGGATACACGGTCTTGTTCACTCCGCCGGTATAGCCGAAACCGGAACGGAGGCTGAGCGTGCTGAGGACTCCGGAAATTCCGGCCATCCACGGTTCCTGGTCGATATTCCATGCGGCGCTGACTGTCCAGTTAAGGTTGAACTGCTCGTCGCTGCCGAAATTGTTCGACCCGTCGCTCCTTACAGTCCCGCTGAACACATATTTGTTTCTGAAAGTATATGTAGCCGAGCCGTAGAAAGAAGCATAGGCGTCTTCCAGAATGTTCTGCCCGGAGCACCCGTCGAGGATTCTCTGGTAAGTTACTGCCTTATCGTAGGTAGGCGCCGTAGTCACCCCTTCCATGAGAGGCGTCGAATGGTTTCCGGTGACCGGATCGTATCCGTAACGCTTGGTCATAAGGCTCTTGGCGTATGAACTGCGGATTTCGGCCCCCCCTATCACGCTGATGGCATGATCGCGGGCGAAAGTCCTGGCATAGTTCAGCTGACCTCTAAGCAGATAGGATGTATTATAAGTGGAAGACTGGGTTATGGACCCGTATGATCTCTTGGAATTGTAATTAGTTTCGAAAGGACGGTCCTGATACGCCGCATAGGTATCCTTGCCGTTTATGTTCTCGGACAGGTCGCCGTAGTACGAAAACGAAGCCAGACCGGTAAAGGTCAGTCCCTTGGCAATGTTTATCGTAGCATTTCCCTGGAGGGTTACTGCCGTGGAATTAGCCTCGCTCGATGTCTCGTTGATTTCCCTCATGATATTGAATCCGCTCTCCGGCACGGCCTTCACATATTCTCCGTTAGCCTCGCCCAGCGTAAAATAGGTCTCATCGGCCTTATATGAGCCGTCGGCATTGTACAGCTGCTCGTACGGATTGGCGAAGTAGGCGTATTCGAACATGTCCACATTGTTAGATGGAGAAAGGGCTTTCTGATAGCTGAAATCTGTCTGTATGCCGAAATTTATCCACTTGGCAGGGCGTGAGTCTATTTTGGCATTCAGGCTGTAGGAAGTGGCGCTCGTCCTCTGGACCAGACCGTTGTTATAGTTGAATCCTCCCGACACGTAATAAGTCATCTTGTCCGAGCCTCCGGAAACAGACAGGTAATGACTGGTAGACACAGTATTGCGGAAGAGGACATCGAACCAGTCGGTAGTGTGGGATCCGAGCTGGCGGATAAGTTCATCCTGCTCGGCCGCAGTCATGCCGGCATACTTTCCGTAGCCGGCCCTGATCTGTCCGACAATACCCACGACCGGATAGCGTGCATTCAGGTCTCCTGCCTGCCTTGCGGCAAAGCCTTCGGCGGAAAACTCATCCCAGAGTTCCTGCTCCCATGCCAGTTTTTCCTGCGAATTCATCAGGTTCGGGTCTCTCGACGGCTTCGTCTGTACTGTCACGGAACCCATGTAGCTGACGGAAGTCTTTCCCGGATTTCCGTGTTTGGTAGTCACGACGATGACACCGTTCGCCGCCTGGGACCCGTATATTGCGGCAGCAGCCGCATCCTTCAGGACAGTTATGGACTCGATGTCGTTGGGATTTATATTTCCTACACCGGTGGCGAAAATATTATCGAAGTCTCCGGATTTGATCTGGCTCATGTTCATATCGGGGATATTCTTCTGCATGGGCACACCGTCGATGACCCACAGAGGCTCGGCATTTCCAGTCAGGGTGTTTGTACCCCTGATTCTGATTTTGGCTGCGGCTCCCGGGCGTCCCGATGTCATCTGCACGTTGACTCCGGCGAGTTTTCCCTGGAGAAGCTGGTCCACGGTCTTCAACGGAGAGCCCTTGAGTTCCTCGGCACTGACGATGCCCACTGCTCCGGTACTCTTCCTCAGTTCCACCTGGGAATATCCTGTGACCACTACCTGGTCCATCATCATGGCTTCCTCGTCAAGCGTTATGTCGCATACGGTCTTGACAGCCTTGACGTCTTTCGTCTCGAAACCTATACAGCTGAAGCGCAGCGTCGCCCCCAGATCTACAGTAATGCTGTAGTCTCCGTCGGAGCCGGACCCTACGCCTGTCATCGTTCCGGGCACCATGACCGAAACTCCGGCCAGAGGCTCGCCGTTCCTGTCCGTAATCTTTCCGCTCACCGTTATCTGTGGAGTCTGGGCCGATACGGTCCCTGCCGCCATGGAAAAGACGAGCGAAAGGGCAAGAGACAGTATTCCCGAAGATTTGAAAAACACGATTTTCATAGGCGAAAAAGAAAGTTAATTGTTGTTAATATTATCGGTATCCATTCCGAGCAGATGCTCGGCGAAATAGAGGCGTATCAGATTCACATAGTATTTGTCTCCCAAACCGTGATCCGCGCCAGGTATGATCATCATGTCGAAGTATTTGCCGGCTCCGATCAGGGCATCGGCAAGCCGGAGCGTGGAAGCCGGATGGACATTGTTGTCCATATCTCCGGTTATCAGCAGCAGCCGGCCTTTCAGGTTCCCGGCCAGGTCAGCCGTGACAGGAATATCGCACCGGAATACTGCCGATCCGTCTTCACCGGTCTCCTGGCGGACTCCGTGAAACGATTCTCCCCACCACTGCATGTAGATATTGTTGTCATAATTTCCTGAAGCCGCGACTCCGACTTTGTAGAAGTCAGGCCGTGTCATCATGGCGGTAGCTGTCATGAATCCGCCGCCGGAATGCCCGTAGATCCCGACTCTGGTAGTGTCGGCGAAGCTGAACTTCTCTCCGATCTGCCTGATGACGGCATAATCATCGTCCAGAGGATAATCGCGCAGGTTTCCGTAACCGTAAGCATAAAAATCACGTCCTCTGTAAGGTCCGCTGCCCCTGTAGGCAAAATTCACCACGATGAAGCCCATCTGCGCCAGAGACTGGTTATAATTGTCGTCCGGGAAAAAGGCCGTAGGCACCAGATCTATCTGAGGTCCCGGATAGACACTGCTGATGACAGGGTATTTTTTCGTAGTGTCCAGGTCGAAAGGCATATACACCACACCATAGAGATCGGTCTCGCCATCCGCCGCCTTAAGGCTCATGACCAAAGGCTCCTTCCAGCCTCTTTTGTAAAGTTCCGTCAGGTCCGCGTCTTCCATACGGAACTTCTCCCGTCCCTTCATGTCGAATATCCTGTGCTGCGGGGCCAGATCCATTCTCGACATGGCGTCCGCCATATATTTTCTGTCCGGAGAAATGACAGCATCATGGGTACCGTTGCCCGGAGTCAGGCAGACAGGCTTCCTTCCTCCGTCCAATGAGGCCTTGTAATAAAATCTGTAATAAGGATTTATCCCAGGTTCGCGGCCATAACCCTCGAAAATGACTTCCCTGGTCTCGTCGAGCACGGCCACAATATTTCCCGACACGAAATCATCGTCGGTAACTGCATTCTTCAGGCGGCCTTCTCCGTCATACAGATAAAACCTGCCCTTTCCGGAACGCTCGGACCACCAGAGGATTTCTTCTCCGTCACCCAATATCCGCCATGAAAAAAGCTGTTCATTCAGGTGCGGCCTGCATTCTTCGCTTATCAGAACGTCCAGGCTGCCGTCAGTCACATCGACACGGCAAAGATCCACGATATCGGAAGGGCGGCTGGTCCTGACAAACCAGACATACCTGTCCGTGTGGACGAATTTATTGAAGCGCGGCACTATGATCCGCTGATCAGGATATGCGCCGGCATCGACAGTCCGGACTGTCCCGTTTTCAGCATCCAGCAGATACACTTCATACTGAGTGACATGTTCGTCACCTGGAAACGCGTATTTATATGTCTTGACAGACGGGCGCGGTCTGACCAGGCTGTTCACGAGAGTCATGGTCCCCACTTCCCGTTTGTCTTCCCTGACGAAGAAATATTTATGGCTTTTCCCCACCCATAGTCCTATAGCCGAAGATTTTTCATCGGAATCTTTCGGACTGTCGGCACTGACTGCGAACGAATGGTACTGTTCTCCGTCGGAAGTGACCATGACACTGTCCCTTCCGTCGGCACTGAACAGAGCCATATTATGGCCGCAGGCTGTCACGTAATAAAGGCTGTCCGCCGAATAATTCCTGTACCACATGCGGGAAAGGGCCTGGAAGCCGGTATCCACAGTATGTTCCGATTTCCTGAGAATATCTTTGGAAATGTCGTATTCCATCTCCTGCCCGCGGCACATGAATCTGAAAATATCGGCATTCTTCCCGTCCAGTCCCTGGAAATATATTCCCAGATTCTCAGGATCGATCTTTTCCCGGTGCCCGTCGCTGCCGTCCGACAGAAGCCCCGCCAGTCTGCGGGCCATGACAGCATTGTCGAATGCCTCCTTTTTCTTCCACGACCTGGTGTCCACGATAAAATGACGGATACCGGTACTGTCTTCCATGCAATAATGAAAATACCTGTCACCGTCATGCCAGTCCACGGTTATATCCTGATTCCGGACAAATCTGCCGAGAGTGTCATAAGAAAATGATTCGGCCCTGGACAGAGCCGAAAAGATATCATGACCGGCATCAGCGTCTATACATACCGATAAAATGCCGGTGAGAAGCAAATATTTCAGGGGAATTCTCATCTGCTAATGTTCGTAATTTTGCAAATATATCATTTTTTCCAACAAATAATCTGATTGCCGATTTTATTTTCTAAATTTAAAGTTTCAAAAATAACTGATAACCGATTCTATTTATGAAAAACAAATCACTGATGCTTCTTCCTCTCGCAGGAGCCGGACTTATGGCCTGCGGGAACGGTCCTTCCGGCCCCCAACAGCCCAATATAGTGCTGATTGTGGCAGATGACCTGGGACTCGGAGATGTAAGCGCCTATGGCAGCAAGACCATCTCGACTCCGAATATCGACTCTCTTGCGCACAACGGCATCATGTTCACCAACGGTTACGCCACCTCGGCGACCTCCACGCCGAGCCGATATGCCATGTTCACCGGACTCTATCCGTGGAGAAACGCCGATGCCAGGATATTGCCGGGCGATGCCCCGCTGATAATCCCTACGGACATCCCTACCATGCCGAAAATGATGCAGGAAGCAGGATATGCGACTGCAGCCATAGGCAAATGGCATCTTGGAATGGGAGACGGGAATGTGGACTGGAACAGAGAAATAAATCCGAGTGCCAATACGGTCGGATTCGATTATACGTGTCTGATAGCAGCCACGAATGACAGGGTTCCTACCGTCTATGTGGAAGACGGCCTGGTAGAAGGGCTCGATCCTGACGACCCCATTTATGTAGACTACAAGAAGAATTTCGAAGGGGAGCCGACAGCCCTTACAAATCCGGAAATGCTGAAGATGAACTGGTCTGTCGGGCATAATTTCTCCATTGTCAACGGCATACCGCGTATCGGCTACATGAAGGGCGGAGAGAAGGCCCGGTGGGTGGATGAAGATATGGCGGATTATTTCGTCGGTAAGGTAAAAGGCTGGGCCGACAGGCTGGAAAAAGGGAAGCCGTTCTTCCTGTATTATGGTCTGCATGAGCCGCATGTACCGCGTGCACCGCACTCCAGATTTGTCGGCAGCACGACTCTCGGACCGAGAGGGGATGCCGTAGTGGAAGGTGACTGGTGCGTAGGGGAAGTGCTCGCATATCTGGACAAAAAAGGACTTATGGATAATACGATAGTAATCTTCACCAGTGACAACGGGCCTGTCCTCAACGACGGCTATGACGACAAGGCGGAAGAGATGCTCGGAGATCATGACCCTCGCAACGGGACACGTGGAGGCAAATACAGCCTTTTCGACGGAGGCACCCATATACCTCTTATAATATATTGGAAAGGCCGTATCGACCCGCAGGTTTCCGATGCCCTCGTATGCCAGATGGACATGTTCGCAAGTTTGGGGAATCTGATCGGAGGGAATGTACCTGAAGGTATCGACAGCCGGAATACCCTGGATGCCTTCCTCGGAAAATCAGGAGAGGGCCGGCAGAGCCTTATCCATGAAGCCGAAGGCCGTCTGGCGCTGCGCTCCGGAGATTACACGATGATTCCTCCTTACGAAGGACCGGAAAGGAATTATTCGAAAAACGAACTCGGGAACCTGCCGGATTACGCACTGTTCAACATGAAGGAAGATCCGGCACAGATGAAGGATATATCCGCTGAAGAGCCTGAGCGTCTCGAAGCGATGAAAAAGGAATTTTCGGAAATCACCGGACGATAGGACGGAGACAGGACAAGCGTATCAGCCGTATGGAAAAGATTATCGAGTGCGTTCCTAATTTCAGCGAAGGCCGCGACATGAGGGTCATAGACAGGATTGCCGGCGCGATATCGGGAGCAGGTGGGGTTAAAATATTGGACATCGACCCAGGGGAAGCGGCGAACAGGACTGTAATTACATTTACAGGAAGTCCTGAAGCTGTAGCCGAAGCTGCTTTCAGGGGTGTACGTACTGCTGCGGAACTGATAGACATGAGAGTGCAGCACGGGACACATCCCCGCATGGGAGCCACGGACGTACTCCCGTTCGTACCCGTATCAGGCATTACGCTGGAAGAGTGTGCAGAGCTGGCCAGAAAGGTAGCTCTGCGCATTTTCTCGGAACTCGGCATTCCCTGCTACTGCTATGAAGCCGCGGCCTTGAGACCTGAAAGGAAACGCCTGGAAGTCTGCCGACATGGAGAATACGAAGCGCTCCGGGACAAAATGGCAGATCCGGCGCTGCGCCCGGATTTCAGTCCTGAAACATTCACAGAGATGGCGGCACGGGCAGGAGCCACGATCGTGGGGGCCAGGAACTTTCTCATAGCCGTAAATTTCAATCTGGAAAAAAGCTGTCCCGTATCCATTGCATCGGAAATAGCCGGGGACATAAGGGAAAGCGGAAGAACCGTAACTGACGCCGACGGGGTCAGACGACGTGTTCCGGGCAAGCTGAAAGGCTGCAAGGCTATCGGATGGTATATCGCCGAATACGGGATCTCCCAGGTTTCCATGAATATCACTGACATGGAAACCACTCCGCTGCACAAGGCATTCTCCGAAGTCTGTCTCGCAGCCCGGGCACGGGGAGTCAAGGTCACCGGGACTGAAATCATCGGGCTGGTCCCACGGAAATGTCTGACAGACGCAGGGCAGTTTTTCATTGGCCGGAATTCCGGCCGATATGATGAAGAATCATTGCTGGAAGAAGCGGTACGCTGTCTTAAACTCGACGATCTGCGTCCTTTCGATCTGAAATCCAAGCTGATATGAATCAGCGCCAAAGGCTGAGAAACCAGGCGGCGAGATAGCGCGGGACATGGCCGGGGCGCTTGACGGAATGGTGGAACAGATAATACAGTTTGCTCTTCAGATATTCCGTTCTTGAAAAATGCTTCCTGAAGAACAGTCGGTTGGACTTTTCGACCTGGATCTCACGGCGAAGCGCGCTCCACATGGACGATGTGCTGCCTCCTCCGAGATGAAAGATTTCCGATTCCGCGACTCTGACAGGGATACCGTGCCTGCTGATTTCATAGAACAGATCCAGGTCTTCGGCAAACAGGAAATAATCTTCGCACCAGCCGCCTATCCTGCGGAAATTATCGGCGGAAATCATGACGGACGCCCCTTTATACCAGAATGCAGCATCACCGGACCCGGAGTTCCACAGCCTGATATTGCGAAGTACCGGCACAGGCATTTTGTCGTTCTCATAAGAACCGTCCCTGTTCACAAGCGGGTTCACATACACATTCTCAGGATGTGCCAGCGCGGTCTCATAGTCACGGCTTATTCCTTCCTGGAGTTCCGTATCTGGATTCAGAAAATGAAAGACGGAACCGCGGGCCAGCCCTGCCCCGACATTGTTCGCCCTGGAAAACCCGTAATTCCGGTCGAGCCTCTCCAGCCTGAAATTCTCTTTTCCCCAGAATTCAGAACACATGGACAGGGAATCATCCGCCGAATGATTGTCCACTACGATCACTTCATATTTCTGCCGGATATTTCCGGCAATGCTCGCAAGGCAGTTACGCAGGAGCCGGCCGGTGTTGTAGTTCACTATTATTACGGATACATCAGGCTTCATGACTTTCGCTGGAATGTTTCAACAATTTCATCAACGCCGACTTTACATCACGGTATTCCTCGTTCCTGTAGACCAGTTCATAGGACAGCACGGTGACTGCCGCACCGGCACTAAGCTGGATTATCAGGATGAGCCACTGTGGAAGAGGCAGCCACGAAAAACAGTAGACTATGGCGGCCATGGCTGCGGATACCAGGAAAAACGGCAATATGTCGCACAGCTGCCGCTGCACAGGGTAGTCCACCGATCCGGCAACGGCCGCCGCATATATCAGATATGACACGGCGGACACCGCCACGGTAGCCCACAGAAGTGCTTCCAGGTTGAAGAAAATACCGGCGAGGACAGGTATGGCCGCCAACGCGGTCTTGGTGATTTCGAGATAGAGAGTCGTATCGGACCTGCCGTTGGCATTCAATATATTGGCACTGCATATCATCAGTGGCATGAAAAGTCCCGAAAGACATAGTATGCGCAGATATTTTATGGCCGGAATCCACTGGTCACCCACCAGAGTCAGCACGAACGATTCGGAAATGGCCGCAAGGCCGAGCACTGCAGTGAAAGAAATCATTACGGTAGTCCGGATGATTTTCCTGTATGCACGGCTCTGCCTCTGTTTCTGGTCCCTTATCGATGACAGCACCGGGTAAGTAACCCTCTGCATCACTATGCTTACATTGGATGTCACCAGATTTCTGAACTTGTCGGCACGCGAATATTGCCCGAGTACCGAGGGCGTATAGACTTTTCCGATTATGAAAGAGTAGATTTCCGACCATAAGGTGCTGATAATCGCCGTGAGCAGCAGCCGCCCTCCGAAAGAGAACATCTCCCTGAAAGAAGCTGAGGAAAACATGAACGACGGAATCCACCTCGAAAAAAGCCAAAGCAGGACAGTCGTAAGGGCAAGGCGCAAAAGCTGCATGGTGACCAGACTCCAGACGCCGTACCCGGCCAATGCCATCCAGATACCTGCGATTCCGCTCGCTACGGCAGAGATTACTGAAACTACAGCCTGTGTCCTGAAGTCGATTTTACGTACTAAAATCACCTTCTGGACAATGCTCAATGCCGTGATTATCAGCGATAAGCCCAATATCCTGACGACGTCCTCCAACACCGGCTGTCCGAAAAAACGCGCAATCGTCGGAGCGGCGGCATAAAGGACGGCATAAAGGCACGCCGACGTGAATAGATTGAAATAGAATACCGTATTCAGATCTTTTTCGCTGACTTCTTTCTTTCTGGTCAGGGCTCCAGTGAAACCGCTGTCTACAAGAGATGTGGACAAGGTGATGAAAATGGATGTCATGCCTACGATTCCGAATTCCGCAGGAGAAAGGATACGGGCGAGGATAAGGTTCACGATGGCCAGAATCCCCGTTCCGGCCAGGTTGTCGATAAAGCCCCACTCGACACCTTTTGCTGTCTTTTCTTTCAGATTATCCTTCATTTGCACCCTTCCTGCAGTTCACGTCAGTGTTCCCGGCCCATACATCCTGCTCAGAGAAGTATCCTCGCGTATTCCTTTATCATTGCAGAAACATTATTCTGCCATCTGTAGCGTTCCATGACTCTTTTCCGCCCGGCCGGACCGAAGACAGCCCTGACACCTGCATCTGATGCAAGACGCAGCATCGCATCGGCGGCAGCCTCCACATTTTCGCGGGGCACTATGATTCCTGCCCCTCCTTCCAGTATTTCACGGAAACCGTCTGCATCCGAAGCTATTACAGGCACACCGCAAGCCATGGCCTCCACTGCCGAGACACCGAAACTTTCCGCCCTGGACAGAAATACGGCCACGTCCATGGATGAATATATCTCCGGAACAGCGTCATGACTCACTTCTCCGAGAAAAACCGTGGAGTCTGCTATTCCCAGTTCTTCCGCCAGTTTTTCCAGCCAGGCCCTGTCGGGTCCTTTCCCGGCAATGACGAGTTCTGTCTGCGGGAAATCCTGCCACAGGAGCACCTTTCGCCTCATAAGGGCAAAAGCCCTGAGCAACAGGTCAATGCCATATTTCGATGACAGGGTCTTGACTGTTCCGAAAACTATCTTCTCTTTTTTCCCCCTGTCCTCCGGCACCGGTCTGAAAATGTCCGTATCCACTCCGAAAGGAGTGATGCCGATGTCTTTCCTGCAATATTTCAATGTTTCCTCAGCCATGGCATGACTCGTGGAAAGCACTCTGTCCGCCTTTCCGAGAATGAATTTGACTGCCATGCGGTTCCACGGAGAAAGTCCGGGAAACTCGTAAATGTCGCTGCCCCACACGGACACGATGAAAGGATGGAAACCTGACAATGCGGCGACCAGACCGTAGCTCGTGGCGTAATGCGCATGCAGGATATCCGGTTTTTCAGTCCCCAGAACATTTTTGAGGGCTTCCACAGCCCTGATATGAGCCGTTACCGGAGCCAGGATATTTTTCTTTCCGGTCTCCGGCCCCCTCTTGTACCGGAAAAGGTCGTAAATATATGATTTGACGCCATTTTCAGCGAAAAAGCCATCCTGGGCAGGAGTGATCGAAAACAGGACAACATCGATCCCCGCTTCCCTAAGGGAAACGGACCATCGCTTCGTATGTATGCTTCCAGCATCGGAAACCAAGAGTACTTTCATGACCGGCCAGTCGAAATTTCTGCGAATTTAGGGATATAATAAGATTGATAAAAGAAATTAACGAAATTTTTGGACAGAATACGTGGCTGGTTATTATATTTGCGAAAGCTACAATAGCGTGAGTTCGATGAGAAGAATGTAAACATAATATAAAACGAATGGATATGGAAAAAATTCGCGCAGCCGTAGTAGGATACGGCAACATCGGCAGGTACGTAGTCGAAACTCTCAGAGTATCCCCGGACTTCGAAATCGCCGGAATCATCAGAAGAAAAGGAAGCGAGGACTGTCCTGATGAACTGAAAGACCTTAAAGTAGTCAGGAATGTAAAGGAACTCGGCAAAGTGGATGTAGCCATCCTATGCACGCCGACCAGGAAGGTAGAGGAGCATGCCATACCGCTTCTGGAAATGGGTATCAACACTGTGGACAGTTTCGACATCCACACGGACATCGTGGCTCTGAGGAAAAGTCTCGGTGAAACTGCACGCAGGCACAATGCCGTGTCAGTCATATCTGCCGGCTGGGATCCGGGCAGCGATTCGGTGGTAAGGGCGCTGCTGGAAGCCATCGCTCCGAAGGGAATCACCTACACTAATTTCGGCCCCGGAATGAGCATGGGGCATACCGTAGCCGTAAAAGCCATAGACGGGGTGAAGGCCGCACTGTCCATGACCATACCGACCGGCACCGGAGTGCACAGAAGAATGGTTTACATAGAGGTTAAGGACGGATATGATTTCGGGAAAGTAGCCGCAGCCATAAAGGCGGACCCTTACTTCGCCCACGATGAAACTCATGTCATCAAAGTCGATGATGTAGATGCCCTGATCGACATGGGACACGGAGTGAACCTGACCAGAAAGGGAGTTTCCGGGAAAACCCAGAACCAGCTGTTCGAGTTCAACATGAAGATCAATAACCCGGCCCTCACGGCCCAGGTGATGGTCTGCTCTGCCAGGGCGACGTTCAGACAGGCGCCCGGATGCTATACCCTTATAGAGATCCCGGTCATCGACCTGCTGCCCGGCGACAGGGAAGAGCTTGTCCGGAAGCTGGTGTAAAATACTCACTTGCAATAGTCGCGGCAGTGCCTGTCGCGACTCTTTTTATGCATGCCGCGGACGGATTTTCTTGAATACCTTGTCCAGGGTGCCCTGGATGGTTCCGGTCAATATTATCACAGTCACTGCAGCAAGAACCAGAATGATACCGGCCCCTTCCCTCAGAGTAAAGGCTTCTCCGAATACCAATGCTCCGATGCACACCGCCGTCAGAGGTTCGAGCGCACCGAGGACAGATGTAAGAGTGCCGCCTATTCTCTGGACGGCAAGTACCAGCGTCACATTCGACACTACTGTAGGGAGCACGGCCAGAAGGACAAGATATACCACAGACACCGGATCAGGCGGGAGCTGAAGGCTGCCTGCAGACAAGTCCTTGACCCCGAAAATCAAAGTGGTGAAAACAAATACGTAGAACGCAAGTTTCCGGCTGTTCATGCTGCGGACCCTGGATTTGTTCACGCCAACGATATAGCTCCCGTATGCCACTGCAGAAAGCAGGACGATTATTATACCTTTCACATCTGCGGAAAGCCCGGACTGGGGAAGGGAAAGAAGAGCCACTCCGCATACGGCAAACGCTATGGATACCCAGGTAAGCCATCCTGTCTTTTCCTTGAATAGGAAAAACATGAGCAGAGTCACGAAAACAGGGTAGGTAAAGTGCAAGGTCGTAGCGACTCCGGCTCCCATATATCCGTATCCGTACAGAAGGAAAAGCGATGAAAAAGTGTAGAAAAATGCCAGAAGGACAAATACAGGGACATCTGCCGCTTCGATTCTGAATGATTCTTTCTTGACCAGCATCACGGTCGCCAGGGCAATGGATGCGAAAAGGAATCTGTAAAACAGGATGGAATCATACACCATTCCCTTCCCTATCAGAGGAAGGGTGAAAAGCGGAATCAGTCCGAATGTGACCGATGTCGCCATACCGTAAAGGATACCTCCGAGCTTACTCATGTATTGCTGTTTTTTCGGGCGGCAAATATAGCATTTTTCCGGGAAAAACTTGACCGTGCCACATATCCGGACTATATTTGATGCCATGAAAAAGCTTATATTCATTGATGCGACCATGCGGGAAGAGTCCCGTACCAGAAAAATTGCCAGGCCTCTCATAGAGGACCTGGGCAAAAGATATGAAATCGAAACCATCAGTCTGGACGGGGCAGGCTTTCCTGCCGTTGACGGGAAAATATTGCAGGACAGAGACCACGGCATTGTCCCGGAGGAGTTTGCAGACATGGCCAGACGGATTGCGGCAGCAGACAGAATTGTCATAGCGGCTCCTTTCTGGGACATGAGTTTTCCTTCGGAACTGAAAGTGTTTTTCGAAAACATGTCTCTGTTCCACATCACTTTCGACAGCGATGACACGCATTGCTACGGACTGTGCAGATGCGAAAAGGTCCTGTACATAACCACGCGAGGCATGAATATACGCACCGGAGAGCCTCTGGAGCAGGCCACTCCTTATATAAGGGCTCTCAGCTACCTCTGGGGACTCGGAGACCTTTATGTCATCTCCGCAGAAAACATGGACTACAGCTCTCCCGACGTCATCGAATCGAAAATATCCGATGCCGTCAGGAAAGGGCTGGAATTATGTAAGGATTTTTGATTATGAGAGGGCCGGAAAGGCCCTCAACGTCATTTTCCGTCTATTTCCTTCAGCATTTCTTCCACAGCCGCTTCGAGCTGTCTGTCTTCCCCGTCCAGCAATGATGCCGGATCGTTATAGACCAGAATATCAGGTTCTATCTGCATGTTTTCGAGATAGCGGCCCTCCTTGAGACCTACCGCACCCACCTGCGGAATACCGAAAACCATGCTCGGATCTATCTGCTGCTCCCACCATACCGCGGTCATTGTTCCAGGGACAGGGGCACCTATGAGTTTTCCGATACCCAGCGTCTTGTAAACATAAGGGAAGCCGCATGCGTCGGAATAATTGTTTTCACCGATAAGTACGCAGGAAGGCTTGGTCCATTTCGAATAAGGTTCCGTGCCGATATACTGGCCTCTCGGTTCGAATTTTATATAGGCTTTGCCGGAAAGCAGAGTGGCCAGATCGTCATGAAGCCATCCGCCTCCGTTGTTCCTCGTATCCACTATCACAGCCTCGGCAGTCCTGTATTTCCCGAGCAGTTTCGAGTAGACTTCCCTGAAACTGTCGGAGTCCATGCCTGCGACATGCACATAGCCCACACGGCCGCCTGACAGTTTCTCGACCATTTCTTCACGCTGTCTGACCCATCTCTTGTAAAGGAGATCCCTGTCGCTCCATCCGGCCTCCACGTAAATATCTTCGGTCTTTCCGCCTTTCCTGACAGTAACCAGCACCTTGTCACCTGCCTTCAGCGTAAGCAATGGGAACCAGTTCATGCCGGCGGCGATCTCCTGTCCGTCAATGGCGGTTATCACATCTCCGGCCTTGATCTCAGGATCAGTGATGTAAAGCGGACCGCCTTTCAGGAGTTCGGCTATCTTAATGCCGTCGCCATCATAGGAATAATCAGGGATAAAACCGAGTCGTCCCATGTTTCTGGCAGGAGAACCGTAATATCTCGCACCCGTATGCGAGCCGTTGAGTTCTCCGAGCAGTTCTGAAAGCATTTCCTGGAAATCGAAATTATTGTCGATATGCGGCAGGAAACGGCTGTAGGCATCCCTGTACATGGCCCAGTCTATACCGTGAATATCCTTGTCGTAAAATTTGTCAGAAACCTGCTTCCATATATGCCCGAAAATGTATTCACGCTCTTCCGCAGGACGGTAATTGAATTCCCCGGTGAACGATATGCTCTCTCGCGCGCCGGTCAGCATGTCGAATTTGGAAACACCGCCGCCACCGAGAATATAGAAAGACGAGTCGTCCCCTGCAGGATAAATCGATCCGGTAACGTTTTTGGCCAATACCTTTATGCTGCCTTCCTTTATATCGAAGACGCACAGGTCATAGCTTTTTTCAAGCCTTGTCATGTAATACAGTTTGGAACCGTCGGCCGACAGATAATGGTCTCCCATCCGTCCCGAAAATCTGGTAAGCCTGACAATTCTGTCATATCTGTTGTCCAGATCGAGAGACAGCTTCTCCGTCTTCTTTTCCGCCTTCGCCGAATCCCTGGCTTCTTTCTTTTCTTCCTTTTCATCGGCCAGAAGTTTCTCCATATCATCGCTTTCTTCATCCCGGATGAATTTGTAGTATTCCTTTCCGTTGAAGAACATGGCATAGACATCATATTCCGAGCCCCAGCTTCCATGACTGCGGTACCCTGCCCTGTCGGACATCCATGTCATGGCTTTCCCTTTCAGGGCCCACCTGAAATTCCCGTCCGTATAGCCGCTCTGCGTCAGGTCCGTAATATCTCCGGTCGTGATATCCACGAGCGCGATATCCTCATTGTTCCAGCCTCCGTCGGCCTGCCAGTTGCACAGGATATATTTGCTGTCCGGACTCCAGGCGAAATTCTGGTCTCCGTCGGAATACGAATAGTTCACATTCTTATGGAGAGACTTTTCTTTCCCCGATTTGATATTCTTTATCACCAGTTCGGTCCTGTCCCGTAGAAATCCGAGCCATTTGCCGTCAGGAGAGACGGCAGGCTGGAAACATGTCTGTCCGGGATCGGTAATCATTTTTTCTTCCATCTTCACACTGTATGTGAAGTATTTGTCCGATTTGTCAGTCAATGAGGAGGCATATATGCCCCAATGTCCGTTCCTCTCCGATGAATAGTACAGGGTCCTGCCGTCCTCGGAAAAACAGAGATCCCTTTCCTGCTCGGGAGTATCCGTAATCCGTCTGGTAGTATTGTATTCAACGGATGTCACATAGACATCGCCCCTGAGAATGATAGCCACTTCCTTTCCGTTTGGGGATACCGCCAGGTCCGTAGCTCCTCCTGAGAGATTCCTGACGATATTGTCTTTTTCGAGATTGTCTGAAAATATGCTTATTTCCACTTTTTCAGGCTCCTGTCCGTCCCTGACCGTATATAGTTCGCCATTGAATGAGAATGACAGGGTACCGTCTTCCGCCACGGACACATATCTTACCGGATGAGTCGTATTGTGCGTAATCTGCACGGATTCCGAAGGATTGGAAACAGAACTCCTGTATATGTTGAAACTTCCGCTCTGTTCGCTCAGATAATAGAAAGTGTCACCGTCGGCGGCAAAGACCGGATTTCTGTCTTCTCCCTTGAATGAAGAAAGTTTTTCGAACGTACCTTCGCTGTTTATTCCGAAACCTGACTGACCGGCAGACGGCCTGTACAGCCAGATGTCGCGGGTTACCGAAGATGTATGGTGCTTTCTGAAATTATCCTCATAGCCCTTCCAGTCTTCATAGATTATCAGGCCGTCCTTGTTTATGCTGAGGGACGACACAGGCAGAGAGGTGACATATTCCGGCCTCCCGCCATTCTGCCCTACGACATAAAGCTGGGCTGCATTTCCTGGGAAACCTCCGAACTCTGCATCCTGCTGCAATGACGCGGAAAATATTATCCTGCCGTCCTCAAGAACAGCCATCGGGGTCTCGTGTCCCGGGTAATCTGTCACCCTGTCCGGCACCCCGCCTTCTGCGGATGTAATGTAAATATCCTTGTCAGCATTCCTGTATGAACTGAAAACGATGTTCTTTCCGTCCGGAGTCCAGATCGGATCGGAGTCGTATGCGGGGTTACTGGTTATCTGCCTGGCTGTACCTCCGTCGGAATCCACCACATAAATATCGCCTTTATAGCAGAATACGATTTTGCTCCCGTCAGGAGAGATGCAGTTTTTCCTCAACCACAGCGGCGTGTTGTCAGCCGCAAAGATGCTCCCGGCCAGGAGCAATGCCGATAAAGTCAAAAATATTTTTTTCATATCAATGAAAAACAGTCGTTAATTCAGAATCGGCAAATTTATCAATTTGTTTCATGAAAACCAACACCGCCGCCTGCACCTCTCAGCCTGCGACTTATTAATTCCTGTTGCGACCTGTAACGTTCTGCGGCGATTTCGCGACAGGTCGGCGTGACAATGCGAGCCTCTGGCTATCTGAAAACAAAAAGCCTGAACTCGACGAGCTCAGGCTTTTCCTGCGGAGAGAGAGGGATTCGAACCCCCGGACCCGTGAAGATCAACGGTTTTCAAGACCGCCGCATTCGACCACTCTG
>CALUSC010000004.1 GCA_944323345.1 uncultured Bacteroidales bacterium | reverse complement strand
ATCGACTACTTCCTGACATCGAAACGGCTCGATGACAAGCTGGTTTCCGCCGGAATACACACTGAAATTTTCGGCTCTGACCACTGCCCTGTCGAACTTGATATCAACATCTGAAATCGCAGACAAAAAACCCAGTAAAAGTTTCCTTTAAAAGAGGAAACTTTTTCAATATTTATCCTATAAAAGAGGAATAAATATTTATATTTGTCATACAATATAGGGATGTATTATGAAAAAAGACATTATCAAATCGCTGATCGCCATCAGACAAAGTGAAATTCCGTTCGAAGTGATAGAACGGGATATAAAATTGCCCGTTGGCAGAAAAAAGATCATAACAGTACCTGGAGTAAGGCGATGCGGCAAGTCTACAATGATGGAGATTGCCATCAACGACTTGGTAAATACCGGTATTCCCAAAGAGAAAATCCTGTGGATAGGATTTGATGATGAACGCCTTGTCAATATGTCATCCGATGAGTTGGATGATGTGGTGACGGCATATATGGAAATGTTTCCGGATATCCCCATAAAAGACGTACATATGTTCTTTGATGAAATACAGCTTATAAAAAACTGGGAATATTTCGTATTGCGTGTCTACAAATCCTATTGCAAGAACATTTATATCTGCGGAAGCAATGCCTCAATGCTTTCCTCGGAACTTGGTTCAGCTTTGCGAGGCTATCCTATAGAATATGAGACCTATCCGCTTTCTTTCAGAGAATTCTGCCGCTTCAGGAAAATTGCTACGGACAGCTTTTTGGAACAGGACAGGGCTCGACTGAAGAGCGTATTCGAAATATATAACCAGTCAAGTGCATTCCCTGAAATCGTGCTTGCCACATCCAGGTCGGAACAGCTGAAACTGCTTCATGGATATTTTGATACGATGATATTGCGTGACCTTGCCGAACATTATCGAATAACCAATACCGGAGTGGTCCGTTACTTCGTGAAACGAATTATGGCCAATCTGACCAAACCGACATCCATTAATGCCATATATAACGATATAAGGTCACAGGGACTTAAAATAAGTAAAGACGATTTATATCTTTGGGCAGATTATGTGTGCAACATTTTCATATTCATACGAATCTCCAGATATGACCGCTCATTGGCGAAGGAACGTAAATCATTGGACAAATTCTATTGTATAGATACAGGGCTGCGAAACGCCGTACTTATGCCACAAAGCAACGACAAAGGCAAGAATTTAGAGAATGCAGTATTCCTCCAGCTTTACAGGAACAGGCTTCCGTCCGACAAAATTTCGTATTATCACGGCAATGCAGAATGCGATTTTGTGCTTCAACGGGAAGAAAATGTCATCCGGCTCATTCAAGTGACATGGAGTATGGCGGACGATGAAACCCGCGAGCGCGAAATCAAAGGCCTGTTGGAGGCGTCATCGGTCACCGGATGTGACAACCTGCTGATAATAACCGACGATGAAAAGGACACATTACAAATATCCGGAAAAAGAATAAATGTAATGCCTGCCTGGGAATGGCTGCTCGGCAAAGATTAGATTTTGTAGTCAGTGATACACGGAAGACTCTAAACTGCGGAATTAAATTTCAAATTTTGAAAAACAAATCGTAATTTTGCGCCGCCTGGCCGGAAAGGAAATCAGAATTCCCGGAAGGCAGGAATAAAATCACGGAAATCATGAAAATCGGTATCTGCAGCGACCACGCCGGATTCGAATACAAGGGCCGGCTCATCCAGTATCTTGAAAGCAAAGGCTACGAAATGAAAGACTTCGGAACCCATTCCGAGGCAAGCATGGACTACCCTGACGTGGCCCATCCTCTCGCAGAAGCTGTCGGAAACGGAGAAGTCGACCTGGGCATAGCCATGTGCGGCACAGGGAACGGCATGGCCATGACCCTGAACAAGCATCAGAATATCCGCGCAGGGCTGGCCTGGAACAAGGAAATCGGAGAACTGGTGAAAAAGCACAACAATGCCAACATCCTGGTGATGCCGGCACGCTTCATACCATTCGACGAAGTGGCTGAAATCACAGACAGCTGGCTGGATACGGAATTCGAAGGCGGAAGACACCAGAAAAGAATTGACAAAATCCCTGTCAGGCAGGCATAGCCATCCGGAACAACGATCCTTTTAATCCGGATTCAGGGAAGATTTCTGACTGTAAAGGAATTTTTATGGAAGAAAATATTGGCATTGCGCCACTGGTCCTGGCCAGCGGCGCAATGTTGACTAAAAACATAGACGATTATCCTGCGGGTATCATTATTCCTGTAGACAAGCCGTATACATGGACTTCCGCCGATGTCATCAGGAAAATCAAGTTCGCCGCAGTGAGACATTTCGGGAAAAAGAACCTGAAAGTCGGACATGCAGGCACGCTTGACCCTCTGGCTACAGGGGTACTTCTGGTCTGCATCGGAAAAGCCACGAAACTGGCAGAGGCTCTGCAGGCGCATGACAAGGAATACATCGCAGGCATAACCTTCGGAGCCACGACTCCGTCATACGACAGGGAAAAGGAGATAGACCGCCTCTATCCGCATGAACATATCACGGAAGAGGATGTCAGGAAAGCCATGGAATCTTTCATCGGAGAGCAGGACCAGATAGCGCCGCTGTTTTCTGCGAAATCAGTGGAAGGGGTACGGGCGTATGAAATCGCACGCAAGATGATCAGTCGCGGGGAGACAGAAGGGATAGACGAGGCCGCGGCAGGTCTTATCCGGACAGCGCGTATCCGCATTGAGTCCATGGAGCTGCTGTCATTCGATGCCGGTATCGGAAAGAGCGCTGCGCCAAACGACAAAGATGCTGCAGGCATCGGGCTGAATGCATCGCCCGCGCCAAAAGAGAACGCACTATCGGGCGAAACGGCATCAGTAGAGAACCCTGCGATGTGCAACACTTACAGCAAGGACGGGAAGCAGCCAAAGATAAACGTCACGGACAATTCCGCCCTCGGGCTGCCTACAGCCACGATAAGGATAGTCTGCAGCAAGGGGACATACATCAGAGCCCTGGCCCGGGATCTGGGCGAAGCGCTCGGAAGCGGAGCCCATCTGGACAGCCTGCAGCGCAGCAGAAGCGGAGATTTCAGGATGGAAAATGCCCTGTCAGTAGAAGAAGCCCTCGCAATATTGAAAAGATAAAGGCCCCGCCGTCTGCGCATCGGACCAACGTTATTTTATGAAGACCGCCACAATGAACGTACAGGGCAAAGCCCCCGTCTACTCGTACCGTCAGATATGGACGGTAGCCTACCCTATTCTCATCAGTCTCGTCATGGAGCAGATGATAGGGATGACGGATACTGCGTTCATGGGCAGGGTCGGCGAAACGGAACTCGGTGCATCAGCCATTGCGGGCGTATTCTACATGGTAGTCTTCATGATAGGATTCGGATTCAGCATCGGGTCCCAGATCATCATTGCCCGACGCAACGGCGAGGGCAGATTTCAGGAAACAGGGAATGTATTCTATCACGGAGTGTGCTTCCTGCTGGGACTGGCAGCGGTGATGGTGGCCCTGTCGGAGATGTTTTCGCCATGGCTGATAGGAAAAATGGTGTCATCTCCGGCGATAGCGGACGCCGCGCTGAGCTATGTCAAATGGAGAATACCGGGACTGTTTTTCGCCTACGTCACCGCGATGTTCAGGGCATTTTATGTCGGGACTACCCAGACCAGAACCCTGACCCTGAATTCCATCACCATGGTGCTGTCAAACGTGGTCTTCAACTGGATTTTCGTGTTCGGAAAACTCGGTGTGCCTGCAATGGGAATAGCCGGAGCGGCCATAGGCTCGACCCTGGCGGAATTCGTATCGCTGGTTTTCTTCATTGTCTACACCATAGCCAGGACAGACTGCCGGAAATACGGTCTGAACAGTTTCAAAGGCTTTCATTTCAGAAAACTCGGCGACATACTGACAGTCTCGATATGGACCATGATACAGAACGGCGTGTCCCTCTCCACATGGCTTATATTCTTCCTGTTCATCGAACACCTCGGTGAAATGCCTCTGGCTGTGTCGAACATCATCAGGAATGTATCCGGGCTGATGTGGATGGTTCTCACAGCCTTCTCGTCCACCTGCAGCTCACTGGTAAGCAACATCATAGGAAACGGTCATCCGGATGCAGTGAAAGGGCTGGTTATCAGAATACTGAAGCTCAGCTATGCGGCAGTGGCAGTGATGGCAGTGCTGATAGCGCTTTTCCCTCATGCCGTTCTGAGAATCTACACGAACATTCCTGAAATCATAGAAGCGGCAGTGCCGTCGCTCTGGGTACTGTGCTCGGCCTACATGCTGACCGTTCCTGCAAATATCTTTTTCCAGGCCGTTTCAGGGACAGGCAGCACCCGGACGGCGTTTCTTCTGGAGCTGGGCGCACTCGCAGTCTATATGCTGTACTGCTGGTTCATAATGCACATCATCAGGGCAGATGTAGCCGTATGCTGGACTGCGGAACATGTCTACGGATGCGTCATGATGCTTCTGTGCGGCTGGTATCTTCTGAGCGGACGCTGGAAAAACCGGCAGATATAGCCACTCACACCAGGCGGTATCCCTTCATGGCACGCTCCAGCGTCCTGTGCACAGGCTGGGCTGAGCGACTGGAGTTGATTTTCTTCACAAGCTCTGTCACAGACCTGTCCCCGTTTCCTGCCAGACGCATGATATTGTCCGTACACAGTTTTTCCAGAAGGTCGTGAAACGCAGGCCCATGGTCAGGATGCCTCAGATGGCACAGTTCATGAAGAATCACATAATCGCACAAAGGTTCAGGCAGACGCACCAGATTCAGATTCAGGTTTATATTTCCCCGGGCTGAACAGCTTCCCCAGTTCGAGGAGTTGTGCTTGACGGTGACTTTCCCGCAGCTGAACCCGAAACGCGATGCGAAAAATGCCAGTCTTTTCGGCAGAATAAGTTTAGCCTCCGTCCTCAGGACTTCGGCCAATGCCTGTCTGAGAAGATGATCCAGTTCAGGTGCCCCTTCACGGGGCAATTTTCCCGAGTACGTCAATACCTTCCTGAACAGAGGCCTGTCCAATGACAGAAATGTCCGTCCGGTTATCTTCACATCCTCCACCTGCTCTGTTTTCACTGTCATCGAAACAGACTCCCGGCTTCCATTCTCCGCTCCCCTTCTGAAAATGATCTCCGACAGAAGAGTATTCACCGCTGCTCCGTCCCGGAGCAATGCCACCGCCTTTCCTTCCTCCACCGCCTCGGAAATCTTCTTTTTCTGCTTCGCAATGGTGGAGATGACCCAGTCCCGCTTGAGCATGAAAAACCTGAGGCCCTCGTCATAAGACAAGGACCTCGGAACAATGACTTTGACCCCGTCGGCCGGATGCACCCGGATGGAAACTCTGCGGCTGGCAGCGCTTTTCACCAGCAGCACCTTTCCGGCTTCCGGATCAATATATTCTTTCGCCTGCACTATTTGCTGCGCTCAGGACGGAGGGAGCGGACAGTCTCGCCTGTACGCCACATCTCGCTCTCATGCAGTTCCTTCAGTTCAGCATTCAGCTTCTCGCGATAGTCAGGCTTGCTGTTCGAATCGATGGAAATCTGAGCCTCGTTTCCGGTCTTCACACTGTTGTACAAGTCATTGAATACAGGCAATGTGGCATCCCTGAATTTCTTCCACCAGTCGAGCGCGCCGCGCTGTGCCGTAGTGGAGCAGTTCGCATACATCCAGTCCATGCCGTTTTCTGCTATAAGAGGCATAAGGCTCTGGCTGAGTTCCTCCACAGTCTCGTTGAATGCCTCGGAAGGAGTGTGGCCGTTTTCACGGAGCACCTGATACTGTGCTGCGAAGATACCCTGGATAGCTCCCATCAGCGTACCTCTCTCCCCTGTCAGGTCAGAATACACCTCGCGTTTGAAGGTGGTCTCGAACAGATAGCCTGAACCTACACCGACTCCCAGGGCAATGACTCTGTCATAAGCCTTTCCTGTAGCATCCTGATAAATCGCGTATGAAGAATTGATACCCTTGCCCTGAAGGAAAAGACGGCGCAGAGAAGTACCAGACCCCTTAGGAGCGACCATGATCACATCCACATCGGCCGGCGGGATGATGCCTGTCTTGTCATTGTAAGTGATGCCGAAGCCATGTGAAAAATACAGGGCCTTGCCGGCTGTCAGATGTTTCTTCACCACCGGCCACGCTGAAATCTGGCCTGCATCGGAGAGCAGGAATTCTATGATAGTGGCTTTCTCGCAAGCCTCCTCGATCTCGAACAGGGTTTCACCCGGCACCCAGCCGTCCTCGACAGCCTTGTCCCAGCTCTTCGAGCCTTTTCGCTGTCCTACTATCACATTGAAACCATTGTCCTTCAGGTTCAATGACTGTCCAGGCCCCTGGACGCCATATCCAAGGACTGCGATAGTTTCATTCTTCAACACTTCCCTCGCTTTTTCAAGCGGAAATTCAGAGCGGGTCACTACATTTTCCTCGACTCCGCCGAAATTCATTTTTGCCATAATCCGTTTTGCATTGTGCGGCCCTGGGCCGCGTTATAAATTATCGATCATTAAGTTCCTACTGTAATCTGTCCTTGTACCTTTCCTGTCTTCTGGAAAGCAGGTCGCTTACCTGTTCGAGCGGCGAAGCCGTGACGGCGACTTTCCCCGAACGGACAAACTGCCGGACACAGTGAATCTTGTCCAATTCTCCGTACAGCGAATTTATAGCATCGCTGGAACCTGCCATTTCCACCACGAGATATTCAGGAGTAATTTCCACTATATGAGTGTTATACCCTCTCAGAAGCCGGCTCGTGTCCTCCCAATTCTGAAATTCATCGGTAGAAATCTTGAACATGGCTATTTCGCTCTGGAAAATCTCGTCATCGGTATAGCATGATGCGTTTATCACATCCATTTTCTTATTGATCTGCTTGAGTATCTTTTCGATATTCTTCGCTGTAGTATTGCATGTAATAGTGAACTTGTGAACATTCTTCATGGACGAAGCAGACACGTTCAGGCTTTCTATATTCACCTGCAGACGCGTAAACACCGCCGCTATCTGGTTAAGTATACCCGAAAAATTTTCGGAATGTACGATTATCGTATATAAAACTGTATTTTCCATGACAAGATCCTCAACATTCCATCAACATATTATCTATAGAATTACCCGGAGGGGTCATAGGCATGACATTGCCTTCTTCTGCGACACAGGCTTCCAGCAGGAACGGGCCTTCTGTCTGAAGCATCTCCCTGACGGCATCCTTAAGGTCCTTCCTGTCCAGCACCCTGCGGGACGGAATCCCGTAAGCCGATGCCAGAATCTGGAAATCCGGATTCTCCAGATGGGTAAATGAATAACGTCTGTCGAAGAACAGCTGCTGCCACTGACGGACATTTCCCAGATAACTGTTGTTCAACAGTATCATTTTTACAGGGATATTATGTTCCATGATGGTGCCGAATTCTTCGACTGTCATCTGAAGGCCTCCGTCTCCCATGAACACACATACCGTACGGTCCGGTCTGGCGTATGCTGCACCGATACCTGCCGGGATGGCATACCCCATAGTACCCATTCCTCCGGAAGTGATGATGCTCCGTTTCTCTGTGAACTTGAAATATCTCGAAGCCATCATCTGGTTCTGGCCCACATCCGTAACCAGAATGGCTTTATGGCAGGTCGCTTCGCTGACGGCATCCACGACTTCTCCCATGTTCAGAGGACCGGATTCTGGGTACAGTTCTTTTCTGACAACACGGTCATATTCTTCTTCCTGATATTTCCTGAAACTGTCTATCCATTCGGTTCTGTCGACCTTTACCAGTCTTTCCGTCAGCATCGCCAGCGTTTTCTTGCAGTTTCCGAGGACAGGGATATCCACGGGAACATTCTTGCCGATCTCCGAAGGATCTATGTCCAGATGAATGATTCTGGCCTGCCTCGCATATGTGGAAACATCTCCGGTCACCCTGTCGTCAAAACGCATTCCTACGGCAATGAGCACATCGCATTCGTTGGTCTTTACATTGTTGCAATAATTTCCATGCATTCCGAGCATACCTTTGTTCAGAGGGTGGTCTGACGGCATGGACGAGAGTCCCAGCAGCGTACAGCCGAAAGGAAGGCAGCCTTTTTCCACGAACTGCCGGAATTCTTCATGGGCCCAGCCCAGTTCGATACCCTGACCAGCCAGCACAAAAGGCCGTTTGGCAGCATTTATGGCAGCAGCGGCTTCCCTGATACGTGTGATATCTATTTCAGGATCATCATCGTAGCTGCGGATGAACTTCACTGTCTCAGGCTGGTATTCCGTCATTCCGACCTGGGCATTCTTGGTTATGCTCAGTACTACAGGGCCCGGACGCCCGCTTCTGGCGATGAAGAAGGCCCTGGACACGGCCCAGGTGATTTCTTCGGGATTGCTTATCTGATAGCTCCACTTGCATATCGGCTGCGTGACGCATGTGAAATCCACTTCCTGGAATGCATCGGTACCTATCATATCCGTGGCTATCTGGCCTGCGATGACTACTATCGGGGTACTGTCGAGCATGGCGTCCGCGATACCGGTGAGCGTATTGGTGGCGCCCGGTCCGCCTGTCACCAGGCAGACCCCCGGCTTCCCCGAAGCCCGGGCGTAGCCTTCGGCTGCGTGGGCCGCCCCCTGCTCATGACGCACCAGAATATGATTTATCTCGTGCAGATGATCCACCAGCGCATCATAAACCGGAATTATGGCACCGCCTGGATATCCGAATACAGTATCCACATTCTCTCTTACCAACGCCCTGAGCAAAGCCTCCGACCCGGAAATCTTTTCACTGTTCTTTTCCATATCCGTTTGTTATAGTTCATTTTCCTACTTTCGACGAGGCCGACTCAAAAATGTTTCGGGTCACCCTCACATACCGCTGCCTGCACCCTAAACCAGCCTGACAGCACCCTTGTCCGCAGACGAAACGAGCTTCGCATAAGCCTTCAACGCCTTTGAAATCTCGCGCTTTCTGAAATGCGGAGTGAAAGCCTCATCGCCGCGTGACATCTCTTCTTTCCGCCTGGATGCAAACTCCTCCTCAGACACTTCAGCTTCGATGGAACGCGAACTGATGTCTATCGAAATCATATCCCCGTCCCTGAGCAGCCCTACATTGCCGCCGGAGGCGGCTTCAGGAGAAATATGGCCGATGGACAGGCCGGAAGTGCCTCCGCTGAAACGTCCGTCGGTAATCAGGGCGCATTCCTTTCCGAGATGACGGCTTTTGATATAAGATGTCGGATAAAGCATTTCCTGCATGCCGGGACCTCCCTTCGGGCCCTCATACGAAATCACCACCACATCACCGGACTGCACTGCCCCGCCGAGAATGCCTTCACATGCCTCCTCCTGCGATTCAAAGACTTTTGCAGGCCCGCGGAATTTCAGAATGCTCTCGTCCACCCCGGCAGTCTTGACTATACAGCCGTCCATGGCTATATTGCCATAAAGCACGGCGAGGCCTCCGTCTTTGGAATAAGCATGAGCCACGTCCCTGATACATCCGGCTGTCCTGTCTGTATCCAGTTCCGGATAAATGTCCTCGCATGCACCAAGCTCTATCGTGCGGGTCCAGGACGGAGCCGCCAGATATTTCTTTTTCGAAGCAGGCTTCGCAGAAGGTCTCATGATGTCATT
Organism: uncultured Bacteroidales bacterium; assembly: GCA_944323345.1. Lineage (GTDB taxonomy): Bacteria > Bacteroidota > Bacteroidia > Bacteroidales > UBA932 > Cryptobacteroides. The sequence goes on along the minus strand of CALUSC010000004.1, from coordinate 111,156 downwards.
TTCATCGATGGCTTCAGCCAGCGTCCTGTAATCCACACGGGACACTGATGTGTCGAGGAAACCTCCGCGGTCCAGCTCTCCGAGGATACCCATGATTCCGCCTGCCCTGTTCACATCCTGGATGTGATAGCTGCAGTTCGGAGCCACTTTGCAAAGTACCGGTATCCGGCGCGAAAGCCCGTCTATATCTTTCATCTTGAAATCCACTCCTGCTTCATTCGCAATGGCCAGCAGATGAAGTACCGTATTCGTAGAGCCACCCATTGCTATGTCGAGAGACATGGCATTCATGAAAGCCGCCCTCGTGGCGATGGAACGCGGCAGTACGGACTCGTCGTCATCATAATAATAAGCCTTGGCATTCCTGACTATCAGATCGGCCCCGCGCATGAAAAGCGCCTTTCTCTCTGCATGCGTCGCGAGCAATGTCCCGTTTCCTACAGGAGCCATTCCGAGGGCTTCCGACAGACAGTTCATGGAGTTCGCCGTAAACATTCCTGAACAACACCCGCATGTCGGACATCCCATACGTTCCAGCGCAGCAAGCTCTTCGTCCGATACGGACTCGTCCGCTCCTTTCACCATGATGTCTATCAGGTCGTAATCCTTCCCGTTCACCCTGCCGGCTTCCATAGGTCCTCCGGATACGAAGACTGTCGGGATATTCAGCCTCATGGCAGCCATGAGCATCCCGGGAGTGACCTTGTCGCAGTTCGAAATGCATATCATTGCATCCGCGCAATGCGCATTGCACATATATTCCACACTGTCCGCTATCAGATCTCTGGACGGAAGGGAATACAGCATGCCGTCATGGCCCATGGCAATGCCGTCGTCTATGGCCACCGTATCGAATTCGGCCGCAAAACATCCCTGTTCCTCAATCCGTTTTTTTATCAGCTGTCCTATTTCATGCAGATGCACATGTCCCGGCACGAATTGGGTAAATGAATTCACTATCGCTATGACCGGTTTTCCGATCTGTTCTTCTTTCATGCCGTTTGCTCTCCAGAGCCCTCTCGCTCCAGCCATTTTTCTGCCGGATGTGCTTTTCTTGCTTCTAAGTTCCATAAAATAAAATGCTCCATAAAAAAACGCTTGCCTGCGGAATCCGGTCGCAGGCAAGCGCATGAATATATACCTGAAGGATTCCCTGGATACTACGGAACGATAATAATGGAGATGACCGCGATGACGACCACCAACACACTAATAATAATGGAAATATTACCGTTTAAAATCATACCAGAGGAATCTCTTGTATTTTCCGGAAGTCAAAATTACAAAAAATTTTTATTCCTTATTCATTTTTATGATGATTTTTTCAGGACCTGCTATATACGGCCGGCTATGAAGTCACCCGTTTCCTCCGTACCGTACCTGCTTCCCGGAAATATATCGGGAGTGCATACGCCTGAGGCTATGGCATCTTCACAGGCTTTTCTCACTGCGGCGCCTTCCTCCACAGCGCCGAACGCGTCCTCCAGCATCATGGCAGCGGAAAGGATAGTGGCTATCGGGTTCGCTATATTCTTGCCGGCGGCCTGTGGGAAAGAACCGTGAATCGGTTCATACAGGCTGCGTTCCGCTCCTGACGATGCCGACGGCAGAAGACCGATGGAGCCGTTCACCACCCCGGCCAGATCGCTGAGTATGTCTCCGAACATGTTTTCCGTAAGAATCACATCGAAGTCGCGAGGATTCGAGACCATCTTCATGGCGGCATTGTCCACAAACAGGAAATCCAGCTGCATACCGCTGTATTTTTCGGCATGGAGAGACTTCACCGTCTCTCTCCACAGACGCGATGTAGCCAGGACATTGGCCTTGTCCACCAATGTCACCCGGCCTCTGCGCCTGGCGGCATAGGCAAAAGCCACATCTGCGACCCTCTCTATCTCGGATCTGGAATATACGCATGTATCGAAGGCCTTGTCCCCGGCTTCGTTGCGGCCACGCGGCTCCCCGAAATACATGCCGCCAGTCAATTCCCTCACTACGATGAAATCCGCACCGTCCACTATGGAATCTTTCAGCGGGGATGCAGAAAGTAATGACGGATAAGGTTTTACAGGACGTATATTAGCAAACAGCCCCAGAGCCTTGCGCATGGCCAGAAGACCCTGTTCCGGACGCACCTTTGCGGCAGGATCATTATCATATTTAGGATCTCCTATCGCGCCGAAAAGTACGGAATCAGATGTCATGCATATATCATGGGTGGCCTGCGGATAGGGATTCCCCGTCTTGTCTATGGCGCAGGCGCCCACATCTGCATACCTGTATTCAAAAGTGTGTGAATATTTCACAGCCACTGCGTCCAGGACCTTGACTGCCTGTCTTATGATTTCCGGACCGATACCGTCGCCCGGAAGTACTGCTATAGTTTTTTTCATTTCGAATTATTTTTTCAGACCTGAAAAACAGACTTCACTTATGTTCGGATTCATACTTCAGAATGGAAGCTTTGTCCGCAAGAAGATAGTCGATATCGGAATAGCCTTTCATCAGGCACTCCTTTTTGTAGCCGTTGATGTCGAATGATTCCTCTCCGACACCCGGCACGGAGATGGTCTGGGCACCCAGATCGATGCTGACGACGGTCTCCGGAGCGGATTTCAGGACAGATATCAGATCCGCCAGGTACTCTTCGGACACCTTCACGGGAAGCAGGCAGTTGTTTAGGGCGTTGTTCCTGAAGATGTCGGCGAATGATGATGACACCACAGCCCGGTAACCGGCATCATGTAGGGCCCATGCCGCATGTTCCCTGCTGGAGCCGCAGCCGAAATTGTTCCCGGCCACGAGGATGACCCCTTTCTGCCCGGCAATAGGATTGTCAGCCACAGGCGATCCGTCAGAAGCGAACCTCCAGTCATAGAAAAGTTTTTCCCCGAATCCTTCACGGGATGTAGTCTTCAGGAATCGCGCAGGTATGATCTGGTCCGTATCGATATTGTCTACCGGAACCAATACTGCCGTTGATATTATTTTTTCGATTTTATCCATTTTTTCTTTTTTGTTTTCTTTTGTCCGATTTCTGTGTCAGGCCGCGAATCCTCATATCCTCATTTACGGAAGTAAACTCATCTCAACGAACTTCGGACGGGATGCCGATCCGTCCTGTCACGGCGGCTTCGGCGGCTACGAGCGGCCCTGCAAGAATCGTCCTCGCACCATAACCCTGCCGGCCCTCGAAATTTCTGTTCGACGTAGACACGGCATATTTCCCTGCAGGAATCTTGTCGGCATTCATGGCCAGGCAGGCAGAACAGCCAGGCTGGCGTATCTGGAAACCGGCTGCGCGCAAAGCATCACCTATGCCTTCCGCCTCAATCTTCGCCTCCACTTCCTTGGAGCCTGGCACCAGCCATACAGTCACCCCTTCAGCTTTTCTCCGACCTCCTACAGCCTTGGCGAAGGCCCTGAAGTCCTCTATCCTGCCGTTCGTACATGAACCGACGAATACATAGTCGATTTTCTTTCCGGTCATAGGCTCTCCCTTATGGAAATCCATATAGGCAAGCGCCTTGTCGAAAGTCACGGCATCGCAGCCGACCGCCTCTGAAGGGATAACACAGTCCACAGCCACTCCCATGCCGGGATTCGTCCCGTATGTCACCATCGGACGTATGTCGGATGCTTCGAAATGATATTCCTTGTCGAACACGGCGTCCGCATCCGTCTTCAACGTCTGCCAGGAAACGACTTTCTCATCGAATGCCGTGCCTGAAGGAGCGAAACGACGTCCGCAAATATAGTCGAATGTAGTCCGGTCAGGAGCTACCATCCCGCCTTTCGCGCCCATCTCGATGCTCATGTTGCAGACAGTCATCCTTCCCTCCATGCTCATATCGCGGAAGACCTCTCCTGCATATTCCACGAAACAGCCGGTGCATCCGTCTGTCCCGAGTTTGGAAATGATATGGAGTATCACGTCTTTCGGTGTGACATTGGCCGCCAGGCGGCCATCCACCGTGATGCGCGCCTGTTTCGGCTTCGACTGGAGAAGGCACTGTGTCGCCAGGACCATCTCCACCTCGCTTGTACCGATTCCGAAAGCTATGTTCCCGAAAGCCCCATGCGTAGCCGTATGGCTATCGCCGCAGACCACTGTCTGGCCGCAGAGCACTATGCCCTGCTCCGGACCGATTACATGGACGATTCCGTTTCCGGGATCGCCGAGAGGGAAATAAGTTATGCCGTTCTCTGCCGTATTGGCCGCAAGGCTGTCCACAGCATTTCTCGAAGACTCGTCAGCGATGGGCTTGTCCTGGCCGAGAGTAGGGACATTGTGGTCGCATGTGGCGAAGGTCTTTTCCGGACGGAATACTTTCAGACCTTTAGCTTTCAATGCGCTGAATGCCTGCGGAGATGTCACTTCATGCACCAGATGGCGGTCTATGTACAGCACGTCAGGCCCGTCAGGGATATGCTTCACCACGTGGCTTTCCCATATCTTGTCAAAAAGCGTCTTTCCCATGATTTTATCGGAAAATATCTCAGTTAAATGATTTTCGAAATGGCATTGACATACGCCTCTACAGAGGCTGTCACTATATCGGTATTGGCTGAAAAGCCATAGTAAATATTGCCCTTGTTCTCTATCTGAATATGTACTTTGCCGACGTCGTCAGTACCGCGGGTGATAGCCTGTACGAGATACTCTTCCAGATTTATCTTTCTGTGCACCAGGCTCTTGACAGCCTTGAAGGCGGCATCCACAGGACCGTTTCCGCTCGAAGTGGCCACGCATTCCTCCCCGTCGATGACGAGTTTGACGGTAGCCATCGGAATGGCATTCTTTCCGCAGACTACCTGCAGGTACTTCAGATGCAGTTTCTGTTTGAGTTTGTCCTGGGTGACCCCTGCGATGATATAAAGATCGGAATCATTGATTTCTTTCTTGCAGTCGGCCAGCTTGAGGAACTTGTCGTATGCGGAATCCAGTTCTTCCTTGTTCATGTGGATACCGAGACGCTGCATGTGATGGTTCAGAGCCGCCCTTCCGCTTCTTGCCGTAAGTTCTATGGTGGAATCATTCACTCCCACATCGACAGGATCGATGATTTCATAGCTTTCCCGGTTTTTCAGCACGCCGTCCTGATGTATTCCTGAAGAATGCGCAAAGGCGTTCCGTCCGACGATAGCCTTGTTCGGCTGCACGGGCATGCGCATCAGAGTGGACACCGAATGTGAAATCTTGTAGAAATTCCTGGTGACTATATCCGTATGTACCGGGATGTCCTTACGGCACTTGATAGCCATAACCACTTCTTCCATAGCGGTGTTCCCGGCTCTCTCGCCTACTCCGTTTATGGTCACTTCGACCTGGCGGGCGCCGTTCATTACGCCGGAGAGTGTATTGGCGGTAGCCATACCGAGATCATTGTGGCAGTGGGTGGAGATGATGGCCTTGTCGATATTCGGGACGTTGTCGCAGAGATACTTTATCTTCGCTCCGTATTCGCCTGGAAGGCAATATCCTGTCGTGTCGGGGATGTTGACGACTGTGGCCCCCGCCTTGATCACAGCTTCAACGACACAGGCAAGATATTCATTCTCGGTCCTTCCGGCATCTTCTGCGTAGAATTCGACGTCTTCAACATATTTTTTCGCATACTTCACCGCGGCGACTGCCCTTTCGAGGATATCCTCACGGTTCGAATTGAATTTATACTTTATGTGATAGTCGGACGTGCCTATACCGGTATGGATTCTCTTCAGTCTGGCGAAATGAAGCGCATCTGCAGCGGCGTCTATGTCTTTTTCCACAGCCCTGGTCAGAGCGCAGATGGTGGATTCAGTGACGATTTTCGAAATTTCCACTATGGATTTGAAGTCTCCCGGACTCGAAATCGGGAAGCCGCACTCGATGATGTCCACCTTCATGGCTTCGAGCTGCTTGGCCAGTTCTATCTTCTCTATCGTGTTCAACTGGCAGCCTGGGACCTGTTCTCCGTCCCTCAATGTGGTGTCAAAGACGTAAAGTTTCTGCTCCATATCTTCAGTTTTTAAGTTCGTTCCTTTCTTATCTGCCTCCGGCAATACCGGATTTTCCCTCAATAAAAAACAAAGGCCTCCAAGGCAAACCCTGAAGGCCAATAAATATAGCACTCATTTTTCACACTATACATACTATCCCGTCAGAGTTCCATCAGCTGAAATCCTGCAATAGTCGTAGTGATAGTGAGCGTCCTGTAGTCATTTTCAATCCGTTTCCTACAAAGATAAGAAATCATTTTTAAAATTCCTAATGGATTCCAAATTAGCCTTGCAATCTTAATGCAGATCTGTGACAGCCACGGCCGGGATATTCAGCCTTGAGAAGGCGAACATCTTCTTGCCGAGGTCTTTCAGCGAGGCACCGATGTGCCAGACCTCCTCAGAGTCGATAATCAGGAAACGGTCGTGCAAAGATAGCATATTTTTCAGCGCATACCTTTAAATCAGCCGTATCAGGGCAATGATTATCAATTTTTTCCACAAGGATATTGTTTTATCTGATTTTATGATTAAATTTGCGCCGCAAAATTTCCCGAAAAGGATTTGCGTCATGATTTTTTATTAATTTCTTAATCTTTTTGCAGATGGCTGAATATTTACAGGCTGAAAAGAAGCAAGAGATTTTCGCGAAGTACGGAAAGTCTAATAAGGACACCGGCTCTCCTGAGAGTCAAGTTGCTCTATTTTCCTACCGTATCGCTCACCTTACCGAGCACCTGAAGAACAACAAGAAAGACCATGTAACACGTCTTTCGCTTCTGAAACTGGTCGGTAAGAGACGTCGTGTTCTTGATTATCTCAAGGAAATCGATATCGAGAGATACAGAAATATCGTCAAGGAACTCGGTCTCCGTCGATAAATAGGAAAAGACATAATGAGGGGCGATCATCGGGATGATGTCTCCCCTCATTGTTTTAAAGACATTCCGGACGACGTCAATATTGGATGAAATCCACCCTGAACCGGCCAAATAGATCGGTCTGCAGCCGGAATCAGGTTACGATATGAAAGAAAAGACAATAATTATGAATCAACTCCCATAGGGGGAGGCAGACTGAACTGAATTACATGAATATCATCAACAAAAAAATCGAATTGTCCGACGGAAGGATAATCGAAATCGAAACCGGCAAACTTGCCAAGCAGGCAGATGGTTCTGTCGTTGTAAAAATGGGGGGCACAATGCTCCTGGCATGCGTCACATGCGCGAAGGATGCCAAACCTGATGTGGACTTCATGCCGCTCCAGGTAGACTACAAGGAAAAATTCGCTTCGGCAGGAAGATTTCCGGGCGGGTTCATGAAGCGCGAAGGAAAGGCTTCTGATGCCGAGATACTCACAGCCAGGCTTGTAGACAGGGCTCTGAGACCGCTGTTCCCTGAGGATTTCCACGCAGAAGTATTCGTGACCATCAACCTGATCTCGGCAGAAAAAGATATCCAGCCGGATGCTCTGGCAGGTCTTGCGGCATCTGCAGCGCTGGCAGTGAGCGATATTCCGTTCGGAGGTCCGATTTCTGAAGTCAGGGTAGCCAGAATCAACGGCGAATTCAAGATAAACCCGAACTTCAGTGAAATGGAAAACTGCGATCTGGACATCATGGTAGCGGCTACATACGACAACATCATGATGGTGGAAGGCGAAATGAACGAGGTAAGCGAGGCTGTGATGCTCGATGCCATCAAATTCGCCCACGCAGAAATAAAGAAGCATTGCAAGGTGCAGATGGAGCTCATGGAAGAGACAGGCAAGACCGTCAAAAGAACATATTGCCACGAAGAGAATGATGAAGAGCTCCGCAAGGCGGTAGAGGCATTCTGCTATGACAGATGCTATGCCATCGCGAAGTCAGGACTGCCGAAACATGAGAGAAGCGACGCTTTCGATGCCTTGAAGGAAGAATTCTACCAGACTATTCCTGAAGAGGAGAGAGAGGCGAAGCAGATGATGGTGGAAAGATACTATCATGCCGTGGAAAAGAATGCCATGAGGAACATGATTCTCGATGAGGGTCTGCGTCTTGACGGGCGTAAGAGCACCGAGATCCGCCCTATATGGTGCGAGACGGACTATCTGCCTTGCGCTCACGGTTCCGCCATCTTCACCAGAGGTGAGACCCAGTCGCTTTCTACTGTCACTCTCGGAACCAAACTGGATATGAAAGAGCTCGACGAGGTTCTGGTACAGAAGACCGAGCAGTTCGTCCTCCACTACAACTTCCCTCCGTTCGCCACTGGCGAGGCCAAGGCGCAGAGAGGTGTGGGCAGACGTGAGATAGGACATGGAAATCTGGCCTGGAGAGCACTCAAGCCGATGGTTCCGCTGGCTCCAGAGAATCCTTACGCAGTCCGCGTAGTTTCGGATATCCTCGAATCGAACGGTTCTTCATCCATGGCTACAGTATGCGCCGGATGCCTGGCACTTATGGATGCCGGTGTGAAAATAAAGAAACCTGTGGCAGGTATCGCCATGGGACTTATCACCGACGAAAAGGATCCTAACAACAGATATGCTATTCTGAGCGACATCCTCGGAGACGAGGACCACCTCGGAGACATGGACTTCAAGGTAACCGGAACAAAAGACGGTATCACGGCTACCCAGATGGATATAAAGGTAGACGGCCTTTCATACGAAGTTCTCGAAAAAGCTCTCGAACAGGCCCGTCAGGGCAGGATGCACATCATGGGTGAAATGATGAAATGCATCAGCGAGCCTCGTGCAGACTACAAGCCGTTCGTGCCTCGTATCGTCCAGATCAGGATACCTGGAGACTTCATCGGAGCCGTCATCGGCAAAGGCGGGGAAGTCATCCAGAAGATACAGAAAGAAACCGGCACCACCATCACCATCACGGAAGAAAACGGAGAAGGTATCGTGGATGTATTCGGAGAAAGCAAGGAAGCCATGGACAAGGCCCTCGACTGGATCAACGGAATCTGCGCCGTACCTGAGGTCGGGGAAGTTTATCACGGGAAAGTGGTTTCCATTCTCGAATTCGGGGCTTTTGTGGAAATCCTCCCTGGAAAAGAAGGTCTTCTGCATATCTCAGAACTGGACTGGGGCAAGACGGAGAAGGTCGAGGACATCCTGAATATCGGAGACGAAGTAGATGTCAAGCTGCTTGAAATCGATGAGAAGACAGGTAAGATGAGACTTTCACGCAGGGCTCTCATTGAAAAGCCGGAAGGCTATGTCGAGCCTGAGCGCAAGCCAAGGCCTCAGGGGGACAGGGGTCCGCGCCGCGACAACGGCAAAGGTCCGAAACGCAACGGAAACGACCGCAGAAAATAAGCTGGAACGATGTTCCGACATAAAAAACCGGCAGATTGCGAATCTGCCGGTTTTTTATGTTAACGTGAGTTCGATGAAAAGAACGCAGTGAATTTCAGAGAACTACCTCTTTTATAGGATTCGGGAAACGAATCCGTAGGTAAGTCCTCCCATACGAAGGGGAGGATTTAGGAGGGGTGGCACGTAAAAGGAAAGAGATTTCGAAGAAATCGTAACGTCAGTTCGACGAAGTCTCTGGTCCTGAGTATAATAGTTCGTCGAACTGACGTTATGTTATCCGTCATCTGCGGACGAAACAATTTATAAGAAACTATTTCCCCGCAAGATGACACTCCCATTTCCAGGCCGCCTCCAGCGTCTCCTCTACAGAGCGTTCCGCTTTCCAGCCGAGTTCCTTGTTAGCCAGGGAAGTATCTGCCCAGATAGCTGTAATGTCTCCCGGACGGCGCGGCGCAAACCTGTAGTTCAGTTTCAGATTATTCACTTTCTCGAACTTGGTCACAAGTTCCAGTACCGAAACAGGACGCCCTGTGCCGATATTGAAGATTTCATAATCTTTCTTCATCTTGCCGTCGAGCATTCTTGACACGGCAGCTACATGAGCTTTGGCCAGATCCACTACATCGATATAGTCCCTGAGGCATGTACCGTCAGGTGTAGGATAATCGTTTCCGAATATGCTCAGGCATTCTCTCTTTCCTATGGCTGTCTGGGTAATGAACGGAACGAGATTGTTAGGAACGCCGCGCGGAAGTTCCCCTATAAGGGCGGAAGGATGTGCGCCGATAGGGTTGAAATATCTCAGCGCTATGCCCTTCACAGGTCCGAGTTCCTTTACTCCGGCATGAATTTCCTTTCCGTATGCACCTGTAGCGCGCACTACGTCCACGAGAATGTCTTCACAGATCTGTTTGGTAGCACCGTATGAAGACTGGGCCGGCTGGCGCGGAGACTCTTCGGTCACCGGAAGCTTGTCGGTTTCTCCGTAGACAGTAGCGGAAGATGAGAAGAGCACGTTGCATCCTCCATGATTTCTGGCAGCATCCAGGATATTCAAGAATGACTGCAGATTATTCTTGTAATACTTTATCGGTTCCGCCACGGATTCTCCCACAGCCTTGAATGCCGCGAAATGGATGACAGCATCGATCCTGTATTTTTCGAACACCATGTCCACCGCTTTCTGGTCGCAGCAGTCGATCTGTTCGAACGGAAGGTCATCCCTTCCGGTAATCTTCTTTACTCCATTATAGCAAGTAAGGTCGCAGTTAGACAGATTATCGGCCACTACGACATCATAACCTGCCTGGATAAGCTCTACTGTAACATGGCTTCCGATGTAGCCTGCTCCACCGGATACCAGAACACACTTTTTGTTATTATCCATAATATAAGTCGTTATTAATTATAGTTTTCTCAGAAAATTTCACAGAATCATACAAATGTAGTAAATTTGGAGGTAAGAACAAACGGACTGAGCCAATGATTTCTTTTTTGAAGATATTTTTTTTCATTCCCGTCATTCTGACGGCAATACCGGCCAATGCCATTGCCGGGGACCGGCACCGGAGTCCTGCCCAGGGATATATGGAAAGAGTGTCCGGAAACGAACTGGGAAGCGCCGTGACAGGAATGCTGGCCCTGACTGCGGACGGCGACACCATAGCGTCCCTGAACCCGGACAGACTGCTTATGCCTGCTTCGAACATGAAGCTCGTCACCACGGGGCTGGCACTGGATTTTCTCGGAGAAAATTTCGAATACAGGACATCGATAGGATACTCCGGCGAAATCCGCGACAGCTGTCTTTTCGGAGACCTTTATATTGTCGGAGGAGGAGATCCGGTACTGGCATCGGATGACAGCATTGCGACGGCACTGCCGGAGCTGTTCAGACATTGGACGGACTTCCTGAAGGAAGCCGGCATCAGGAAAATCGACGGGCATATCGTCGGTGACGGCAGGTATTTCGGGCTCCCGATGCCGGAAGAACAGACCTGGCAATGGGATGACTGCGGGACGTACTACGGTGCCGGAATCAGCGGACTTACATTCTTCGAGAACATGCAGACGTTCGATGTGGCCGCCGGAGAAAAACCTGGAGACCCGGTATCGGTGGAAGATAATTTCCCCGTATGCCCCTGGATGGAATACAGGTACGAATGCACGACAGGAGAAGCCGGGACAGGAGACAAATTGTATTATTATACTACGGATATGGCGCCTGTCGGTGTGATGAGGGGGACATTCGCTGCAGACAGGGCTCCTAAAACGCTGGAATGCAGCAATAAATTTCCGGGCTACACATGTGCGGCATATTTCACCGGATGGCTCTCCGAAAGAGGGGTCATGTCCACGGAAGGTCCTGCAGACAGCGGATATTACATGCCTGACGGAGGGCTTGCAGACCGTGACAGCCTCGTCATTCTCGGACAGACCGTATCGCCCCGGCTCGGCAGAATAGCGTACCAGACGAATTACGACAGCAACAACATTTACGCGGAGACTCTGTTCCATACGATAGGAAAGGCGGTCGGAGGGTCCGGAGATTATGCCGGCTCCGTGCTCGCGGCAGAAAAACTGCTGGCAGACATGGGACTGGATGCCAGAAAGGTAAACATAAGGGACGGAAGCGGACTGTCCAGACAGAACCTGCTCTCTCCGTCATTCATCTGCCGGTTCCTGAAGGCGATGGAAGAAAGTGCGGCTTTCGATGCGTTCGCGTCCAGCCTGCCGGCCCCAGGAGAATCCGGAACGATGGAAACCGTGATGACAGACTACGACAAGGCTCTCAAATCACGGATCAGGCTGAAAAGCGGTTCCATGACAGGAGTGAAATGCTTCAGCGGATACATTTTTCCGGAAACAGGAGGGAAACCTGCCGTATTCTCCATAATGATAAACAATTCCCTGCTGTCGCAATACAGGATGCAGAAGATAATAGACCGGATGATCTATCTCATTTCTGCCGGAACAATATCCGGCACAGGGCAGGAACATCCGGAACCCTGACTATTTCCAGGTCCTTATGCTGTTCCAGGACAGCTGGAGGGACAGCGCCGAAAGAAGATATGAATATGGTGCGGAATCCCAGCCTCGCAGCTTCAGCCACACGTCTTTCGGTTTGGGAAACAGGACGGATTTCCCCGCTCAGGCCCACCTCTCCGGCAAAACATACATCCGACGGTATCGCGAAATCGAAATTGGAAGACAGGACGGCACAGATTACGGCCAGATCGCAGGCCGGGTCGGAAACACGCAGGCCGCCGGCCATGTTCAGAAACACATCCTTGACACCGAGCCTGAACCCTGCCCTCTTTTCCAGAACCGCCAGCAGCATGTTCAGTCTGCGGACATCGAACCCTGTGGCAGAACGCTGGGGAGTACCGTAAGCCGCCGAACTCACGAGAGACTGTACCTCTATCAGGAAAGAACGCGAACCGTCCAGCATAGCACTTACCGCAATGCCGCTCAGACCCTGCCCGTGCATCGGTATCAGCATCTCGGAAGGATTGCTCACCTCCCTGAGTCCGCAGCCGGTCATCTCGAATACGGCCATCTCCGCCGTAGAGCCGAAACGGTTCTTTATGCTTCTCAGCAGCCTGTATGCACCTGTATTGTCACCCTCGAACTGCAGAACGACATCCACTATGTGTTCCAGCACTTTAGGGCCGGCGATGCTGCCTTCTTTCGTGATATGCCCTATCAGGATGACCGGAATTCCGGTTTCCTTCGCCAGGCGCAGAAGCATGGATGCGCATTCCTTTATCTGGGAAACCGAACCCGGCGAAGACTCCATGGTCTGCGTATATACAGTCTGGATGGAATCCACAATCATCAGATCAGGCATGATTCTCCTGGCCTCCGACATTATGTTTTCCATAAGCGTCTCGCTGTAAATCAGACATCCCTCACTGTCGCCTCCGAGTCTCGCGGCCCTGAGCTTCACCTGCCTGGCACTCTCCTCCCCCGTAACGTACAGAGTCCTCAGCCCCCGGCAATGCAGTGGGATCTGCAGTGAAAGTGTGGATTTCCCGATGCCGGGTTCCCCGGCAATAAGGACAAGTGACCCTTCTACAATCCCGCCTCCGAGCAGGCGGTCCATTTCCGCACTTTCAAGCGTGGTACGGCTCTCCGCAGAAGAATCTATTTCAGCAAGAGACAGCGGCCTGGAGGACGAACCGACGGAATTCTCTCCGGAGCGGCGGGAAACCGGCCCTCCTGTCTCGACTTTCTCTTCCACCATAGTATTCCATTCTCCGCAAGCGGGACACCTCCCCATCCATTTGGGACTTTCATTGCCGCATGACGAGCAGAACCATACAGATTTTGTTTTCCGAACCATTTCAGTGCTTTCCGATACCGGACTTGATTAACGGCATCAAAGATACAATAATAATGTTTGGGATTTAAAGAATTTGTTCCGAATTTCAGTATCTTTGTAAATCCGCACGATGCACACTGTTTCCGTAAAAAAAAACGTACGATGTCAATACCCATGCTGATTACCATACTGATCCTGGCGGTTTCGGCCGCATTTTTCGTGTCCGGAAAATTCCGCTCCGACATTGTAGCCCTGTGTTCCCTGACAGCACTGCTGATCTTTCAGATACTGACTCCTGAAGAAGCCTTGTCCGGCTTTTCGAACCAGGTCGTCATCATGATGATCGGGCTTTTCGTGGTCGGAGGAGCCATATTCCAGACAGGTCTGGCCAAAATGATAAGTTCCAGAATCCTGAAACTGGCAGGCAAGAATGAACTGGTGCTGTTCCTGCTGGTAATGCTGGTGACCGGGGGCATAGGCGCATTCGTCAGCAACACAGGCACCGTAGCCCTGATGCTGCCTATAGTCGTCAGCCTGGCATACAACGCAGGCATGAGCCCGTCCAGACTGCTCATGCCTCTGGCATTCGCCAGCAGTATGGGAGGGATGATGACTCTGATCGGTACGCCTCCGAACCTCATCATCCAGGACACTCTGACAAATGCAGGATACGAACCGCTCTCGTTCTTTTCATTCCTGCCTGTAGGTCTGATCTGCCTGGGAACAGGTATAATAGTCCTGCTGCCTCTGTCGAAGATTTTCCTGTCGAAAAAGGCCAAAAGACACGACAACGCAGCATCCGGCAAGACTCTGAGCCAGCTCGTAAGCGAATACAGCCTCTCGGACAATCTTTTCAGACTAAGGATCAGGGAAAAATCGCCGGCCGAGGGAAAGACTGTCGTGGATCTGGACCTCAGACGGAAATATCTGGTCAATGTTCTGGAAATAAGAAGAAAAGAGACTCCCCAACAGAGATTCCTGAAGACAGTGAATCAGGAGCTGGCATCGCCGAAGACTTTGATGTACGCAGGAGACGTGCTTTACGTAAGAGGGGAAGCCGAATCGATAAACAGGCTGTCAAGGGATTTCAATATGGAAATACTGGATGACCACACTTCCGAAATAGCTTCTTCACGCGGCAAGACACTCGCATTCTATGACATCGGAATAGCCGAAATTGTGCTGATGCCTTCATCCAACATGGTGAACCTGAGCATCAAGGATGCCGGTTTCAGGGAAAAGTTCAATGTAAACATACTCGGAATCAGACGCAAGCAGGAATATATACTGCACGAACTCGGTGAAGTGAAAGTCCACAGCGGTGATGTCCTTCTGGTACAGGGCACGTGGCAGGATATCGCCAGGCTGAGCAAGGAAGACTCGGAATGGGTCGTCCTGGGCCAGCCTCTTGCAGAGGCGGCAAAAGTGACGCTCGACTACAAAGCTCCGATAGCGGCGGCGATAATGATAATGATGGTGGCCATGATGGTTTTCGACTTCATACCGGTGGCCCCGGTGACTGCTGTCATCATAGCCGGATTGCTGATGGTCCTGACCGGATGTTTCAGGAATGTCGAAGCCGCGTACAAGACCATAAACTGGGAAACCATAGTCCTGTTTGCCGCCATGCTGCCCATGTCGCTCGCACTTGAAAAGACAGGAGTATCCGGTTTCATATCGGAGAGTCTGGTAAAAGGGCTCGGCGACTACGGTCCTGTAGCCCTGCTGGCCGGCATATATTTTACCGCATCTCTGATGACCATGTTCATCAGCAACACGGTGACGGCAGTGCTTATGGCCCCTATCGCCCTGCAAAGCGCCATACAGACAGGGGTAAGCCCGGTTCCGTTCCTGTTCGCCGTAACAGTAGCCGCCAGCATGTGCTTCGCCTCTCCGTTTTCCACACCGCCCAACGCTCTGGTAATGCCTGCCGGGCAATACTCGTTCATGGATTATGTCAAAGTCGGGCTGCCGTTACAGGTCATAATGGGCATAGTCATGATCATAGTCCTGCCGATGCTGTTTCCTTTCTAGAAACCGGAAGTCTTCCTGTCCAGCTCGAAAACCTCCATATCCCTGATATCCGCGTTTTCGATACGGAAGCGCAGGGCGGTCCGCACGAGGTGGAACCCCTGTATGCCGGCAGCTCCGGGGTTCATGACCAGCATATTCCTGCGTACGTCGTTGACTACCTTGAGAATGTGGGAATGTCCGCAAACGAACAGATCTGGCCTGAGCTCATCGATCAGAACGCGTGCACGGGGATCGTAACGTCCGGGATATCCGCCGATATGGGTCATCAGCACTTTCATGCCACCGCAGTCGAAAGACTGGTATAACGGATAATCCAGCCTGACATCATAGCCGTCGCAATTCCCGTAAACGCCTTTCAGCGGCTTGAATGCCGCAATGGTTTCCGCCGTCCGAATTCCTCCGAAATCGCCGGCATGCCATATTTCATCCACGGGTTCCAGGAATTTCATGAACGGTTCGTCGAAAACGCCGTGCGTATCTGAGATAAGTCCTATATACATATTGTTCGTAATGGCTTGAGATGCGAATATAACGTTTTTCCGGAAATATTATATTTGCATAATATTGTACACCGGTTATGGAACTTTTCTATTCTTCAGACATATCGGACGGACGGCTGTATCTTGACGGGGAAGAATCCCAGCATTGCATAAAAGTGCTCAGACACCGCACAGGCGATGAAATTGCCGTAACTGACGGCACAGGGAACCTCATGAAATGCAGGCTGACAGATGACTCGGCAAAAAGGGCCGGGGCGGTCATACTGGATATCATTCCTGACTGGGGCGGTCACCCCTACGATCTGGAAATGGCCGTATGTCCCACGAAAAACATCGACAGATACGAATGGTTCGCCGAAAAGGCCTGCGAAACGGGAATCGACAGTATCTGCCCCGTCATCGGAGAGCATTCCGAACGGAAAATCCTCAAGATACAGAGAATCAGGAAAATCCTGCTTTCAGCGGCCAAACAGTCCCTGAAAGGGAAAATCCCGGATATATGCGATGCCTTGCCCGTAAAGGATTATATCCTGCAGCGGAAAGAAAGCAGCGACAGACTGAAACTTATAGCATATTGTTTCGAAGATGAACAATATCCCCGCATCTCCGTCAAGGATGCCCTCAACGATATGCCGGAAGGATGCCGCGCAGTTTCGGTTCTCATAGGTCCCGAAGGCGATTTTTCACCTGAAGAAGCTTCAATGGCCGTGGAATGCGGATTCATTCCGGTGCATCTGGGCCCTTCACGCCTCAGGACTGAAACAGCGGCCCTGGCAGCCGTCTTCGCCGTTTACTCTCATTTCATGCTTTGACAGGCTTATTTCCTGATGATTTCTATCGTGGCATCAAGACCTATCTTGATAATGGATGACGACTTGCCGGTAGAGGTTTTCTCCAGTTCTGAATCTACGATATAGTCCACTCCATCTTTTATGGCCGGCGAAATTTCGCTGAAATTCTTCGGAGTCGGCTCGCCGGAAATATTGGCCGAAGTGGACACGATCGGCCGTCCGAAACGTCTGACCAGTTCCACGCAGAAATCCATCATGGGGATTCTTATACCGACCGTACTGTCGGCAGCTACAGTATTGTAGGCCAGCAGATGCTTGTCCTTGACCGGTTTTTCACCACTGGAAGGACGGTCCGAGGCAATGGCTCCCGGATAGATTATGGTCATGGGACTGTCGTTCACTTCCACCAGCTGGACAGCCATTTCCGGGATTTCCCGTACATATCGCGCTATCATATCCATATCGCTGGCCAGGAGTACGAGGGATTTGCTGTCTTCCCTCTTCTTGAGAGCGAATATCCTGGCAACTGCCTCAGGATCAGTAGCATCACACCCCAGTCCCCATACCGTATCCGTCGGATACAGCAGCAGACCTCCGCAGCGGAGCGTCTGGAGGGCCTTTTCCATCGTTTCTTTCATTTCCATAATATCAGTCGTTTTTATGTCCCGTTCCTGCAAGGATGTCCACAATGACCGGATAGTGGTCGGAGTATCCGGGTTTCGGAGTTTCATGCGACAATGCCGCATAAGTATCGGGAATGAATACATAATCTATCCGCAATGCCGGCCAAAGGACACGGTATGTGGCGCCGAATCCGTGTCCGGCTTCACAGAATGTGTCGTCATGCCCCTTGATGAGCCTCTGATATGTGTACGACATGGGGTTGTCATTGAAATCCCCGCACAAGACAGTGGCTTCAGGACAGCCGGATATATGTTCCAGGACTTTGTCCACCTGTTCAGGCCTGAGAGACAGGGAGTGCCTCATTTTCTGTTCCGTTTCTTTCCAGATACCGTCCTTTCTGTCTATCACACCTTTTACGATGCCTGGAAAGGAAATGTTATAGCTTTCGAAATGACAGTTGTAGAGTCTGAACTGTTCTCCGGACACCATGATGTCCGTGAACAATGCCAGATTCGCACTCTGGTCGAATTTCACCACGCCCTGCCCTATAATCGGGAATCGGCTCAACGTCACGTTCCCGAAACACCCGTACTTCCCGGTAAACACATAGAAATCATAGTCGTATCCAGCAAATTCAGACGCAAGCCGTGAACGCAGGGTACTCACATCCCTCACATAATATTCCTGAAGGCAGATAATATCGGCACCGGTATTTTTCAGAAACGAGAAGACAGAATCCTCGCATTCCTTTCTCCTGCTTTTCCCGTCATCGCCGCGCAGAGCAGCAAATCGGCCCACGTTGTACGACACTATTTTAACATGTCCTTCTCCAGACAATTCTCCGGACCCGGAAGCATTTCCTGCCTGATAATAGCGGCCTGTAAAAAACAGCGTCGGAAGCAGCGCCACCAGCGGTATGATGAAAGCATTGGACCTGCGGACCGCAGCCCATACCAGAAGGAACAGATTCAACAGCGCCAGGATAAAGAAGAAAAGTCCGGGGAGCATCATGTACCAGGCTTTCGCCGGATTCACGAATGCCGATGCATACGACAGTACCAGGAGCGCTGCAGCGGCAAGCATCAGGACCCTGTTCGCAATACCTCCTATCAGACTTTTGCTCATGACTGCGGCGAATCAATACATGCGGCTTTTCTTCTTCCAGTAAAGGATAAGAAGCCAGCCGAAAAGCATTCCGCCAAGATGCGCGAAATGCGCCACTCCGCCACCGACACTGCGTATGCTGGTACTGAATATCCCGGTAAAAAGTTCAATCACCGCAAAGATTATCACGAACCATTTGGCCTTCAGTGAAACAGGCGGGAACACGAGTGTCAGTACGGAATCCGGGAACAGCATGGCATAACCCATGAGCACGCCGTATATGGCTCCGGACGCCCCTACCGTAGGCGTGTACTTCAAAGCCTGATATGCAGCGGCGGCCTGCTGTGAACCGTCAGCTATCTGCGACATGTAGACCTGGGCCTCGATAAACTGGACCCCGGTATGGAGAAGAGCCGCACCGATTCCGGTAACGAAATAAAACACAAGGAATTTCTTTGTCCCCCAGATTCTTTCCAGGACCGTACCGAATATGAACAGCGTATACATATTGAAGAATATATGCCAGAATCCGCCGTGCATGAACATGTGGGTGATGATCTGCCATGGTTTGAAGAAAGGCGATGTCGGATAGAACAACGCAAAGTTGGCTATCATGTACTGCTCGTTCAGGGCAGTCATTATCATCACGAGTACGTTTATGATGATGATATTCTTGATGGCAGGAGGTATCGAACTCAGGAATCCTCCGCCATTATTGTATGAATAATAACTCATTTTCCGTCAATTAAACATTTTCAACAAATCATCTTCCGGCAACACCGTCATTATCCTGCGCCCAGACTCGGTAAATTCGGTGTTTTCACACGAGAAGAGGTCGTCTATCAACCTCTGTGCCTCGGCCGGCGTCCGAACTGGAACAGAGTTCACGGCACCGAGCCTGGCGAATCTGCCGGCAACGGACGAAAGCATATTGTCTGCGGATGACACATGGTCATCCGACAATGCCAGTACAAGATCCGGAATCATCTTCCCTATCTTGTCCTGCCCGGTAGGAAAACCTTCAGGAACGCCGTTTACCGTCACTGAATCATCCCCCTGAGGGACAATGTCGAAGCCCAGTTTCTTCAGCATGCCGCGGTGCTCGGTAAAAAGGTACATGTTCTCAACGCCAACCCTTACGGATACCGGGAAAAGGACTGGCTGGGTGACAGGCTTTTCCATCGCGAGAGCTTTCAGGTTCGACTCATACATGATACGCTCGACAGCACGTCTTATATTCACGATCATGACGCCCGACTTTACAGGCATGAAAATATAACGTCCCTTGAGTATCAGAATCTGGGTGGACGGCAATATCTTCTCCTCGAACAGTTTCCCGTAATCATCCCTCCTGTCTACGGCGAAGCTGTTCCGCTCTACAGCGAACTCGTCAGGTGCGTCTTTCCCGTGCACAGGCTGATATGGCATGCCCTGATAGCCGATAGTATTGGAATAAGGGGAAGCTTCTGAAGGAAACCCGTCATTCTTGAACGGATTGTATTCCGGATCGTATGAAATCCCAGGCTCGGTTACAGGATGCGATTCCTGGTACTTCCGGCTCAGGACGGGGATCTCCGGAGCGCCTTCCCTGTCGAAATCTATGGCATCGCCGAAAGAATTTTTTCCGAGAGCCTCCTTGATACATGCATAAAGCGTCTGGAAGATGACATTGTCTTCTTCGAACTTGACTTCCGTCTTGGTAGGACTTATGTTGACATCCATCGTATGTGGATCCACTTCCAGATAAATGAAATAGGAAGGCATTGTCCCGTCAGGGACGAGATTGCTGTACGCATTGGCTACGGCCTTATGCAGATACGGACTTCTGAAATACCTGCCGTTGACAAAAAAATACTGGTTTCCCTGGTTCTTCCTGGCCGAGTCCGGTCTTCCGACATAGCCGGAAATGCTGACTACCGAAGTGTCGGTGGAGATATCCACTACAGAGTTCACGACCGTGCTTCCGAGCAGGTCCTGAATCCTGAATTTCAGAGAATTGGCCTTTTTCAGCACATACACGTCCCTGCCGTTGGAGGTAAGGGTGAGATTAAGCTCCGGCCTAGTAAGGGCTATACGCAGGAATTCGGAAACGATGTGCTTCATCTCCACATTGTCGGATTTTATGAATTTCCTGCGCGCCGGTACATTGTAAAAGAGATTCCTGACGGCGAAATTCGCTCCCCGCGGAGTGGAAATCTCCCTTGTCGACAGATGCCTGGAATCGGCGAAAACGACTTCGCACCCTACTTCATCTTCCTCCCTGCGTGTCTTCAGGGTTACTTCAGCCACTGCGGCAATGGATGCAAGCGCCTCTCCCCTGAATCCGAAAGTCTGTATGGCCGCCAGATCCTCCACTGAGGCGATTTTTGACGTGGCATGGCGTTCGAAACATACGACAGCCTCATCCGGAGTCATCCCGCAGCCGTTGTCCATCACCTGGATCAGCGTACGTCCGGCATCCTGCACCGCTACTGTTATCGTATCGGCTCCGGCATCCACGGCATTTTCCATCAGTTCTTTCACGACAGAAGCCGGCCGCTGTACCACTTCACCGGCTGCTATCATGTTCGCTATGTTGCTGGGCAGAATCCTGATATCCATCTCTTCAAGCTGAAAGGAAAATCTACCAGAGCATGGTAAAATACTTGGCGAAAAGCACGAGGGCGACAAAGAAAAGCACAAGCCCGATCAGGCCGACTATGGCCATGGCTTTGCCTGACTGTTTGGTCTTCTGGTAATTCCCGTTTCTGAAGCTGCCCTGTATGTACGTACCTGGCACATACTTTTCCTTTTCCAGACGTCCGTCCACATGGCCGAACTTCTGCTTCAGGGCTTCCTTTTCAGGGTCATAATATCTTGGCTTGTAGTTGAAGACCCTGTGTTCCTGTGCGCCGAAAAAACTGAAATTCATAAAATAGCTTTTTATCATTGCCCGTAACGGGCAAATATCATACAAAGATAGTGATTTTCTCGCCTGTTCGAGATTTTAATGCTAACTTTATGAAAATTTTCGGAGTTATGGATATCAGGATAGGAAACGGATATGACGTACACGCATTGGCAGAAGGTCTGCCGCTCTGGCTGGGAGGAGTCAGGATAGAGAGTGCAAAAGGCTGCATAGCACATTCTGACGGGGATGTAGCCATTCATGCATTGTGCGATGCGCTTCTCGGCGCTCTCGCACTGGGAGACATAGGAAAGCATTTTCCCGATACTTCCGACGAGTTCAGGGGAATCGACAGCAAAATACTGCTGGCCAGAACCATGGAGCTGATAAAAGGTGCCGGCTACCGGCTTGGAAATGCCGACATTACCATAGCGATGCAGAAGCCCAGGCTTTCACCGTATATTTCCGAAATGAGGGAAACGCTGGCAAAAGTGATGGGGACGGACGTATCTTCGGTGTCCGTAAAGGCTACGACGACTGAGAAACTGGGGTTTGTGGGCAGGTCTGAGGGCTGTGAAGTATTCGCTACGGTGCTGCTTATCGGCGGTGAAATGGCTGTCAGATAAATTTTTCAGAAAAAATATTGCATTTTCAAAAAAGCTTCGTACATTTGCAGTCCAAATCGAAAGGGTACATATTGAGATATGGTGTAATGGTAGCACTACAGATTCTGGCTCTGTCAGTGAGGGTTCGAGTCCTTCTATCTCAACAAACCATGATGGCGGGTTAGCTCAGCTGGTTAGAGCGCATGATTCATAATCATGAGGTCCGCAGTTCAATCCTGCGACCCGCTACAAGAAAGCGACATCACAGAATCAGTCTTCTGTGATGTTTTTTTGTATGTCCGTGTTTTCTATGAAGCTATTTTACTGAGTTTCCGCCACACGCGGAATCCGTTGATGGAGTTTGCCAGATAGAACACCCACATGACCACCATCAGTTCCGAATGCGGTTCTCCGTGAGCCACGCAGACAGACCACATGATGACACTGACCACATTGGTGATGATCCACAAAGCCCACTGCTCCATAAAAGCCAGAGCCATAAGGAACTGGGCGATTATACTCAGCACAGTGGTGACAGAATCCTTCCACGGCTGCGGGTCACCGAGCTTTTCCAGGACAAAGGCGCCGGCCACTATGCCGGCAATACATACGGCAGCCAGCAGCAAAAGCTGTCTGGGGGTCATTCGGCGTGCCTTGACGACTGCAGCATGTCCGTCCGCACCTCCGGATACGGAAGCACCGCGCCTGCGCCACTGCCACCATCCTATAAACTGCATCGGAACATAATACAGCGCATTAAGAGCAGTATCTCCATACAGGCCGGCCTTAAACGACACATAAGCATACAGAGATACGTTTATCAGTCCGAAAAGATAGTTCCAGATGCTGCCCTTGGCCACGAGCACGACGCAAAGCACACCTGCAATCCCAGTCAGGGACCCCAGGACATCGACAGAGCCAGAAAAAACGGAATAGAGGATATTGGTAACCCCTATTCCGATAATAAGGCAGATGTCGAAAGCGGATAGTACTCTTTCCGTCTGCATCGGTTCCGGCTGTCTGTTTTACAGTCTCTTTCTGAGCTCCTCTGCCTGAGCCTCGTAACCAGGCTTGCCGAGCAGGGCGAACATGTTCTTCTTGTAAGCCTCCACGCCTGGCTGGTTGAACGGATTCACACCCAGGATATAGGCGCTGATACCGCAGGCTTTCTCGAAGAAATAGAAGAGCGCACCGAGATTATATTCGTTGATTCTCTCGACAGTCACGGACATCTGAGGGACTCCGCCGTCTATATGTGCGAGCTTGGTACCGAGTTCCGCCATCGCGTTGCAATGTTCGACCTGCTTGCCTGAAAGGAAATTAAGTCCGTCCAGATTCTGAGGATCGTTTACTATGGCCATAGAACGGTTGCTGCTCTCCACGGACACTACTGTTTCCATAAGGATGCGTTCCCCGTCCTGGATATACTGGCCCATGGAATGCAGGTCAGTAGTGAAATTGACGGAAGCCGGGAATATGCCCTTTCCATCCTTTCCTTCAGACTCGCCGTACAGCTGTTTCCACCATTCTCCGAGATACTGGAGTTTTGGATTATATGAAACAAGTATCTCGATTTTCTTACCCTGGTCATAGAGAAGATTCCTCATGGCGGCATACTGGATGGCAGGGTTGTCGGCAGAACGTTTTGCGGAAGTCTCTTCCATCTCGGCTGCACCCTTGAGCATCATCCTTATATCGAATCCGGCCAGAACTATAGGCAGGATACCTACCGGCGTGAGAACTGAAAAACGGCCTCCCACATTATCCTCGATGACGAAAGTCTTGTATCCTTCCTGGGTGGAAAGCGACTTCAAGGCGCCTTTTCTGGCATCGGTCACCGCCACGATTCTCTCGGCAGCCTCCGCTTTCCCGTATGTCTCTTCGATGTAATTCTTTATCTGTCTGAAAGCAACGGCAGGTTCGGTAGTAGTCCCCGATTTTGAAATGACCACTGCCGCGATATTGCGTTCCTTCGCCAGGTCCATCAGTTCGCTTATATACTCTTCAGAAAGATTCTGGCCGGCGAATACTATTTCCATGGAGTCCCTGGAAGCTGCAAGCTGCTTCGCAAATGAGTGGGAAAGTGCCTCTATTGCGCATTTGGCACCTAAATATGAACCGCCGATACCGATGACTATCACCAGGTTCACCCCTTTTGACTTCCATGAATCCCTGATAGCTTCGCAATCAGCGATCAATGACTCAGGAGTATTGGTCGGCAAATGTTTCCATCCCAGAAAATCGTTTCCCGCCCCGGTCTCGCTTTCGAGGATATCGAAAGCGGCAAGAGACTTATCTACATATTTCTGATAATCTGCATCTTTTACAAAGGAGCTGCATCCTCCCAAATCGACTTTCAGCATAGTATGATTGTTTAGTATAAATAGTTTCAGACCTATCTTTGCAAATTTATATTATTTTTCGTCACTCCGGCGTTTTTTCCTGAATTTTATTCATGACAGCAATGCATGCGTCCATCGCTCACCTGACTTCGATAAGTTCATCGAAACAGGTCGAATAGCGGCCCGAACAGTGCTCCCGCCTGATGTCGGAAGCATAATGCCCCGGTTTCTGGGACGCAAGCCGCAGAAGAGAAGAATCACCTTTGCCGTTCACCTGATCCATGATTCGTGAAATGCGGTCGTTCCTGGACCTGAGATCCGGATCGAATCCGAACAACGAGGCCTGTACCGCATCTGCCGGGACGATATTGCCTACCGTCACTCCGGCTTTCTTATACCTGTATCCCGGTCTGAATATGGTATGCAGGGCACGGAGTGCCGCCGAGACTATTTCCTGTGAATTGCTCGCGGCAGTCTGGAGCCTGACGGTAGCAGACGGGAAATACTGTTCCAGATCCGTCCTGAACCTGTTGGTATAAAGAAACGTCGTCACTTCAAGTGCAGCCGTGCCCTCCTCTCTCAGTTTTCTGGCGCACCGGGCGGCGAAATCCGCGACTTTCATGGATAAATCCTCTTCACTTTCAAGCATTTCGGCGAAAGACCTCGAAGTACATATAGACTTCCTCGAAGCTTCGGTCTCCGCCTCGACGCAGACTGTCCCCCTCAATTCCATCCATGTCCTGAGCCCGTGCAGCATATAATTGTCCCTTATCCAGCTTTCCGGCCGTTCAGTATAGTCCAATGCTGTGAAGACACCGGCTTCACGCAGTTTCGGAGCCAGTTTTCTGCCCACGCCCCATACTTCGTCTATGGGAGTAAGCGACAGAGCCTTACGTCTTTTTTCATCATTATCTATCATGCATACGCCGTGATACCCGCGGTATTTCTTGGCGAAATGGCTTGCAATCTTGGCCAGGGTCTTGGTCGGAGCTATGCCGATACTGACAGGTATTCCGGTCCATTTGCGGATTTTGGCGACAAGGCCTGAACACAGCGGCACCACCTGCCGTTCACTGATTCCGTCCAGCAGCAGAAAAGCCTCGTCTATGGAATAAATCTCGATTTTAGGTACCGTTCCGGCCAGGATAGACATCACTCTGGCGGACATGTCCCCGTACAGAGTATAATTGGATGAGCACACCTCCAGACATCCGCGCTCGGCCAGGCGGCTTATCTGATAATACGGTGTCCCCATCTTTATGCCCATTGCCTTGCTCTCGTTGCTTCTGGCCACGACACAGCCGTCATTGTTCGAAAGAACGACGACAGCCTTTCCTTCGAGCCCTGGTCTGAAAACGCGCTCGCAGGAAACGAAAAAATTGTTGCAGTCTACAAGAGCATACATGATATCCGGACCGGCCTGCCGGTCAATGCACTTTCTTTATTACGTAAGTTACCACTCCCCAGACTGAAAAATCCGACATATCCTGGATTTTGATCGGTCTGTATCTGCTGTCCGCGCGGTTTGCAGGCACAAGCCACAGCCCGCCTCCCGCTCCGGTGTCCGGGTCCGATTCCGAAATATATTTCAGTGTGAATTCCCCGTCGACAAAGCATACTGCCATATCACCGTCAGAAGCATCTATTGCCCTGTCTATTACCAGGATATCCCCTTCTTCCACTCCCGCATCGATCATCGAATCGCCGACCACCCTGCCGTAAAAAGTAGCGGCCGGATGCCTTACCAGTTCCTTGTTCAAGTCTATGCACGGGTTCATATAATCCTGTGCCGGAGAGGGAAATCCGGCATGGATACCGCTGTCTGCCATCGGAGGCAGGAACGTTTCCGTATGTTTTTCCTTTTCCGCCATTGCCATTGCCGATTTTATCGGCAAAATACGGAAATCTTGTCGAAAAAGAAAAAAGTTTATTATCATTGCACCTTATGAAGAATACATTTCCCGACGAACTGAAAGACTTTGTCATACGCAGCGGCTCCGACTGCGAAAACGTCTCGGCTGGCGGCATGACCGTGCTGGAAGTCAGGTTCAGATCCGGGGATTCCCACAAATGTCTGTATATCGTGCCTGCGGAAATCACATCAGGGTCTCCGGAAGAAGCGGAAGAGGCATCCAGGACAAGAACAGCCGTCAAGAATGCGCTGAAGTCAGACGGAGACGATATCAGGACTGTAACAGTGGCGGAAGATCTCTGGAAAAGCAGGCCGGATCTCTTCAGGTATAGACTGTTGTCCCATACGGGACATTTCCGCAGCATATTCGCGAGAAATTGCGAAGTGCGCAGAATCGACCGCAATGCAGCAAACACATTCCTGGACGTGAACCACAATTACGGGGCCGCCGCCTGCCGGTATTGCTTCGGCCTTTTCGAAAAAAACGCATCGGCTCCCGCAGCGGTCGCGACTTTTTCCAACGCGCGCAGATGGATAAAGGATGACAGGGAAATCAGATCTTACGAATGGGTCAGATATGCATCTTCCAACGGCATCAGAGTAGTCGGCGGCATGGGGAAAATACTGGCCCGTTTCGTGGAAGAAATACATCCGGACGATATCATGAGCTACGCAGACCTCGAATGGTCGGACGGAAACGTCTACCGCCGGCTCGGATTCAGGGAAGACGGGTTCAGGAAGCCTGTCCTTTTCGCAATAAATCCCGATGACTGGAGCCGGAAAGCAAAGCCGGACCAGACATCGGGCTCTTTATGGTACATGAATGAGGGCAGTCTGAAATACAGGCTCAGACTCCCTGATTATCAAGACCGAGTTCCACAATGACTTTTTCGCAGTCGTCCAGGTTGTCCGGCTTGATAATGACATCGGCAGTCTCGCGTCTGGAGAATGCGTACATATACTCGATGAAAATCCCGCGCTCGGCCAGAATCTCCAGCACGGAAGCAAGTGAACCTGCCACATTACGGCATGTCAGGCTTACCACATCGGTAAGTATGACTGCGAATCCGGCTTCCCTCAGGACAGATACCGTCCTGTCCACATCAGGGACTATCAGTCTCATAAGTCCGAAATCGGAAGTTTCCGCGATGCAGAATGCCTCCATGTTTATTCCGTTGTCGGCAAGTACTTTCGTCACTTCGTTTATCCTGCCTTTCCTGTTTTCGAGGAATATGGAAATTTGTTTGATTATCATAGCGTCATAATTTGATTGTGATTAAAGAAGCTGGCGTTTGTCCACTATGCGCACGCTCTTGCCCTCGGAGCGCGGTATGGAATTCGGCTCCATGAGTCTGACATCGGCACTTATCGACAATATGCTTTTCAGCCTGTCGGCAAGTTTTTTCTTCAACTGCAGCATGGCTCCGATTTCATCGCTGAAATAGTCTTTGCGCACTTCCACCTGCACCTGAAGCGTATCAAGATTGTTGACCCTGTCTACGACAAGCATATAGCGCGGTTCGAATTCCGGCATATCCAGAATGACACTTTCGACCTGCGAAGGAAATACGTTTATACCTCTTATTATCAGCATGTCATCGCTCCTGCCGATGATTCTGGTCATTCGCACGCTTGTCCTGCCGCACGGGCAGTCTCCTTCCATCAGTGATGTCAGATCCTTGGTACGGTATCTGAGCAGAGGCATTCCCGTTTTGGTCAATGTCGTAAAGACCAGTTCCCCTGTCTGCCCGCGTCCGAGCGGTTCCAGGGTATCAGGATTTATGATTTCCGGATAAAAATGGTCTTCGCAGATGTGGGAGCCGTCCTTGCATTCGCACTCATAGGATACGCCAGGTCCCATTATTTCGCTCAACCCGTAGATATTGTAAGCCTGGAGTCCGAGACGCTCCTCTATCTCCTTTCTCATGTTCTCGGTCCATGGTTCAGCCCCGAACGCTCCGATTCTCAGATGAATGTCATCCTTTGTAATCCCGGCCTTATCCATAGCCTCCGCCAGATACAGGGCGTATGAAGGAGTACAGGCGATACCCGTAATCTTCAGGTCACGCAAAAGACGCAGATGCTTCTCGGTATTGCCCGTGGAAGTGGGCACTACGGAAGCCCCGACATATTCGACACCGTTATGTACGCCGAGCCCTCCGGTGAAAAGTCCGTATCCGTAACCTACTGAAAAAATATCGTTTCTCGTGACCCCGTATGCGGTAAGGCATCTGGCAGCCACCTCTTTCCAGATTTCAATATCCCTGGCGGTATAGCCTACGATGGTAGGATTTCCGGTGGTTCCCGACGAGGCATGGATCCTTACTATCTCCGACTGCGCCGCAGCCTGAAGTCCGAGAGGATAGTTATCCCTGAGATCCTGCTTGGTCGTAAAAGGAAGCTTGGCTATGTCTTCTATGGTACGGATATCTTCAGGCGTAATATCCATGGCCTGAAGCTTGTCCCTGTAAAACGGGACATGATGATATACCAGTTCCACGAGCTTGTGGAGCCGTTTTCCCTGCAGGTCCATCATCTCATCCCTGCTCATGCATTCTTTGCTTTTGTTCCAGATCATCGGTTTTAATGTCTTTTATGGTTATTGTTCGCTGTCATCGAGAGGATGATCCTTGGCAAAGGCCTTCATCCTTTCTTCCAACACCGGATACAGATTCTCCGTCATCCTGGACGTACATGCGCGGACTCCCTGCTGCAGACTGCCGGTCGTGGCCAGGTTTATGCAGCTGACGCCATAATAAAGCAGTTCTTTCAGCAGCTCTCCGCCGGACATGTTCCCGTATCCCAATGTAAAGAAAAATCCGTCGCCTACCGGCAATGTCACATCTCTGTCATAAACTATATGGAAGCCGTTGGAAAGGAATATCCCTTTCATTCTATGTGCCCTTCTGGCGTACTCTTCCGTATCCGCATTGAAATCCAGAAGCCCGTCGCAGGACGCCTTGAGCATTTCGGCGTAAGCGTATTGAGTGGATGCCGTGCATCCGCTCGTTATCATATAAAGTATCGAGGCGATGAATGTCTGTCCGAATATGCCGGAATCTCCGTATCTTCCGGCCAATGCAGGATAATACCTGTCGAAAAGGCTGTCGGATATGCATGCGAGGGCCATACGCTGCCCCGCATAGCTGAATATCTTCGAAGAAGACAGCATGAGGATGTAATTATCCGTGTACCTGGCCACTGTAGGTGCATAAGGAGGCGCGAACGGCCTGCCGTAAGGATGCCTGAAATCCATGCAGAAATATGCCAGGTCTTCCATTACCACCACGTCATGTTTTGCCGCAAGTTCTCCTATTACTGCCAGTTCCGATTCTTCGAGGCATATCCATGCAGGATTGTTCGGATTCGAATAGACGATGGCAGCTATGTCTCCGCCGCCCAGACAGCTTTCCAGTTTGTCGCGGAGTGCCGGACCGCGGAAATCATGGATGTCGAAACTCCTGCATTCCACGCCGAGTATCTTCAACTGGGATTTCTGGATAGGAAAACCAGGATCGATGAACAGGACCTTGTCCTTGCCCGGGATTCTCTGGGTACATGCTATGAACGAACTGAAAGAGGCTGCCACTCCGCCCGTAGTCGGGACGCAGGACATCGGCCTGATATCTATATCCAGAAATGCCTTGACGAACCTCGATGCCTGTTCCTTAAGTTCGGGGACTCCTGCCGCGGCGGGATACTGGGATCCTACGCCCCTGTCCAGGGCAGCCTTTTCCGCTTCCACGCCTATGCGGTTGGCCTCCAGTCCCGGAGACCCCTGGTCCATGCGGATGAAGGGGATTCCAGTCAGGGCTTCGAGCCGTGATGCCACCAGCAATACCTCACCTATAGTCGCATTGCACAGGTCCGCTATCTGCAGTTCCCCCACGACCCTGTCCACCAGTTCTTCGCTGAATACCTTGCTGTCTTTCATGATTATGGATTTCCTTATATGCAATTATCTCAACATCAGATCCGCGACAGCCATTGCCGCCATGGCCTCCACGATGACAGGCGTCCTTAGCGCAAAACATACGTCATGCCTGCCTGGGATCTCAAGCGTCCCCATTCTTCCGGTAGTAAAATCATACGTAGACTGCGGTTTGCGGATGCTGGACGTCGGCTTGAACGCCACCCGGAATATTATCGGATTCCCGTTGGCGAGTCCGCCGTTCACGCCGCCGGCACCGTTCTTTCCGCACTGGCCCGAATCGGATATTATCGGATCGTTATGCTCCGAGCCTTTCATTCTGGCCGCATGGAATCCGTCTCCGAATTCCACGCCCCTGACTCCCGGTATGGAAAAGACCGCATGCGATATCACTGATTCGAGCGAATCGAAAAACGGCTCGCCGGTACCTGCAGGAACGCCTTCTATGGAGCATTCCACTATGCCGCCGAGGGAGTCTCCTTCCCTGATGGCCCTGTCGAGCACTTCCTGCCACCTGTCACCGTCGCCGGGGACCCCTCCGACTTCCAACAGACGGGCATTGACACACACGTCGCCTATGACTTTTTTCGCGACTACACCTGCCGCCACTACCGGCAGTGTAAGCCTCCCGGAAAAATGGCCTCCTCCGCGTGGGTCATTGAAATTGTTCCACTTGACACCTGCAGCGAAATCGGCATGCCCCGGACGCGGCATCTCCTTGAAAATTTCATAATCAGAAGATTTCGTATTGTTATTCCTGAAGATTACCGTCAGCGGCGCCCCGGTCGTCTTGCCGCCGAATACTCCGCTGAGGATTTCCGGCTTGTCGTCTTCTATCCTCGGAGTAGTCCCTTTGGCTCCGCTCTTGCGTCTCAGTATATCTTCAGTAAAATCCTGGCCTGACAGGGGAATGCCTGCCGGCACGCCGTCGATGACGGCTCCTATGGAATGCCCGTGGGACTCTCCGAACACCGAGACCCTGAATCCATGACCGAAAGTATTCATATTTTCACAGTTTTGCGAACAATTCAAAAAAAGAAGGGAATGATTTGGCCACACACGCCGTATCATCTATTATGACTGGGCTGTCCGCACCCAGGCCGGCTACCGTCAGCGCCATTACCATCCTGTGGTCATGGCTGGACGAGTACTGCCCGCCTTTCAGGAGATTGCCGTTGAGCAGGCGTGATGACAGCGAATGGCCTTCGATGACGAGTGTATCACCTTCTATTACGGCGGATACCCCCATATCGGACAACATATCTGATATGGCACGGCCTCTGTCGCTTTCCTTATGCGCAAGCCTGTCTACTCCGGAGATACGGCTCGTACCCTGACAGAAGGCCGCCAATACCGAAATTATGGGGAAAAGATCCGGACAGTTCGATGCGTCCACATCGAATGCCGTCAACGGTGCCCTCTGCACCGTCACCGTCCCGAGATGATCTCCGGTCTGGGAAAGACTCGCCCCGGCCTCCATAAGTATGTCCATAATCGACAGATCCGCCTGCAGCGATTTGGTATCCAGGCCGCTGATCTCCACTTTCCCGAAGATGGCCCCTGCCACCAGGAAATTGGCGGCAGAACTCCAGTCGCCTTCTATGGCAAAATCGGCAGCCTTGTATCTCTGGCCGCCCTTGATCTTGAATACTATTTCATTACAGAGAGACCAGTCTCCTTCTGATTCCAGGAAATCCCTGCCTCCGAGCATTTCATTGCCCGCCTTCACCCCGAATTTCTTCATGACATCCAGGGTTATGAACATGTAAGGTATGCTCTTAGGGTCACGGACAGTCACTCTGGAATATTTATCCGCAAGAGGAAGGGACATCAGCAGTCCGGAAATGAGCTGGGACCCGTATTTACCCGATATTTCGGCGGTACCGCTACGCAGAGGACCGGTCACGGCGAGAGGTATCCTGCAGTCGCCGGAGCCGCTTTCGATCTTCACCCCGAACGCGGACATCATTTCTTTCGCACCTTTCAGAGGACGGTCCAAAAGAGTCTTCTCTCCTGTTATCCGTACGGGAGACCGGGAAATCATAGGAAGAAGCGGAATCATAAGCCTGGTCAGAAGCCCGGACTCCCCTGTATGTAACGTATTGATATCCACACAATCAGGAGCTGCAGCAATGCCTTTGACCGTTATATTCGCCCCATCTGTGACTACCTCGGCACCGAGGGCTTCGGCCACTGCTGCCGCAGCCTCATTGTCACCGCAAGGTGAATATCCGGACAAATGCGACACGCCGTCGGCAAGGGCGGCTGCAATTATTGCCCGCTGGGCAAAACTTTTCGATGAAGGGATGGCTACTGCGGCATCTATGAAACGGCGTCCGCGGTATAATTCCGCAGACATGACGTCAGCCGGCCACTGCCCCGGAGCCGCCGCATCTTTCTCAGTAAGAGCCGCATACGTATATGGAGCACCTTTGGCGAGGCATTGCATTCTGGTTTCCTTCCCCTTTTCCCCCATGGCGAAGGCAATCAGGCCGGCAGGATCGAACTCGTCATAAAGCCTCAATACCCGCGCAGCCTCCTCTTCAGTCCTGGCAGTAGTGACGATTTTCACTATGTCGGCACCTGTATGCCTGCATTTCTCGACCAGGGCTTTCAGAGCCTCGAAGGAATCCGTCCCGCTGAAGTCATGGTAAGACTTGATGAACACGCTTCCGTATTCGCCGGCGCATGCCCTGACTCTTTTGGACATATATTTCGGGGCCTCCAGCTCTACGTCCACATATCGCGCACCTGCCTTTATGGCCTTGCACAACATGGCTTCGCAGATGCTTGCAGCCTTGACCTCCGACAGGTCCGGATCCGCAGACATGATTTCAGACACACGGCAAGTGGCCACAGTCGGTACGTCGGACTCGAAACAGGCTTCGATATCGCTGTCCGAAAGCCGGCATCTGTCGAGCCTTATTTCAGCCATCTCCGTTTTCTGCAGGATTTCCGCTATCTGGGCGGCCGTCTTGTCCTGTATGGTAGTACAAATCATAATTCTTTCTTAATAAGTAAATCCGAAGCCTCTGAAACTGTCATGGCGCATATCCTGACATCTCCGGGAGATACCGGAAGCACGAAATTCACGAGTCCGTTTTCGGCTTTCTTGTCTTTGGACATGGCTTCCGCCATCGAGGAAACGGAATACGGGCAGTCTACTGGAAGGCCCGCCGCCCGGAAATCTGCAGTCAAAGCCTCCGCGAAACTGCAGTCGGCAAGTCCGGCCCTGACTGAAAGGCGGGCTGCCATGACCATCCCCATGGAGACAGCTTCACCGTGCGTGATGTCATCTCCTGCCGTCCTGGCATTCTTCTCAATGGCATGAGCAAACGTATGGCCGAGGTTCAGCTTGCGCCTCTCCCCTGTTTCGAACTGGTCGCGGGAGACGATGCCTGCCTTGACCGCGGCGGCGGCATGTATCAGATCGAGCAGCTCCGTGCGGTTCTTTTCCAGGAAGTCTGCCTGGCCTGCAGCTCCGTGCAGCCCGGCAAGGAAAGTCACGGACCTGCGGTAAAATCCTCCGTCATCTATCAGAAATGATTTCACAAGCTCCGCCGCTCCCGAAAGAAAATCCCTGAGAGGGAGCGTAGACAGCACTTCAGGGCAGATAAAAGTAAATTCCGGCTGTCTGATAAGACCGAGCATGTTCTTGTATGACTCGTAGTTAACACCAGTCTTTCCTCCTATGGCTGCATCTACCTGTGAAAGCAGTGTGGTCGGTATATATGCGAAACGTACGCCTCTTTTATAAATGGAGGCGGCAAAACCCGCCATGTCCGTGGTGATTCCTCCCCCGACGGCAAGTACGAACGCATTGCGGTCGGCGCCGCATTCCAGAAGCCAGCCTGCCATGTCCTGCACCGTGGAAAGCGTCTTGTTTTCCTCCGTAGCGTCCACGCCGTACTGCCCGCATATTTCCAGACAGCCATGCCCGGATACAAAATCCGCGATGGCGGCTGCAGTGCCGGCTATGTTCCTGTCATAAATGACATATACCGGAAGCCGTGGCGAATTTCCTGAGATTGAATCCAATGCTGAAACCACATCGGAGAGCCTGCGGCTGAAAACAATCCTGCTTATCTCTGTACCATGGTCATAAATGCAGATATTATCCATCGAGTCAAGTCCGTTTTTAGTGTATCCTTACAAAGATAACTATTTTCCCGAAGATTATAAGCTGTATTTCCGGGGATAGCGGAACAATATGGAAAATACGGCGCAAAGCCCCATGAGGAACGGATAGAACATGAATCCCATTATGGATATTCCCGACACTCCGGAAAGACCGGAAGCCATGAGCAGCTGCGCCCCGTACGGGATAAGGCCCTGGACCAGACATGAAAACGTATCCAGAATGCTTGCCGTTTTTCTGGGATCCAGGCCGAAACGCCCGGTAATGTCTTTCGCTATGCGCCCTGTGGTGATGATGGCGATGGTATTGTTTGCCGTACACAAGTTCGCCAGGCTTACCAGTGCGGCAATACTGAATTCCGCTCCCCTTTTCCCCGATATGTGGCGGGTCAGACCGGATATGATGAAATCCAGGCCGCCATTATGCCTGATAACCTCCAGCATCCCTCCGGCCAGCATCGTCACTATGATAAGTTCGCCCATGGACCCTATGCCGGAGCCGATGGAAGCCAGCCAGCCCACCCACGAGAACGCACCGTACGAAAATCCTATCACGGCATTGGCCACAATACCGACCAGAAGTACTGTCACCACATTGACACCAGCTATCGCCAGCCCTATCACCAGAAGATATGGTATCAGTTTCACCCCGTCTATCTCCCCTGCCTGTACGGCAATATTCTCCGAAAGACCGTAAAAAACATATATTACGGTGACTATCAATGCCGCAGGCGCGACAATACCGATATTTACCCTGAATTTGTCGGACATCGTACACCCTTGTGTACGTGTCGCGGCAATGGTCGTATCGGATATGAAAGAAAGATTGTCGCCGAAAAATGCACCTCCGGTGACAATGGCAGTGACGAATGCGACATCCATCCCGGCCTCGGCCGCTATGCCCGAAGCCATAGGCACAAGAGCCACAACAGTCCCGACACTCGTCCCTATGGCCATGGATATGAAACATGACGCCAGAAAAAGTCCGGCATAAATGAATTTTCCGGGAAGGATACTCAAGGCGAAATTCACTGAAGCGTCTATGGCTCCCATATCCTTCGCCGTTCCGGCAAATGCCCCTGCCAGAACGAATATCCAGATCATCATAAGGACATTCCCGTTTCCTGCACCTTCAGAAAATATGGCGATTTTCTTTTCGGTGCTTCCCGCCCTCGTAATAAGAAGGGCATACGCCGAAGCCAGCAGAAATGCCGCCGCAATAGGCACTTTATAGAAATCAGCCGCCACTACCGACGAAATCAGATATATACATAGAAAAAGAGCCAGCGGACTGAGCGCCAGCCACCCGTTCATCGGCTTGTCTGTATTTATTTTCATTTTTACCGGAAAATAATCCACTGTCGGATAACCGTGCAAAAATACGGAGAATAATCTTCATGTACCATATTCTCATATCGAAATTCCGGGATATTTCATATATTTACGCCATAATTGGACCTATTATCAACAAACTATTTAACATGAGACACATGGCAGCGCATATTTCATGGTACCATGCATTGGCGGCAATCGGGCTTCTGGCCGTTTCATCATGCAGCGTCCTGTCCGGCGACGACGAAGAATTTCCGGAGGCGGAACTTTACCTGTCGGCAGAAAATATCGAATTCGATGAAAGCGACCCCGACCGCAATACATTCATAGTAACATCCAATACATCCTGGAGAGCGGAGTCCGACACTCCGGAACTCAAGTTCGAACCGGAAAGCGGTAAAGAAGGCGACACGGAAGTCAGGATAACCGGAATGGGTGAAAACCAGACAGGGACAATCACTGTCACCACCCAAAGAAGGCATCCGGATGACAAGGTAAAAACAGGAAGCGTCACCGTACACCGCGGGGAACAGCAGGACCAGGAGCCGGACAATCCCGATATACAGGAGACACTGATATATTATGACGACCTGGACAAGGCATTATACGGCAGTGCAGTCTATCTGGACCAGTGGGACGGCTACATCAACGCCACCGGACCGGGCTCTGCAAATGTATCCTACAGCGGACAGGGCATCAGCATACGCGACACATACGTTTCCGTGGGATATGAAGGGGCTTCCGGAAGCAATGCCATGAATTTCGGCTATGATGACAGATCGCTGACCATCAGCGGACTCACGCTGGATAACGGCCAGACCACACTGGAATTCACTTTCGGTATCACGCCTCCTTCGGGAAATACCGTAAACCCCGGCACGGATGTCAGGCTGTATGTAGGCTTCGACGGGATCGCGGGAACAGCAAACGAACTGGAACTGACCGTCACCAAGGGGACCGGTACATGGAATCTGTGCTCGTCGGTTTTCAGGATAGAGGGAGGGACTCCGTCGGAAATGAACTTCGTCATCTGGTCCCGTGCAAAATCCACCAAAATAGATGACTTCCGGCTGACAGAGACCGGCAAGACTCCTGAACAGACTGTAGAGTACACAGTCATGGACATGAATGTACCATGGCCGGAACTTCCGGAAACCGTGATGGAGAATCCGGACTACAAATACGTCACCCATTGGGCTGAAACAGTAAGGAGCAGAAAGCGTGTCAGAAACTATTCGGCATGCTATGATACCGGAAGGCATAATCCTGTATGGGTAGCCTACCCTATGCACAGCTGCTATCAGGAAGGAGGCTATGGCAGGACGTCCCCTGATCCGTGGAGACCTGATCCTGAATTCAGCCAGTCCGAGCAGTCAGTTATCTACGGTTCCGACTGGGCAGACTGGCCGTGGAGCGGGAATGACAGCGCGACAGACCTGTATCAGTACTGGAGCCCGCTGGATAACGGTCCGTTCTTCGGCCGGGGGCACATCCTGCGCTCTGCAGACAGGGGCGGACACAATACGCTTCTGAACATACAGACTTTCTACCCGACCAACATAGCTCCGGAAAGATTCCTCTACCCGGACATCCACCAGGAACTGGAAAACAAACTGTCCGACGAGTGGACATGCAGCGACACCACGTATGTAGTGGCCGGATGCCACTATGAAGATGACAGATATTATGTGTATGATGCCTGCTCATACGATAACCTGTCGTCCATCTCCAAGGAATGTGAT
Source organism: uncultured Bacteroidales bacterium (assembly GCA_944323345.1). GTDB lineage: Bacteria > Bacteroidota > Bacteroidia > Bacteroidales > UBA932 > Cryptobacteroides. The sequence goes on along the minus strand of CALUSC010000004.1, from coordinate 73,590 downwards.
CTGCCTGCCGCGCAGTTCAAGATTTATCTGAGGACCAGAAATGGCAATACTGGCAAACGCATCTGCGACTGTTCTGCAGCAGAATTGCAGGCCATCGGATTCTGGCTTCCCCAGGATCTGGCAAATGAAGGCGAAAGGTCCGAAGGAAACCTCAGGGACTTCGCATACAGCGTGTCTGAAATAGAAGAAAAACTCGGAAACATCTTCAATTTCTTCCCTGGAATTCCGGAAGAAGTCAAAGATGAATGCAATCCGTCCGAATGGGGTATCCGATAACCGGCATTTGCATGAACGTCAATAACCGGAGAATCGATCCGGGGCTCAGTTATTTCCGTCAGGTTTCTGAGTCCCGGATTCGTTCCATCCTCCTCCCAGGGCCTTGTAAAGCTCGACGAGAACCTTGTATTCCTGCATGATGGCATTGCTCAGTTCGACCTGGGAACTGAAATAGGCTCTTTGAGCGTCCAGCACATCCATATAGCTGATCGCTCCGTTGATATACTGGAGATTGGCCAGGGAAACATACTGCTTGGACGCCTCCTGGAGGTCGAATTTCAGACTTGTATTCTCTACGGCTGTATTATAGCTGACTACGGCATCGTAGACTTCCTTGAAAGCCTGAAGGACATCTTTCTCGTAATTGTACCGTGCCTGATTGTATGCAGCTATGGCAGCCTTGAAATTCGCCTTGCGTTTGCCGAATTCGAATATCGGCGATGCCAGATTTCCGAGCAGAGAATAATACGGCGCCTTGATGATATTTTCCAAAGTATTGGTTTCCGTACCGCCGTCGAATGATATGGTGAAAGTCGGGAATCTCTCTGCCTGGGCCACACCTACAGCAGCTTCCGCAGCTCTGAGTTCCTGCTCGGACTGCCTCAGGTCCGGCCTGCGCGTAAGGAGCTGCGACGGGACACCTACCGGAATTTCCTTTCTGTAGGAAAGTTCCAGCGGAATCCGGGATCTTTCCAGATGTTTCGGATAAGAACCTGTCAGAAAAGCCAGTTCGCTTTCTTTCATGGCTATCTCCCTTTCCAGTTCCGGGACGAGTGCGGCTGTCGTGGCCCTCTCCACCAATGCCTGCTGGTACGGTATGTCGGATGTAAGGCCGCCATCCAGCCTGAGTTTGGCCTTCTGCACGCCTTCATCCCTGGTCTGCAAGGTCCTGCGTACAATAAGGAGTTCATTGTCCAGCGCCTGAAGATCGAAATATGTATCGGCCACCTCGGCTATCAGGGAAATCTTCAGGGCCCTCTGCGCTTCCACACTGGCGAAATATTCTGCCAGTTTCTCCCTGCTGGCCCACCTGAGATGTCCCCAGAGATCGATTTCCCATGAAAAACGTCCGAGAACGCTGACTGCCGGATCATCGGCTCCGTCTTTCCCCGAGTAATTCGTATATTCATTCTCTCCGTAAACCCTCGCGGAAATGGACGGCCACAGTTCCGAACGCTGTATCTTGTACCTGTATTCCATTTCACGCAGACGCTCGGCAGCTATCAGCATGTCTTTATTATATTCCAAAGCATCCTGAATCAGAGTATGCAGAGTAGTGTCCGGATAAATCTTCCACCATTCCACATCGGCCCATGTCAGAGTATCCGAAGCTGCCTCTCCGGCAAAAGATTCCGGCATATCCAGTTCGGGCGCTGCGCAATGTTTTGCAGGTGAGCACGATACCATCGATGTCCCGACCAATATCATGGCAGCCAGGACCGCGGCGGATCCGCCGCCCGGCATCATTCCGCCTTTCTTTTTCTTCCGCGACATTTTTTCCCTGAGCTTATAAATCTGGACGAAGAAGAACGGCACGAATACAATGCCGGCCGTAATCGCCACTATCATACCGAAGAACACGCCGGTTCCGATATCCTGCCTGCTGGCGGAGCCCGGACCTGTCGCAAAGACGAGCGGCAGCATACCGAGGATAAATGCCAGCGAAGTCATGACTATCGGCCTGAACCTGAGGTGGGCAGCCGTGACTGCAGCCTCCTCCAGAGGTTTGCCTTTCTCCACTTCCTCTTTTGCGAATTCCACTATAAGAATGGCATTCTTGGCTACCAGACCCACGAGCATGACCAGACCGATCAGGAAATACACATTGCTTTCATATCCCAATATCCATACTCCCAGATAAGCTCCGGCTATCGCTATAGGAAGAGACAGGAGTACGGCTACAGGGATGGACCAGCTTTCGTACTGGGCAGCCAGGAAAAGGAAAACGAAGAGCAATGCCAGGCCGAGCACAATGCCGGTCTGCCCGCCTTCCTTCTTTTCCTGATAGGAAAGTCCGCTCCATTCTATGCCTATATTGTCTGGAAGATGCTCTCTGGCGAGGCTCTCAAGCAGATCCATCGCTTGGCCGGAACTGTAGCCGTGGGCCGCTTCGCCATTAACTGTAATGGCATAGTACATATTGAACCTGTTTATGGTTCCCGGACCTGTGGTATATTCCGTACTGCCGAGAGCATTGACAGGGACCATGGTCCCGTTCGAACTTTTCACGAAGAAGAGGTTCAGGTTGTCCTTGTGCGCCCTGTACGGAGCATCGGCCTGGATATATACGCGGTAGACACGGTTGAACATATTGAAGTCGTTCACGTATATGGAGCCGGTAAAGGCTTTCAGCGTGGAAAATACGTCGGCGAGCGGCACTCCGATCATCTGGATTTTGTCCCGGTCGGCATCGAAGAAAAGCTGCGGGATATCCCTCGTGACATTGGTCGACAGACCAGTGAATTCCTTGCGCTGCGACGCATAGTACATGAGCGTATCGGCAGCCTGCTGCAGCTGCTCGTATGTGGCATCTCCCCTGGCTTCGAGCACCATGGAAAAACCGCCGGAGGTACCGAGGCCCGGAATTACAGCAGGAGTACTCAGATAGACCTTGCTTTCAGGATATACCGAAAGCGAATCGCGCACTGTCGCCATAGTCTTGTTTATGTCGGTCTCTTTCCGTTCTTTCCACGGTTTGAGTATCACGGTAAGCTGGCTGTTGGACTGGTTGCTTCCCACACGCGGGCTGGAACCGGTGACATTCAGCACATACTGCACGTCCGGCTGCCTCATGAGGAAATCCATGGCACGTTCGGTAATCACGCGCGTCCTTTCCAGAGTAGCCCCGACCGGGAGTTCGAGTTCCACGGTGAAATAGCCCTGGTCTTCCTTCGGCATGAAACTGCTCGGAACCAGGCTGGAGAACACCCAGATACCGATGATGGTAACGCCGAAAAAGGCGGCCATTCTCCTGCGGTGGTGCAGGCTGGCGCGGATCATTTTCTCATAGAATCTGTTTCCTGTAGCCAGACCTTCATTTATCTTCCTGAATATGAAGTTTTTCTTCTCGTCAGGCTGAGGCTGCTTGAGAAAGAGGGAGCACATCACCGGGCTCAAGGTCAAAGCCACTATCGTGGATATGATGACAGACACGGCAATGGTAATGGTGAACTGTCTGAACAGCTGGCCAGTAATGCCGGAGAGGAAACTTACAGGCACGAATACCGCACAGAGCACGAGGGACATGGCTATAAGTGCGCCTCCTATGCCCTGCATGGCTTTCTTCGTAGCTTCGTACGGAGACAGATGTTCCTCCCGCATGATCCTGTCCACATTCTCGACTACGACGATGGCATCGTCCACCACAATACCGATAGCCAGAATAAGTCCGAGCAATGTCATCATGTTCAGCGAGAACCCGAATATGAGCATGACACCGAAAGTTCCGATCAGGGAGATAGGCACGGCAATCGCCGGAATAAGCGTGGCTCTCCAGCTCTGAAGGGAGAGGAAGACCACAAGTATCACCAGCAGCAGTGCTTCGAACAATGTCCTGTACACATGGTGGATGGATTCGGAAATATACGTGGTCATGTCGAAAGGTATGTCGTATGTAATACCTTCAGGGAATGACTTGGAAATTTCTTCCATCTCCTTCTTCACGTTTTCCGCCACTTCGAGGGCATTCGCTCCCGGGAGCATGTACACATCCATCACTGCGGCATTCCCTCCGTTGATTCCGCTCTCGGTATTATACGACTGAGCCTCCAGTGACACCCTGGCCACATCTTTCAGTCTGATGATGGAGCCGTCCTGTCCGGCTCTGATGACGATATTTTCGAACTGGCTTACGGAAGAAAGCCTTCCGGTAGCGGTAATCGGTATGGTCACGTCCACGTTTTCGATCGGCTGCTGTCCCAGCACTCCTGCCGCAGATTCACGGTTCTGGTCTTTCAGGGCTTTCTGAAGATCCTGTACGGTGAGTCCAAGGCTGGCCAGCTTGTCGGGCTGCACCCAGATCTGCATCGCATAGTACCGGCTGCCGACATTGGACACACGGCCCACTCCCGGCACTCGCCTGAGCATGTCGAGGACATTCAGCGTAGCATAGTTGCTCAGATATATTTCATCGAATTTGGGATCATCTGTCAAAAGTGTGACTGTCACCAGCTTGTTTGCAGCCACTTTCTCCACCGATATACCGTTCTGCACCACTTCCACCGGAAGCCTGGCTTCCGCCTGCTTCACCCTGTTCTGCACTTCGACTGCCGCCAGATCCGGATTACTGGATATGTCGAACGTGATATTCGCGGTAAAACTTCCTGAATTGGTATTCTTGGACTCCATGTAAAGCATACCCGGAGTTCCGTTCAGTTCCTGTTCGATAGGTGTGGCCACGGCCTGGGCCACTGTCTGCGCACTCGCTCCAGGATAGGAAGCGGTGACTCTGACTACCGGAGGAACTATATCCGGATACTGGTCTACGGGCAGGAGCGTCAGTCCTATGAAGCCCACCAGTACGATGATAACGGAGATGACAGTCGAGAAGACCGGCCTGTCTATAAAAAAGTCTGATTTCATTTTCTGTCTGGTTTATTTCCCCTGTCCGGAGTCAGCTGCAGGAGTGTCTGCCGTGCGGGCCTTCTGTCCGTGAGTGAGTTTGTGATATCCTTCCACGACTATCTGTTCTCCAGGGAGAAGTCCCCTTTCCACTACAGTCTTGTTGCCTGTTTCAGGGCCGAGTTCGATGAAGCGCTTTTCCGCTATGCCGTCACTGCGGAGCACGAAAATATAGGCCGCACTCTTTTCAGTGATGATGGCTTTGGTCGGAACGACCACTGCGTCTTCCCTGACATCGAGAAGAAGGGTGACGTTCGTAAACTGGCCAGGCAGCAGGTCATGGTCAGGGTTCGGCATTTCCGCACGCACGGAAAACGTACCGGAACGGGAATCCACCTGAGGGTCGGCGAAGTCCACAAGACCTTTGTATTTATATACAGACTTGTCGGCCATGGTGATAGTGACATACGGATCCCATTTGCGCGTGGAGTCTTTCTGTCCGATATTCACGTTCCTGTCCTTGCTGATCTGGTAGTCGAGGTCGGTCATCTTGAACTCCACGTCCACCGTATCGCTCTTGACGACATTGGCCAGCAGGGACTGGCCGCCGGGACCTACCAGAGTACCGATATCGACATGTCTTTCACTGATATATCCGCTTATAGGCGAACGTACTGTAGTATAGCTGAGCGCAAGTTCATCCTGCTTCAGGTCGGCCTCGCTCATCAGCACTTCGGCTTTCGCGCTTTCATAGGCGGCGATGGCGTTATCCAGGTCGAGCTGGCTGGCCGCATTCTGCTCGAACAGCGGACGTATACGGTTCAGGTCGCGCTCGGCTTTCTGCGCCAGAGCCTTGTTACGCTCCAGCATGGCCCTGGCCCTGTCGGCCTGTGCCTGATACTGCCTCGGATCTATGATGAACAGCACCTGGTTTTTCTTCACGTATGTTCCTTCTTCGAAAAGCATGTTTTCCAGATAGCCTTCCACACGGGCGCGGACTTCGACGAACTGCTGCGCCCTGATAGTGCCGGGATATTCGCCGTAAAGCTCGACATCCTGCGTGGTCACGGTTTCAGTCATGACTATAGGGATATCTTCCTGAGGAGGCTCGGGCCTGGTCAGCCATACGATAAGGACAATGAGTGCTATGACGACAGCTGCTATGACAGCCCAGAATTTCCAGCTTGATTTCCGTATCTTGAATACGACGTACTTCGACTTGTTGTCAAGACTGCTGTAGGTATCTTTCAGAAATGACGATCCTTTCATGATAAAAAATATTAAGCCGCGGCAAATTTACAAAAATTATACCTTAATTCAAACGGGCTGCAATCCGCTGCATGCCAGCAGGAATACCTATTAATAATGATGGCGCGGTGCCCATTTTTGACTATCTTTGCACCGCAAATAACTGGAACATGAAATTATCTGAACTCAAGACCGGCGAGCGTGGCGTAGTAGTCAGGGTAAGCGGTCACGGCAGTTTCCGCAAAAGGATACTGGAACTGGGATTCATCAAGGGCAATGTCGTGAAAGTCATCCTGAACGCGCCTCTGAGAGACCCTATCGAATACGAAATCATCGGATACAAGATATCTCTGAGGAGAGACGAGGCCGACATGATCGAAGTCATAAGCGAATCCGAAGCGAAAGAAAGCCTCGCGACACCGGCGGCACCGGGTGTTCTGGAAGACAGCTGCGATGATGCAGAAGCACTGGCACAGAGAATGAAAGACCTTGCCGAGCAGCGCCGTCACGTAATCAGGGTCGCTCTCGTGGGAAACCCGAACTGCGGCAAGACCTCGCTTTTCAATATCGCGTCAGGCAGCCATGAGCATGTCGGGAACTACAGCGGAGTGACAGTCGATGCCAAGGAGGGGAATTTCGAATACGGCGGATACAAATTCGTAATCGTGGATCTGCCGGGGACCTACTCCATTTCCGGATTCAGTCCGGAAGAACTCTATGTCCGCAAGAATCTGGTGGAAGAGACACCGGACATAGTAATAAACGTGGTGGATTCCTCGAATCTGGAAAGGAATCTGTATCTGACGACCCAGATTATAGACATGAATCTGAGGGTAATCATGGCCCTGAACATGTACGATGAGCTCAAGGCCAAAGGAGATGAACTGGATATCAAGACTCTGGGGCATCTTCTGGGCATGCCGCTCGTCCCTACGGTCAGCAAGACCGGGGAAGGCATCCATGAACTTTTCGACAAAGTCATCGAACTGTACGAGAATCCGGATCCGCAGATAGCCAGACATATCCATATCAGCCACGGTCCGGAACTCGAACAGTCCATCGACAGGGTAAAGCTCGCCATCCAGAAAAACGATGACATAAGATATAAATATTCAACGAGATATCTGGCCATAAAATTTCTGGAAAATGACAAGGAAGTGTCCGGCATCATCGATACGCTGCCGAACAAAGACGAGATAATAGCGATAAAATACGATGAGCAGAAACGGTTCGAAGCCATTATGGGGACATCGACCGAATCCGCGATAATCGATGCGAAATACGCCTTCGTCAAGGGTGCGCTCGCCGAAACTTTCCGTCCTGGCGCCGTCAGCCGGAAACACCGGTCCGTCACCGACAGGATAGACGCTGTCGTCACGAACAGATGGCTGGCCTTCCCGATATTCTTCATCATTCTATACATAGTATTTTTCGGGACATTCACTCTCGGAGAATATCCCATGCAGTGGATAGACTGGATCGTAGCCAGATTCGGAGACTTCATAGCCTGGGTCATGCCTGACGGCATACTCAAGGATCTCATTGTGGACGGTGTGATCGGAGGCGTAGGAAGCGTACTCGTGTTCCTCCCGAACATCGTCCTCCTGTATTTCTTCATTTCACTGCTCGAAGACTCCGGCTACATGGCCAGAGCGGCATTCATAATGGACCGGCTCATGCACAAGATGGGACTGCACGGCAAGTCCTTCATACCCATGATCATGGGCTTCGGGTGCAATGTCCCTGCAATAATGGCCACCAGAACCATCGAAAGCCCCAAAAGCAGACTGATCACCACCCTTATCGTTCCTTTCATGTCCTGTTCAGGCAGGCTTCCGGTCTATCTCCTGATCGCAGGCGCATTCTTCCCGAAATTCGGCAGCCTGGTCCTGCTCGGCATATACGCCTTCGGCATACTTATGGCCATTCTCACGGCCAAGATCCTGAGCCGGTTTTTCAAGGACGACGACCTGCCGTTCGTAATGGAACTGCCCCCGTACAGGATTCCTACCTCCAAGTCCATCCTGCGGCACACATGGGAAAAAGGCAAACAATACCTGCACAAGATAACGGGAATCATTCTGATAAGCTCGATAATCATCTGGTTCCTGGGATATTTCCCGAACCATGACAAATATGCCGACAGGGCGACACAGCAGGAACACTCTTTTCTCGGCTATATAGGGAAGGGGATGGAACCTGTCCTCAAGCCTCTTGGATTCGACTGGCAAATGGGAGTCGGAGTAATATCCGGAATAGCAGCCAAAGAACTGGTAGTCAGCTCTATGGGCGTAATGTACAGCATCGATGAAGATGTGGAGTCCGGCTCCGGAGAGACGAAACTGCAACAGGCTCTCGGCAACAGCATAACGCCTGCCGCCGCACTGGCTTTTATGGTTTTCGTCCTGCTTTACTTCCCGTGCATCGGCACTTTCGGCGCCATGCTGGCTGAAACCGGGGGATGGAAATGGCCTGTATTTTCAGCGGTTTACACCATCGCCGTCGCATGGATTATGGCATTTCTGGTGTACAGACTGGCATTGCTGTTCTGAAAAATCCCCACAAATGGTGATTGCGGAGCATCGGAACAGTCCGTACCTTTGTCCAGGAAATTAATTTTTCGAGCCATAAAACAATAGTGTAAAAAATGTTCAGATCCTTTTAATTGTTGTTTGAAATTGTTCCGATGAGAATCGGAACAATTTTCATAATATTGCCAGAAAGAATTTATGAAGATGAAAGAGGGTATTAGATTTTTCTCGTCCGACATGAAGATGTCCGACCTGGTCGAAATGAATTACAGGCTGCTCACAGTGCTTTCGAGACTGGACATGCATGCCGGATTCGGAGAAAAGACAGTGGCTGGAATATGTGCGGAAGCCGGTGTGGATACCGAAGCTTTCCTGCTGATCTGCAACATGTATTCTTATCATGGATATCTGCCTACCGAGGAAGCGTTGAAATCGGCGGATCCGCTTTCCGTATTGAAATACCTGCACAATTCGCATTCGTCCTACATCGAAGACGGTTTCATGGAACTGGAAAAGATAATGGACGGGCTTGTCGCCACATGCCGCGAACAGGAAAAAAGAATCATCCTCGATTTTCTGGCCGGATACAGGAAAGAAGTGGAAAAGCATTTCGAGTATGAGGAAGAAGTGTTTTTCCCTTACGTAATTTCAGTGACCGGGCACAACGCGTCCCAGGACTACTCCGCAGCCATATTCGAAGAAAATCACAGCAATATAGAGGAAAAACTCAACGACCTGAAAAACATCGTAATGAAGTATCTTCCTCCGACATGCGACAGGAGGCTGGCCAATGATGCCCTGTATGCCCTGTCCGCCCTGTCGGAAGATCTGGAGAAGCACACCAACATCGAGAATCATGTACTGGTTCCAATGGTCAACCGGCTCGAATCCAAAAAGGAGGCTTAGATGAAAGTTTTTCTGATAATGCCGTCGCGCGTCATGGCCAGAGGTCTCGAAGGGGTTTTCCATGACCTCGGCGAATTCAAGATAGAGGGGATAGTTTCGGATATTTCTCCGAGAGAGGAAGTCATGATGAAAAACATGTCGGCAGATGCCGTCATCGTGGATCCGGCCGTATTTGCACACTCGTTGCGGGCCGTGGCCCGGCAGCAGATATCGGAACTGACGGACGCTGCAGTAGTGGCATTCCCAAGCATTTTCATGGATGAAGAGACATGCCGCCAATACGATGCCGTCCTCAGCCTGTACGACAGTCCGGCCGAGATAGTGCATAAGCTCAGGGCAGCGGTTTCCGTACCGAAAGACAATGCGGCATCGGAATGCTCGGAACTTTCGGCACGAGAGAAAGATATCCTCATCTGCGTCGCAAAAGGCCTGATCAACAAAGAAATAGCCGACATCTACAATATATCGATACATACAGTGATAACACACCGCCGGAATATTACACGCAAGACCGGCATCAAGACTGTTGCCGGTCTCACGGTATATGCATTACTTAACAACCTGATCGATCCGTCGTCCGTAGAATGAGACCCCGGACGGAGGCAGGTTTCTGTTTCTCCGGCGGTTGCAGGCTATCTCGGCATGACAGAGAATCTGAGGCCGAAATTGAAGTTCCTGCCGAATCCCCAGAAGCCTCTGAAAGATTCCAGGTCATGGCCGTCCCCGTCCTGTCCCCTTTCGATGTACAATGTATCGAGAAGGTTGTATCCGTTCACAAATACAGTAAGTCCGAGTCTTTTCCCGATATGCCCGCTCCAGCTGAGACTGGCGTTTACCAAATGGTAAGACGGAATACGGTAAGAAGGAGACCTGTCCTGCGGATCCGTCCTTCCTTCCGGGTCGAAATCCGCATACATCCTGTCGTTGAACTGCCAGTCTGCCGTGAACCGGAAATTTTTCAGGAAATCGAATTCAAGCACCGCACCTGCCTGAGTCTGCGGAGCGTCCCCGACCGGGAGTCCGCTGCTGTAAACGTTTATCGTCTCGACGGCCGCCCCTGAATAGTCATCGTAGATATTGGCAGACACGTCATTCTGCCATGTCCAGTGCCCGACAGAAGCGAATGCCTGCAGTTTCATCCATCTTGTAAAGCGGTGCTGCGCCTCGATTTCCACCCCGCAATGCAGGGCATCGAGTCCCGTAATCATGTATCTGACATTTTCCACATCATCGATCTGCTGATACGGGTCGGACATCAGTGTCTTGTTTTTCCAGTATGCATAATAGCCAGTGACCTCTACGCTTCCTCTGCCGTAAACGAAACGGTATCCGAGTTCGGCAAGCAGGTTTTTCTCGTTTTTCACGTTTCGGGATATCGTGTTGTTTCCGGATGCGAAATATGTTCCCGGGTAAGGCAGCCTGCTGTAGATGCCGCCGTTCAGATAGAGGGAATGACCTTTGGCAGGTCTGAAAAGCACTCCGCCCTTTGTACTGAAGCCGGCACCTGAAGCGACATCGCTCAGGATATCGTTCCCTGTATAATTGTACTTGTCCCACCGCCTGGTGGCAGCGGCGAATGCAGAAGCTCCGAGCCGGACATCCCAACGGGGACGTGACCAGCTGCCCATGGCATATACGGTGCCATGATGCGTAATCTTCCCGTTATCGGTACGGACGCAGTCCCCTTTGTACTTTACCGGATTTCTTCCGGCAAGACCGGCGAGGGAATTTCGCTCATAGTCTTCATACCAGTATTCACCGCCGAGAAGGTCCGTGATCTTTTCATACTCCCATGTCGAATAATACTGGTAATGCGCTCCGGCATCGAGTTTCCACCGGTCGTCGAATCTGTACGTTCCCGATATGACGGCACCGGCCTGTGTATGTCCGGCCATATACTGGCTCAGGATATTGACGGCACTGCCTGCCATGAGTTCATCTGCAGTAGCTCCGGCTCCGGGGTATCTGCTCCCGGCATTGGCAGCTATGGCTGCATCCCAGTCCACAAGACCGTCGGATGTCCGGCAGGAAGATATCGGCCGGCCTTTGGATTCTGACCACCGTCCTCCGCCATTGCCTATGGCGAGATAAGCGGAATTGGTCATTGTCAGTCTGTCGCCGGAATAAATGTGCTGGAGAGTAAAATACGGTTTGAAATAATTGTTCTTGTTCAGATTGTAGGCCTTGCCGTCACGATAGCCCCAGTTCTTGTTGTATTTAAGGCCATATCTGCCGACCTCTTCGAAACTGAGTTTCGTCGAACGCTGCTCATGCTGTTCGGGAGAACCGAGAGCTGTGAATACCAGAGTGTTCCTGTCTCCTATTCTTTTGGCGACATTCAACATGTACGACCAGGAACTGACATTCGTCCTGTCGACATATCCGGCACCTCCGACATAAGAGCCGAGAAGACTGACGCTCCATCCCTTCCCTATTTCACCGGTATTCAATGAGATAAAACCTTTTCCGGTGCCATAGTCGGTCAGATGGGCGCCGCCCTCCACCCTGGCTTCGGTAGTAGTAGTGGCTGTTATGATGTTTATGGTGCCTCCCACGGAGTTGTCAGAAAGCATGGAACCGCCCACACCTTTCTGGACCTGAATGGCATACGTGGCATCCGTAAGCCCCATCCAGTTATTCCAGAACATGCTCCCTGACGTAAGTCCGGAAATCGGGATTCCGTTCAACAGTACGGAGATGTTCTCCTGCTTGAAGCCTCTTATGTTGATTTTGGCGTCGCCGTAGCTGCCGGTTTCAGCCGTGGCATAGACTCCGGGGATATACTTGATCAGTTCCGGATAAGTCCTGGCCGTTGCCCTCCGGGCAATCTGGCTGTTGTCTACAGTATTCAGTCTGAGTGGTGAACTGTACCTGCTCTGAAAATGAGACACGACCGTAACTTCCTGAAGGGTAAGAGAATCCCCGAACATCCAAATAGAATCGGCCTGTGAAGCTATTCCAACCTGTTCCGGAGCAGGTGCGACACCGCTTTCCGCATCCGGGACTTTGAGATTCGCTGCCGGAATCCCGGCTTCCGCTGCCGCATCTGCGGCAAATGTGATTGCAAAAATGAATTGCAGTCTGAGAAGTAATGACTTTTTCATACAAAAAAACCTTAAACTGTTACTTTCAGCATACAATTCAAGGCATTGATAATGATAAAGTCAACAAGTCGCATGAATCTGCGGTGTCCGGACACCGGCATCGGCCGCGTGCACTTACGGCCGGATCCAATGCAATCCATCTTCTTCCATCCAGACTTTACTGTCGGTACCGTAGTTCCAACGGTTCAACATCAGGCTCAGACTCCATATCCGGACCAGCTCCGGCATATTTCGGTCTTCACCTTCAGTTCGCGGACTTTACCGCCGGTCGGGAATTACACCCTGCCCTGAAGATATGCGACTGCAAAAGTATACGTTTTTATTGAATGTGCAAAATTTTCCGGTTCGATGATGCATGCGACAAAGATGGAAAGACAATTTACCCGGACACGGTCATACAAGATTGCCCATTCGGGCAATTATACTGTCTCCTCGCATAAGTACCTCCCCTCGGTAGAGTTCAAAAAAGCAGGCACCCATTTAGGGATAGATGCCTGCCTTCATTTCCTATAATCATCTTTCAATGACATCGCAAAGATAACAATAATTTTCGGAACGGCAATGTTTTTGACTTTCCTTTGCGATTTTTCGCGGAATAGTACTCCTTTAGTACACCCCGCTAAAATTAGAAAGCCTCATAATCAATCGATTATGAGGCTATCTTTGTACCCGGAGCCGGGGTCGAACCGGCACATCCTTTCGGACATTGGTGTTTGAGACCAACGCGTCTACCGATTCCGCCATCCGGGCCTGTATGGACCAGCAGTGCATTTGCATATATGCCTGATGCTGAATCTGCCGATAGACAAACTTGTTGTGGTCGGCAAAGGTATGACAATTTGTATAAAAAAACAATAGGGTTCGCTGCTCTTATTCGAATATCTGCAAGGCTTTCCGGTGCTTTTCGTTGATTTTTTCAAGTCGTGCGGCCTTTTCCTTGTCTTCCAGCTCCACGGCACGCAGAAATGTCCGCCTCCCTCGTTCCAGATTATGCTTCAAATCATTGATTTTAGTATGAATTGCTATAATATTGCCCGAACGGGCAATATTGCCGACATACTCAAAATAATCTGTCGACTTGTCATGGGTCAGCAGTTCCAGCGCCTCAAGCACATCTTCTGCCACGCCTTTCCGGCGCAAATCATCAATCGTCAAATCCGAGTCCTCGATCACATCGTGCAAGAAACCGGCCTTGATTTCAGCGTCATTGCCACCCATGATCCCGACAGCAATCGGGTGCAGGATAGCGGGGTTCCCGTCCAAGTCTTTTTGTCCCTTGTGCGCATCGAGCGCAATCTGTAATGTTTCTTCTACCGTCATTATTGTCTTGTTTGCAATTTCGGACATGAGCCATAATTATTAACCGCAATATACTTAAAAAACAAACTGGATATACCGGACAGCACAAAATCAAGATCCATATCAAAAACCTGTTCCGCATCAAAAACGAATGTATTCTGCGATGATCAGCGCCCCTCAACAGCAAGTGAAAAATTTTCATGATTCAGCAGAAACCGCTATCTTTGCGCCCCGAAAATTGAAAATTGCGTTTACGGGCGACAGGCGAAGCCACATTGGACTACTGCCTTATGCCTGAATAATATGAAGAATTTATGTTGACGATTATTTCACAAATGGCCGCACTCTTCATCCTGATTCTCGTGGGATACGGCGCGGCGAAACTCAAGATAATAGACGGACGCTTCTCACAGCAGCTGTCAGTGTTCGTAATCAATATCAGCAGCCCTTGCCTGATAGTATCCTCCGTCATGGGAGACATTTCTCCGGACAAGGGCCTGATCCTGCCGGTGCTGGCCATAGGCTGCGTGACATACGCATTTTTCGTGGCTGTCGCCATGCTTCTCTCCAGAATCATCACGAAAAACAAGGACATGCAGGGCATCTACGGATTCATGCTGACTTTCGGAAACGTAGGCTTCATCGGATATCCGATAGTCGCCTCGATTTTCGGCAAATATGCCATATTCTATGCGAGCCTGCTGAACATCCCGTTCACTCTTCTGGCTTTCTCCCTCGGACGGAAAATGATACAGGGAGGGCCGGGAGGTCTGAAACTGGACTGGAAAGTGCTCATAAGCCCGGCCATGATAGCCTGCTACCTGTCCACCCTGATAGTGGTTTTCGACATCAAGGGACTGCCGAACCTGATAACCACGCCGATAACCCTGCTCGGAAACATCACGGTCCCTGCGGCCCTGCTGATAATCGGTACATCCATGGCCCAGATGGACCTGCGAAAGATTTTTTCCGGGAAACTGGTATGGGGCATATCTATCCTCCGCCTGTTGGTGCTGCCGATAGTCATCTACTATTTCACCCGTCTCATTGGCTTCAGCGGTGACATTCTCGGCATCAACACCGTGCTCGCAGCCATGCCTGTAGGCACCTACGGTGCAATGTTCTGCCTCCAGTACGGCAAGGACGAGACCGTCATGGTCCAGGGAATCCTCATCTCCACACTTCTCTCGATTCTCAGCATCCCGCTGATCACTCAGATACTCTGACCTGCAAGCTTCAACAGGTCAGAAAAAACATAACTCCGTCTTGTGAAACAGCCGCAAATTTTTTCCATTTGAAACAAAAATACAGCCATGAAACATTACTTTTTATCAGCCGCATTGCTGCTCGGAATACTGGCAGCATGCTCGAATCCTCAGAACGAAACAGCCATGAGCAGGAATGAAACATTGGAAAACCTGAAGACGCGCAGGTCGATCCGTGCTTATCAGGACTCTGTCCCTGACATGAATCTGCTTAAGCAGGTCATAGAAGCAGGCACCTACGCCCCTACCGGAAAAGGGAGCCAGTCTCCGATAATCGTTGCAGTCACTGACCGTGAGACACGTGACTACCTTTCAAAACTGAATGCGGGGATAATGGGGACCTCCGGTGATCCTTTCTACGGAGCTCCGGCAGTACTTGTCGTTCTGGCGGACAAATCCGTGCCGACATATCTGTACGACGGGTCACTGGTCATGGGCAATCTGCTGAATGCAGCACATGCCGTCGGACTGGGAAGCTGCTGGATACACAGGGCTAAAGAAGTCTTCGACAGCGAAGAAGGCAAGGCCCTGCTCAAGAAATGGGGAATAGAAGGAGACTATGAAGGCATAGGGAACTGCATCATAGGTTATCCTGCCCAGGAGGCTCCGCAGCCGAAGCCCCGCAAGGCAGATTATGTATATTTCGTAGAATAGGCTACAGTTTTTCAAAGTACGGGATTCTGTCCATAGGAACTTCTATCGTGACAGTTTTCCCGCCTTTGTAGACTTTACCGTCGTCTCCGCGCCATTTCCCTTTCGGAAGCACCACTTCGCGGGTACCCTCCCCAGGCGAAAGCATCGGAGCTACCATGAATGAATCACCGAGCATGAACTGATCCCTGATACCGGAATATCCACAGTGAGGGAATTCATACTCCAGAGAACGTATTATCGGCTCTCCTGTCTCTGCTGCCTGTCTGGCAAGCTCCATGACCAGGGGAGCCACTTTTTCCTGACGCAGGGCCACGGCTTTCTTCACGGCATCGAAACGGGCACTGTCCAACACCCTCCACGGAGCCACGGAGAACTGCATCATCGGCATCATGGCATGGCATTGTGCGGAACGCACGACCAGATCGGTATCCATCCTGTCAGGGTCGAGGAAAGCGGCGAACTGGCCTCCGCCCACCATGTCAGGACACGCATAAAGGTATCCGAGAAGATTCTCCGCTATCATGTCGGGAATAAGTTTCCTGAGGTCATCCCATGAATGATTCTTGTCGCCGAGCCGCTGGACGAGAGGCTGCCCTCCCATCTTCCATCCGGAACGGTACTCGTTGTACGGATAATCCAGACCGACCGCAGCATACAGCATGCACTGGTCCTGTGAAGTCACGCCGCCTTTGCTGACAGCATCGGCCGGGTAATGGATAGGGTCACCCGCATCGAACTTGAATCCGTCCACTCCGTAATCATCCATCAGCCTGTCGAGCTGGGACTTGAACCACCTGACAGCGGACTTGTTCGAAAGGTCGAGAACAGCCGAAACCCCATTCCACCATGTCACGGGATAAGGCTCGGTACATTCATCCCATGAAGCGCCGGGTTCCGGTGCCTTGAGCAGGAATCCCTTGTCTTTCATGATTTCCTGACATATCAGATACTGGTCCATGCTCACCAGCGGGCAGACCCAGACCATGACCTTGAAGCCGAGAGAATGCAGCTCGTCTATCATGGCTTTCGGATCAGGGAAACGCCCCGGATGAAAGACCCATTTGCCGTAATCTTCCTGCCACGTATCATCTATCATGAGGATACCGGCAGGCAGTCCGTTATCTATGATGGCATGCGCATATTCCAGGATTCCTTTCTGGTTCTGGTCATACATCAGTTCGATCCAAGTGTTGTACTGAGGGACCTTCAGGAATTCCTCAGGAGGCATCACTCCTGTCGCAGGGAAAAATTCCGAGGAAGCATACCTGTGCGCATCTGCCAGAGTCTCTCCCGCCACACCTGTCTTAAGGTCCAGATCCGTCCCTTCATTCTGAGGGACAATGATTATCCTGGCTTCGGCTATTCCGAACACATAAGGTTCCTCGCTCCAAACATAGCGGCCCTGGTCAGTCAGCAACAGAGGCTGGATCTGGTTATTTCCGTTGTAGAACATATCCCCTACGAATCCGGGGGCATACGGCATCTTCGAACCGTCAGCCACACGCCCTCCCCAGACCTTTTCTCCAGGATTGAGCTTTACGATCAAAGTGTCGTTCTCCTGTGCAGACACTGCCATTGCAGACAGCATCGCGGCTATCGCCGGCAATAAAAACCTGTTTTTCATCGAATTTATGTTATTTATCAATCAAATTCCCGGCGGAAAAGCCGGAATGATAAAATTACAGAATTTTTTCAATCATGCCAATATTTTCCGCCGCTTTAATTTCGACCTTCCCATCGTCCGAAACGAGATAAAGCGAGGGTACCAGCCTGGCATCGAAAACATTTCTGAACGCTATGGACGAATCGGCGTCAATATAGTTTTCCGCAATATCGCGCAGAGGTCTCGACATGGAGCCGAACACATCCATATCGTCCCCTGCAAAAATGGAAATGACCTGAAGTCTGCCGTCCCGGACGGAATCACGCACAGGTACGGATGACCTCAGTTCCGATGTCAGTTTACGGCAAAGGCTGCATGAAGACCCGTAAATATAAATCAGAGTCCTTTTCCCCGCGAGTACGGCATGAAGGGTAATGGGCTGTCCGTTTTCGGAGAGCAGGGCCATATCTGCGACTTCCGAACCGACTCGATTGGCCGACAAGAGATTACGCAGCCACTCAGCCCTCAGTCTCTCTTTTCCGGAAAAAGCCCTGCAGGAAATTTCCTTCTCCAGTACGGCCAGATAGATATCTTCGTCATACAAAGGAGAATCCGACATGAAAAAACTGCCGGCGAACATTCCTGACAGATTCTCCAGTGTCCATACGTCATCATATTCCACGGAAATGCTGTCGGCCACATCATAAACCGCCGAAATCGCCGCTGCAGCATCTTCCGGCGGCATCCCCGCCAGTCTTTCCGCGAATCTGCCGAACTGCCTTTCCCTGATAGCGTACCTCCCGGCATCAGGCCATTCTTCCGGAGAGCCGGTCATGCACTCCGAAGCCGGGACCTTATGGAAATCCGGTATTTCCTTGCCCGAACACGAAAGCAGGAGCAGGGAAACGACCAGATAACAAACACCACGGCTAACGGACAGCGGTAAAAGTTCCGAGAAGGTTATAGCCGGTAGCCCCATCCCATACATTTTCATTGGCAAGACGGATACTGAAAAGAGGATTGTCATGCAAAGTCTCTGTCGGGTCAGGAAGATTCATGTACAGACGGTACTCTTCCCCGGCTTCAAGCTCCGAAGGCAGGGTTATGGAAGTCTGGTACCTGTATTCCTTTCCCCCTTTCCATACGCGCGGGTCGAAATCCGTGGCGATCACGTACTTCTCCTGAGGATCGGACGCAGACGCCACTATGAACTCCAGGTCGCGCGGATTGATCATGGAAGCAAATCCTGCATTCTTGAGCTTGATATCGATGGAGAAATCCTTGCCTGCGGCGAAACTGTCGCCGTAATTGGCGCCTATCAGCACGATCCTGTAACCGAGCCTGCGTGAAATCTCTTCGAAACAGCCGCCTTCTTTCCATACGGCATGAGTGGCAGTGTTGTAGTCACTGTTGAGATATGACCAGTGGAACTCTTCCAGATTCTCGAATGTAGCATCGCAGTTGCAATAATGTTCCGGGGCATCGCAAGTCTCCCCGCCCATGGAGACATAATTCGTCTCGGCGCGCCACAGTTGTTTGTCACGGCTTTTCTTGTATGTTCCCACATCATTGGAGCTGGATACGAAGCAGTCGTTGTGCCCGGCTATTCTGGACAGATCGGAACCGTTGAATGCCGTCCGGGCAGTAATGGTATCCTCGATTTCCGTCTCCATGCACATGAACTTGGCTTCAGGATAACGCACTGCTATCTGCCTTTCCTCAGGAAGTGCATCGAGCAACGCATCGAGCAGCTGACGGCGTGGCTTGAAATCCTCGACAGTCTTGGGCTCGAATCCGAAGTGATCAGTATAATACCATTCTCCCCATGACCCTACAAAACCTGCCTGAAGCACATAAATCACATCATAATACTCTTCAAAAACCGGTTTAAGCTGCTCCACGTGCCGGAGCACGATATCTACCGGCGGATCCCACGGTTTGTCCGATTCCGCATAACCGTCCTTGTAGGCGAATCTCAGGACGACCTTCATGCCTGCATCCCTGAGAGCCTGCATGTTCTGGCGGATGACATCGAGCGCTTCTTCGCTTATATCGCCATCCATGAAGTCTGTAAGATAGTTGTACTGATAAATCAGGGTCTTCCCCGTTTCCCGGTAAGCGGAAAGCGAAGACACGGAGATAGGATTATGGACTGAGCCGCCCCTGAAGCCGACCTCTGTGTATTTGTAGAAGCCTCTTTCGGGATTCGCAAAATCCTCCATGCTTTCCTCATATGTCACATCGAATGTCTCCTCAGGTTCCGGAACATCAGGGGTTCCGGTATCAGGGTTCTCAGGAGTATCAGTCTGACCGGTAAGGTCACCGGCATTGTCAGAGCAGGACATTGCGGCGACAGAAAAAGCCGCACAAACGATAAATGCAAATATATTCCTTGTTTTCATGATTTCGATATTTATGGTTCAGCAGTAAAAGTTCCGATAATATTATAACCTGCAGATTCGTCCCATACCCCTTCATTTGCGAAACGCACGCTGAATGCAGGATTGTCTTTCAGATTCTCCGAGCCATCCGGAAGATTCAGGCACAACAGATACTCGGCACCCGGTTCGAGGCCGGCAGGAAGAATGATATCGGCAGACAAAGTGCATGATGTCCCGGCTTTCCAGGTACGCGGATCAGTATCATTCCCTACAGTATATTTTTCAGCCGGATCGGACTTCCTGACTATGACGAACTCCACGGGACGCGGATTCATCAGAGACGCAAAACCGACATTCCTGAGTCCTATATCCAGATGGAAATCCTTCCCGGAAGAGAAACTGCCTGAGAAATCCGCATAATCCAGGACGAGCCTGTAGCCGAGCCTGCGCGCTATCTCATCATAGCACCCGCCCTGTTTCCAGACTGCGAACACACCGGTGTGATAGCCGCTGTTCAGGTATGACCAGTGATATTCTCCGAGAGCCTCGAAAGCCTTGTCGCAATTACAGTAATGCTCCTCTGCCGCACAGGTCTCGCCTCCCATTATGGCATATCTGGTATCTGCGCGCCAAAGTTCCCGTTCCACGCCCTTCGAATACGTACCCACGTCATTCGAACTGGAAATGAAACAGTCATTATGCCCGGCCAGGCGGGCAATGTCCGAAGTCCCGTATGCAGTCGCTGCGGTAATGGAATCGGCTGTCTCCGTCCCGAAGAATTTCATCTTGTACCCCGGAGTACGGAGAGCTACCTGACGGTCCTGCGGCATGGCATCCAGAAGTGCGCGTATCAGCTGCCGGCGAGGCTCCCAGTCTGCATCCGTCTCCAGGTCCATATTGAAATGCGAAGTATAATACCACTCACCCCACGCGCCCACGAATCCGGCCTGCAGGACATAAATCACATCCTTATATTCATTGAAAACAGGCTTCAGCTGCCCGACATGACGCAGCACCACATCCACGGGAGCATCCCACGGCTTGTCTTCCTCGGTGTAACCGTCCTTGTATGCAAACCGCAGGACAGCCTTGACTCCGGCATCCCTGTGTGCCTGCAGACTCTGTCTGACAATGTCCAGGGCCTCTTCGCTTATATCACCATCCATAAAATCAGTCAGATAAAACAGCATCAGGGTAAGCGTGCGGTTCTGCGTCCTTCCCAGCTCAAGAGCCTTGGACGAAGGAGGGGAAGGCAGCTGTCCGTCCCTGAACCACAACGTATGCTGCTGGTAATAACCCCTTTCAGGATTGCAGAAGTCCTCGTCGGACTCGGTAAAAGTCACATCATGACCGGTCTTCTGACCGTCAATGTCATTGTCCTGTCTCTGCGAGCAGGACAGGAGGATAGAAAAAAAGAATGCAAAGGCTAAAATTCTCGGCATAACCGGCAAATCGAGATTTTGAATCAAAAAAGGTTGCCCGCTCGGTCAGAACCTCACGGACAACCCCACTAACCACATATTACGTTTTAGAAGTTGTAAGTCAGCATTTCTACTATAGTGTCCGACCCAGCCTCACTGTCATGTTCTCCGATAGGGAGACGTCCTGTTTCACCCCAGGACTTGTCTGAAAGGTAAACTCCGAGTTTGATGGTGCTGCCCATTTCAGGGATGAATTCCTTGATGATGGAAAGCTCGTACTTGACGATATCGCCGTCAGCGACACCTGCACCTGCTCCGACACCTGAGCCCTCTGCCACGAGCTGAGAATGAGCTGATTCGTCATCCCAGTAGCCCATGCCGTCTTCTCCGGTCCATACTGTCACGCCTGGGTTGAAGGATACGAACTCACTGTTCGGTCCTGCTATGTTGCCCTGGAGGATAGCCTCGAAAGCGGCAGGCATCCACATCCAGTCGATAGTGGCTCCGGTATCAGGATTGCCGTCAGTGTCTATACAGATGCTGAGAGGAACATATCCGTCAGCGCCGTCGTATGTGAAACCGTCGAGAGGCATTTCGAGGTACATGTAAAGATACATGTCGTCACCGTATACCCTTACCTTCGAGATACCGTCCTGGATCACTCCGGCAGGAGCAGTGGCATCCACAGTCTCGACTGCATCCCAGTCCGAGAATGTGCCGTCGATAGTGATGGCCGCTGCAGGAGTTTCATCTCCGCCAGGCTGCTCCTGTTCATCGTCTTTTCCGTTGTTTACCTTGTTGTCATCTCCGTTGTCTTTAGTGCAGGAGAGTGCACATACTGCCATGATGGCAGCTGCCGTGAATTTCAAAACTTTTTTCATCGCGATAAAAATTTAGTGTTAAACATATCAGTTATTAGGTATTCCGCTTACAGAAATTTCATCGAACGGGATCCTGAACGGGAAGCGCGAATCGCCTGGAGCGACTTCTTCCCACGGCTGGACACCTGCGAAGCGGCGGTCCATGGTCTTGCCGTTACGGAACAGGTCCGTGGCCCTGAAGCCCTCGAAGCAAAGTTCGAGACGCCTCTCGTCGAGAACTACATCCAGTACGCTCTCGTACCCGTGCATGTTTCCTTTCGAGAACATGGCATTGTCAGGAAGCTGTGCCCTGCGCCTGATGACATTCACGTCGTTCAGGGCAGCATCGTCATTGCCCAGATGGGCATTGGCTTCGGCCCTGTTCAGGATGACCTCGGCCCATCTGATTCTGATAGGAGAACAGAGCAGAGGATATGTGGCGTCATTGCCTGAGAACTTCTTCATGAACATGGTCGGGTAAGTCTGGCGGTTTCCGTACTTCTGCGAAACTGTAGCGTAAGTCTTGACCCCGTCTATCATCACATAATGCCTGGTGTACTCTCCGGCCGGGTCGGTCTTTCCGCTGCCGTTGTATTTTTCGGTATATACGGGAAGTTCTTCCTCGATTACATCAGGATTGCCCGGGTCGGCGGAGTTCGGATCTTCATAAGTATATGTCGCTGTCCAGCCTGTAGCCTCGCTTCCTGTCGGAGACAGATCCAGATTGTTCGAATAACAGATGAATTCCGGGGCTGAAGTAGCCGCATTGGAATCCTCGCCGGTACTCGGCACTGGCCAGTATATCATGTTTCCGGCCTGGGAGTTATACGGCACAGCCATGGTAGAAAAACGCACATCCTCGGGATATCTTCCGAACAGGTCCATTATAGGCTGGCTCCAGTACATTTCTCCCCATCCGGTAGACCCCGGAGAGTCGGGGCTGTAATACATCGAACCGAGAAGCGACCTCTGCTCGGTAACATCGTTGGCGATGCATCCGATGCACCACAGGACCTCTGAAGAGGTCAGGGAATTGGCGAAAAGATTTGCATAGTCAGGGTCCAGCTTGCTCTCAGGAGTAGCTCCGGCCAGCATTTCGTCCACCAGATTTATACATTCCTGGTCCATACCCATGTGGAGATAGACCCTGGTAAGGAGGCCCTGCGCGGCTTCCTTGCTTGCATAGCCGTTGTTTCCTCTCTTGGTGCCGTTGCCCATAAGACGGATGGCTTCCTTGAGGTCCGCCACTATCTGGTCATATACTGCACCTACGGTAGCACGCTCGGTGACAGAGCAGTCAGTAGACTTCCTGAGCACTACACCCGGATTATCCCTGCCCAGGGCATACGGCTGTGCGAACATCGTACAGAGGTCCAGATGACACAGCGCTCTCAGGAAATAGTTCTCGCCTTTAAGGTGATCGTTTTCCGGATCGCCTTCAGGAATCGATTCTATCATGGTATTGGCCCCGTAGATGATCTTATATGCGATATACCACATGTAAGTCAGGTTATAGAGGTTCGAGTCGTCATTGTAGCACAATGCCTGGTAGAGAGGGTCCTCGGTTCGTCCCGAAAGGCAGACATTGTCGCCCCTGAGCTCGGTCATCAGGAAATAATGCCTCATGTATGAGTTTCCCGACATCACCGTGCCGTTATAGTCGAGATTGTCCTTGAACATCGAATAGTTGCCGTCGGTAGCATACACCGCACTCCCCGGATCCTGTTTTATCTGGGAGGAACTCATGGCATCGGACGGGAAATAGTCCAATGAACATGATACTGCGGCCAAAGCCGCTGCTATGAATATCAATATATTTTTCATGACAGTTCGTTAAAATTTGAAGTTTACGCCCAGAGTGACTACCCGGCCTACAGGGTAATTCATGGAGAACATGCCGGCAAGCTCATATTCGGTACCTTCGAGACGCACTTCCGGGTCGGTACCTGAGAACCTGGTGAGAGTAAACAGGTTGTCTCCTGAAAGGAAGATCCTGAAATCCTGCATCTTCATCTTCTTGAGGGCTTTCTTCGGAAGAGTATAGCTTACAGTCACATTCTTCAGCCGGAGATAGCTGCCGTCTTCGAGATAACGCGAGCTCACGCTGTTGGACATGTTGTTTCCGTTCAGCTGGAGCTTCGGATGAGTGGCGATGTCGCCCGGCTCTTCCCAGCGCGACCATCCGAGACCGTTGTTGATGGACATTTGGTTATAGTCGCTGTATGCTCCGTCCGAATCCATGGTGATACGGGTGTAGTTATAGATAGTGTTGCCGTACACGTAGTTGAAGTTGAACGACAGGGAGAAATTCTTGTATCTCAGGGTGTTCACCAGTCCGCCGCTGAACAGTGGCGATGCGCATCCCACGATCTGTGAATCCCTGTCGGCATTGAATTCGCTCGTAGTACCGACTACATTGCCGTTTTCGTCGAGCTCTTCCCAAAGAGGGCTTCCGGTCTCCGGATCCACTCCGGCCCATTTAGGCATATACCAGCTGTAAAGAGGCTCGCCTTCGCGGATAACCTGGCGCAGGTCATTGGCAGACTGCATGATATCTCCGGCAGGGAGTTCCATGACAGTATTCTTGTTGAAGCCGATGTTGAAGCCTGTGGTCCATGAGAAGTTCTTCCTGTTGAAGTTCGTGGAGTTCAACTGGATTTCTATACCCTGGTTTCTGACGCTGCCGGCATTTTCAGTCCTGCTGAAATAACCGGAACTCGTAGCCGTCGGCACATTCAGGAGCAGGTCAGTATTGTCGATATTGTAGAGATCGACATTAATTTCCAGGAAATTGCGGAATGAAATGTCGAAGCCGACATTGGTCATCTGCGCGGTCTCCCATTTCAGGTTAGGATTCGCCAGCCTGGTCGGAGTGGCGGAAACTACGCCCTGATAGAGTGAATTGAGAGAATAAGTGTCCATATACAGGAACGGCTCGATGCTGGCATTTCCGGTCTCGCCGTAGCTGGCACGGAGTTTCAGGAATGAAATGACATCCTGGTTCTGCATGAAACCTTCCTTGGATATGAGCCATGCGGCAGATACAGAAGGGAAATATCCGACCCTGTGGTTAGGTGCGAACACTGAACTGGCATCTGCACGGAGTGTAGCGGACACGATGTATTTCTCGTCATAGCTGTACTGCAGCTGGCCGAACACGGACCAGCCTTCTCCAGGTATCTGATATCCGCCCACGCCCTGCGGCGAAGCCGAATTCAGGGAAGTCATTCCGATAGGCATGCTGTTGCCTTCAGCCGTAGTGTAATCGGTGCTGTACTGGCCCCATTCGTAGCCGACGAGGGCGTTTACATTATGTTTCTGACGGAAAGTCTTGTTGAATTTCAATAGGTTCGAAGTAGAGAAGCTCCGGCTGAACGAAGTATTCTTGTAGATATATCCGTTCGGATATGCCGGGCTGTTGGTACGAGGATCTATCACCTGTTTGTAGACTGATGACGAACCGTCGAACCTGTTTGTCGAAGTAAGGGTAAGCCAGTCGGTTATCCTCCAGCTGAGCTGCAGGTCGGCAGTTAGGTTCATGCCGTCGCTCTTGGCTGTATTGTAGAGTTCGTTATGTAGGAAATTGTACTTGTCGTGCGAATACCACTTGCCGCCGTTGTCCGAACGTGTGTCACTGTTTATCAGAATAGGCTGACCCGTATTCTCGTCGAGAGGATTGTCCCACGGCAGCATTCTGTACGCACCCTCCAGAGTCACGTAGCTGGACGCTTCCTGGCTGCGGCTGTCGGAGTAGTTCAGCCTTACGTTCATGTCAAGATTCTTCGCCAGCTGGGCACCGAGGTTCACCCTTCCGGTAGTCCTCTTGTAATTCGTATTTATCAGAGTACCTTTCTCCCTGTAGTGGTCGAGACTGGCAAAATATGTCACCTTGCCTTCACTGCCTGCGACTGAAGCATAATAATCCTGTGTGGTTCCAAGACGGAAGGCCTCGTCCATCCAGTTATAGTCCTGCTCCAGCAGAGATTCCGGATACATGGTCTTCATAAGTGTAGGGCTGTACAGATGGCCTACATAGTCATACAGTTCTTCCGAATCCATAGGAGAGAAGCGGCCGAACAGAGCCTGCTTCACACCGGCCTGGGCCTTGAACTCGGCAGTGACTCTCTGGCCTTTCTGGGCTTTCTTGGTAGTAACGACGATCACACCGCCGGCAGCGTCGGAACCGTAAAGGGCAGTAGCACCGGCATCCTTCAGCACCGTGATGGATTCCACGTCATTCGGATTGAAAGAACCTCCCGGAATGCCGTCCACCACATACAGAGGGTCAGATGCGGCCGTAATGGAACCTGTTCCGCGCACCCTGATAGTGGCTGAAGATCCCGGCTGTCCCGATGAGTTGTAGACCAGCACGCCGGCAGCCTTTCCCTGGAGCATGTTTCCGAGGTCAGGAGTAGTGACATCCCTGAGTTCATTTCCTTCCATACTCACTACGGAACTCGAAAGCTCCGTCTTCTTGGTGCTCGAATAACCCATGAGAACCACGGCATCGAGCAGATTGATATCCGAAGACATCGGAACATTGATGACTGACCGCCCTGCCACGGTTTCAGTGACAGTAGTATAGCCAAGATACCCGAACACGAGTACAGCATCATCAGCGACTTCGATGGAATACTTGCCATCCAGGTCAGACACTACTCCTGTCGTAGTACCTTCCACTGCGATGCTCACTCCTACCAGAGGTTCGTTCGTGGCAGCATCAGTCACAGTACCCGTAACTGTCGTCTGCGCCTGAGCGAAGATCGTCCCTGCCAGCATAAGCAGACCGGCGACTGCAATTTTTCTGATTAGACAGCTTTGCATAATTGATTGTTTTAGTGTGAACTTTAAGTGTCAATAAAAAAAAAGCCTTGCACCCTTCCTCCCTTATCGGGAGAAAGAGCGCAAGGCATATCTTATTTTACCGGTGATGCCGGTAAATCTATTTCATCGGAGAAAACTACATTAGAAGTCTCCCCCCCCCCAACACATTGAGGCATCAGCGGTGCTCTTCGATGAAGCCACGCTTACAGCCCTTTCTGAAAGAAGTTTCAGAGCATTGGTCCTGTAGACCTTCTCCAGAGCCTCGTCGGACAGATCCCACGCGCTGTTTGCCCAGTGGTAACTGTAGCCGTCATAGATATGCTCGTCGGCAGTTTCCATGAGACGGAAAGTGGACCTGTACATGTCAAGGCTCGGCGTATTGTCGGTACCGTAGAGAATACGGTCCTGATACTTTTCTATGAAAGCTTTGGTAGCACGCGGAGTAGCCGAAGATTCGCCGAACCTCGCAGATATATCCAGATACAGGTTCGGATGCCTGTCCATGATGGCGCCCAGACGAGGATAGTCATGCGACATGTTCAGCAGATGGCAGGCTATGATTTTGGTATCAGGACATGAATACAGCGCCTCCTCGAACATGTCCATGAGGGCATTGTAACCGATGCAGCCTTCCACTGTCGTATCCACCTGCCAGTTCGCGCCGTTCATCATACCGTCGTTATGCTTGTCCACAGGCTTATACATCCATATAGGCTCTGCGATGTGGATATTTATCAGAAGTCCGAGCTCCCCGCATCTTTTCAGTACCGGAGTAAGCTTGGGGTCGTTCAGTCTTATGCCTTTACCCTCTACCGGGCAAGCATAGACATCTCCGAGACCCTTGTCCACCATCTCCCCTATTCCGATGGCGCCCATCTCGAAATACTTCTCCACCTGGGCTATGGCACGGTCGGACCAGTCAGGCGAATCGAAATCAGTATAGTCGAGGCAGAACCACAACTTGAAGCGGTCCGGATAGGCGGCATACCTTTCAGCCACGACATCGTAAGTGTCGCTTATCCAGTTGCACTGCATGATGTGGGCCTGCTCCACCCCGCAGGCATCCATTATCTTCACGACCTCGTCCACCTCTTCAGGAGTATCGACATAGTCGTGGGTGTGCATGTCTATTACAGGGTATTTGGCCTTGTCCACCTTCGTCACAGGGACATTGAAAATGGATACAGGTTCATAATCCTTGAGCAGCAATGTGTCGGCCAGCTTTCCCTGCTCTGCGGCAGGTCCGCATCCGACAATGCTTATGGCTGCAACGGCGGCAGCCGGCAATAATTTCATCAATGATCCAGTCATTTCAGTGTTTATTAATCAGTGACAATGTTTCTTGCTTTACAGTGCGGCTCCGAAAACGTTTTTCGCAGTCTTCTCCACTGCCGAACGACTCGTAAAGGCTCCGGTACCGCCGGCGGCAGTCGTGTTCACGGCGCCGGTCAGATTGCCTGTCCTCTGGCACTCTTCCAGAGACAGGCCCCTGACATAACTGTAAATGAAGCCGGAATTGAAGCTGTCACCGGCACCTATCGTGTCTATGACATTTTTATTCAGGAATGACGGAAGCATTGCCCTGGTCCCGTCCTTGCGGACCAGGAGCGAACCTTTGCTACCGCATTTGATGACAGCCGCTTCCTTCAGGTACGGAACAATGGCCTCCACGGACGCATCCAGGCTGTCCTTTCCTGTCAGACATTTCAGTTCCGTCTCGTTCGGCATGAAAATATTGATGTGCGGAAGCAGGGCCTTGTAGTCGAAATCCCATTTCTCGACAGGGTCCCACTGGGTATCCATCGACAGGGTCACTCCGTTTTTCTCAGCCGCACCGAAGACCTTGAAAAGATCTCTTTTGAGCGCCGACTGCATGAAAATCGACGAAATATGGATATGCCTGCCCTGCAGGAAAATTTCCGGATCGATATCATCGAATCCCATGTGGTCCATCGCGCCCTGATAGGTCAGGTTCGCCCTATCTTCGTCATAGCTCATCACGACTGTCGCGCCGGTGGCATACTTTGCGCTTCTGATGAGGAATTCCGTGTCGACGCCCCTGGCCTCAAGACTGCTGCTCACCAGATCGCCGAAACTGTCGTCGCCGACCATTCCGGCAAAGGCGGTCCTTGCGCCCAGACACGCTGTATTGGCGGCGAATATCGCCGTACTGCTGCCCAGAGTAACAGTCATGCTTCCGGCGAATTTCTCCTTTCCGATTTCGGGGAAACCGTCTATCGAATTAAGGATGATATCCACATTGAGCTCGCCGAGAGCGATTACATCATATTTTCTGTTATCGGACATAATCAAAGGACTTTATTCAGATTTACAAGATTGAAGGCAGTGAAATACTTGTCCATATCGTGCTCGATCCTGCCGAGGACTATCTCTTCTGCATCGATGCCCACCCTCTTGAGATTCGCATACAGCATGGTCCTCGCGGCTATAGCCTCAGGATTCTGCCAGATATACCTGCTGCAGGTCTTCACGATCCATGTAAAACGTTCAGGAGTCAGTTCATAGAGGTCCTTGCCTTTCTCATCGGCGAGCAGCCATTTTTTCCAGCGGCCGGACTTGTGCACCAGGGAATTGAGCGTATCCGTCATTTTTGACAGCTTGGCCACCTGCCCAGACTCGTAAAGAGCCTTTTCATCCGCTTCGAGTTCAGCAAGGGCTTCATACTCGCTCATGGTGAATTCAGGACCTACATTGGCGGCACCCATGCCGCTGAGCGGATATTCTTCAGGGTTGGAAACGTCGTCAGTATAATGTCCCTTGATCCAGCTGCCGTAAGGCCTTACCTTGGCAGTCAGAGTCCTGGCGACCTCAGGATCGAACGTAGTGGTATGAAGGTCGGTACCCACCTTGCCGACGATGAAGCATGGCCATACATCAGGCAGCCCGGCTTCCGCAAGTCCGGATTTCAGACCGGTAAGGAAAGTATCGAAAGTCTTCTCGTCGGCCAGGCCGCCATGCACCTCTTCCGTTCCCACTTCGTATGAGATAGGGGCATAACCGTACTCCCTTCTGAATTTCTCGGCATGGCTTATCAGCTCCACGGTTCTTTTGACCACGACATGGATATCTATTATCTGCCCCTTCGGAACATTGATATCCACCGTAGGGTCTACATGAATCAGGTCGTATCCGGCTGCGATGGCTGCCTCGAAAGACTTCTTGACGCCGTTCATGGCATCTTCCGTACTCCATTTCTCCACAGACTGGATATCCTTCAGCCATGGACCGCCATGATCGATGGCAGCGATATAGATTCCCTTGAAATTCACTGCTGCCGCCTCGAATTTCAATGTCTTTATGAATTCTTCCTGCGTCATTCCGGTGTAACCGCCGTCACAGTCTATCTGATTCAGCGTAGCGGCAAAATAAATCGGAGCGTCATTCCTTTTGGCTGCCCTGAAAGCCGCCTTTATCACAGCCATCGAATTAGGACAAGCCGCGAAAACGGTTCTTTTTACGCCTGTTTCCTTTTCAAGCTCAGCAATCCTGTTGAGCAATCTTTCTGTCTTTGCCATAATATAATCATTCATAAATAGTTACACCCTCTACCACCCTGTGGATATTACCGGACTTCGATGGAGCGTCCGGTGAAAGTCCGTAGAAAATGGACTTGAAGAAGCCGAGCATCTGGGCCACGAACACATAAGGCACATATCCGTAACCATCCGTTTCCAGACCGTCAGGATTCAGTACGACATGGACATCGAAGTCCACTCCTTCCACATCGACAGGTTCGGACGATACGAGCACCTGGGCCGCCACCTTGTTTACGGAATTTACCTGGCGGATCAGATCTATCTCATATTTGCGCACATGCGGATCATCGGAAAGCAGATACACCAGAAGGGCATCTTCCTTGACTACCGCCTTCGGACCGTGTCTGAATCCGAGGAACGAATCGAAAGTACACATCACGGCACCGTCAGTCAGTTCCTGGAGTTTCAGATGACTTTCCTCTGCAATCCCCTTCAGCGCCGCAGAGCCGAGGAACACGGCCCGGTGGAACTCTTTCTGCGCTACAGCCTCCAGAGCAGGCACATATTTTTCCAGCGCCTTGCGAAGATTCGAAGAGACGTTCTCCACGGCTTCTTTTTCAGCCTCGATATTATCTGCATGGAACGCCATGATGGCCGCCATCGCCATGGTACTGAAACTGCTCGTCATGGCCAGACTGAGGTCGTTGGTCTCAGGAGGCAGAAGCAGAAGCAGCGTGTTGTGAGGATTATCGCCGGCGATTCTGGCCAGATGGCCGTCCGCATTGCATGTAATGAAGATATGGGCGACTTCGGCACCGGACGTATTGGCTATGTTCACTGCCGCCACACTCTCAGGGCTGTTTCCGGAACGGGCGAATGATACCAGGAGAATCTTCCTGCCAGGTATGAACAGTGAGTGGCCATGCGTCACGATATCCGTAGTAGGTACGGCCCTGTATGCAGAAAAACGGAGGTCGCTGAAAAGATATACAAGCATGTCACCGATATATGCGGATGTCCCCGCACCGGTGAAAACCACTTCGTATCCTTTACCGACATAACGTCCGATGAAATCACTGATTTCCTTTCTGTGAGACACTATGCTGTCATATTCCTTGAGCCATACTTCCGGCTGCTGCATGATCTCACGATACGTATAAAACTGCTCTGCTCCCATATCTGTTCGGTTTTGGTTTTTAATGTTTACAAATTTAATATCAGTAAATTTCCGAAAGGTTTACTAACGAAAATATATTTCAATTTTAATTCTAATTCAGAAAATTATTTATTTATTTGCTTATATATTAATCTTTTATTAACTTTACTATCAAGTTTCGATTCCCTTTCGGAAAGTTTCGAAACTATCTACAGAAAGTTTATTTTCATAAAAAGCGCGTGTGAAATGATACCTACCCAGGAACGGAGGGCAATGATACTCCAACTCATCCAGCAGAACAACAGGGTTTCCATCGGAGAACTGCAGGAAAAATTCGGCATATCGGAAGTTTCGCTCCGGAAAGACCTCAACATAATGCATAATGCCAGACTTCTGATCAGGACCCGTGGAGGAGCCATGAAAATTCCCGACACGAACAGGGGTTATGACATCCCCATTTCATCCAAGAAGTATGACAATGTACGTGAAAAGGAAGGCATCGGCAAGCTGGCGGCATCCCTGATCAACGACGGGGAAACCATACTGCTCGACTCCGGGACCACAACGCTCGAAATCGCCAGGAACCTGCACCGGTTCTCGAATCTCACCATAGTCACAAACGCGGTCAATATTGCCATAGAACTGCTTAAGTATGAAAGATTCATGGTGATTCTGCTCGGAGGGCACATCCGCGAGACCTCACTGTCTACGGTCGGTCCTACGGCGGAAGCCAGCCTCAAATCATTCTTCTGCGACAAACTTTTCCTCGGAGTAGACAGTTTTTCGATATCCAACGGCATTTCCACCCCTAATCTGGAAGAAGCGAACCTGAACCAGACCATGATCTCGATGTCGAAGGAAGTAATCGCGGTATTCGACTACTCGAAGTGCCAGAAACGCAGTTTCGCACATATATGCAGACTCGAAGACATCGATGCCATCATATCCGACAAGAAGTTTCCTGCAAGACTGCGCCCAGATGTCAAGAAAGCCGGGGTCAGGCTGTACATCGCGAACCTCGATGACTGATACCCTACGACCTCACTCTATGAAAGAGGCTATCAGGGCTCCGAGTTCCGAATTTTCCAGTATACCTCCGAAACGTGACGAACCCGGTCCGAAAACATAGTAAGGAACAGCGATACCGTTATGTCCGTCGTTGCCGAATGCCACACCTACCCTTCCTTCCGCCAGATTCCCGTCCTGCAGAGTAAGGGCGCCGGTAGCATGGTCAGCCGTCACCACGACCAGAGTATGCCCGTCTGCGGCAGCCCATTCCAGCACATCTCCGAGAGTCCTGTCGAAATCCAGCATCTCTTCCACAGCCTTCCCGATATTCCCGGCGTGGCACCAGTCATCTATGCATGAACCTTCCAGCATCATCACGAAACCGGCATCACCGCTCTCGCGCGACAGCATTCCGATTCCTTTCGCCACCATGTCCCTGTACAGGTCTCCCCTCTCGGATGCCTCCGGCAATTCCAGGTCAGCAAGCACCGCCACCACCGGAAGGGAATCAATCCCGTCGAGGGCACTCCACGACAAAGCTGTCCCGTATCCCTTCGCCGCCATTTCCTTTATGATGTCGCGGCCGTCTTCACGGCCCTGCCAATACCGGAGTCCGCCTCCGGCAATGTAATCCACCCCGCAGTCGAGGTAATCGGCGACAATGGCTTCGGCTTCATCCCGGTCAGGATTGTGACAGCAGAAAGCCGCCGGAGTGGCATCATTCAGCCTGCATGTGGTCACTACTCCGGTCAGTTTCCCGGCAGCCCGGGCCTTCGTAAAGACGGAGACCAGTTCAGTACCGTCCGGCGCCACGCCGACATGACCGTTATCCGTCTTGCTTCCGCATGAAAGTGCAGTGCCGCCCGCAGCCGAATCGGTGACAAGCCTGTCCGCACTGTATGTACGGGAAATACCTGTGACAGGCATATTGTCCACATTCAGTTTCCCCCGGTTGGCGACCCATGCACAGCTTATCTGTTCCAGCCCCATGCCGTCGCCGATCATCAGGATAATATTCCTTACAGCGGCGTCATCGGAAGGAGACTCCACCTGCACCGGCTCATATCCGGCCGGTGACGTATAGTACTGCAGCTCCTGGCATTCAGCAGCGACGCACACGCACCAGAACACCGGGACAACTGCAGCATAAAAAAGATTCTTCATTATATCTTCTTGAATTTCAGAAACGTATTATGAGCCGGAGCCGGCTTGTCCGTCACCCTGAAGGAAATCCCCAGGTCATTGTACCCTTCCGGAGTGAAAACGACTCCGGAATTGGCCAGGCGGATGGAATATTCCGGTCTGTCGTACAGTCTTTCCATCGGATCGGGAAGATTGAGGTACACCTCGTATTCATCGCAGGCTATATCTTCCGGAAGACCTATGGCGTAAGAAAACTCGATTTCCGTATCCGGGAACCAGAAACGCGGATCCTGAGGAAGAATGACCTTGTATTTCTCGCCTGTCTGCTTTCCCTTGATCACGAGTTCCACCATCCTCGGATTGTACGGCGAGGCAAAACCTGTATTGGTCAGGGAAAGAGTCAGATTGAACGCAGCTCCCGGAGCAGATTCGGTCTGGTATCTGCCGTAAACCAGCTCCAGTCTGTATCCCAACCTTTTGGAAACTTCATCATAATATCCGTCCTCTCTCCACTGATCCATGATTTTCAGGGAATATCTCGAATTCAGATATGACCAGTGCATCATTTCCATCTCGCCGATGGTCTTGTCATAAGTCACCGGATAGTTCTTGCGGGGATTGCAGGTCTCTCCGCCCATCGGTGTATAGAGGGTCTCGACATTCAGGAATGCCTTTTCCCTGGCTATATCGGTACGGTAGGTACCCACATCGGTAGGACTGGCGAGGAAACAGTCATTGTGATGCGCCACGCGTGCATAAGGCTTGCCCGAAAAGGCCTCTTCGAGAGTGATCGGCTCGGTCCGGCCTCCGAAGATTTCCGCCTTGCAGGTAGGATAACGCACCTGCACCGTCCTTTCCGGAGGCAGGATATCCAGCAGGGCGTCGATTATGATTTTCATGCTGTCAGGCTTGTCGAGGCCGTGTGTGGACGAATGCATCTCGCCCCATGCCCCTATGAAACCGCAATTCATCGTAGCGATGATGTCGGCATTGTCCTTCAGGATACCGGAAAGCTGGTCTATATGCCTCAGGACCATATCCAGGGAGGCATCATCGTCTCCGATACTGTTGCAGTAGGCGAATCTCGGAATGACTTTCATGCCGGCCTTTCTGATAAGGTCGAAATCCCTGCGTACGGATTCAAGGAACTTGGGTGAAAGGTCCCTGTCCTTGAAATCATCGATGTTGAACTGCCGCCAGACCATGGATTCCCTGTTAGCCTTCAACATTTCCAGAGTATTCATGTCCAGTTTGTTCTCATCGCTGTACATGTTGCTGACAAAGCCTCTTTCCGGATTTATGAAATCCTCGTCACCGGGAAGGAATATCACTTCCTCCATCTTCCCAGGACCTGCCGCCTGAGCGAAGCAGCACACGCACGCAAGCGTGGCCGCAATAGTCAAGATATTTCTTTTCATAATGGCTGTCATCACTTTAGCGTTATGGTTTTCTTCCCTTCAAATGCCGGAATATCGAGGACCTTCCTGACACCGTCCACATTGTATACTATTTTATTATGCCTTGACCCGTTGGACATTACAGTCACCGCCAGGCCGGATTCACCGGACTCTGCCGAAGCCAGCGGAAGTGTGGAAGACTGAATCCTTATCCTGGAACCGACAGGCACGAGACTGACTTTTCCGGAACCTTCGAGCCGCCCGGATACGGAACTGCTGCCGTAAGGGATATCGAAAGAACTGGCACCGACGAGGACTGAAGGAAGCTCGGTATCGAACCTGAAGCGCGCGACGGAACGGGTGTTGAATTCCGCCGTAAGTACATTCCCGTCATAGTCCAGGCCGTTCAGGACTTTCGACGAATAGGTCAGGCGCGGACCGTCCGCGGCATTTCCCGTATGTATCGAAAATACCGTTTCAGGGGAATCAGGGACAGGAAGTATGATTTTGTCGTCAGAGAAAGCATAATACGGCTGCCCGTCCATCTCTACCGAAGCTATGGTCGCTCCGTTCAGACCAAGAGCCATACCTCCTGCATAAGGTGCATATTTTTCAAAATCAGCTTCGGGAAAACTTATTCTGACCGTCAGGACATCCCCTTCGGAAGACCAGGACACGGCGGCTCCGGCCTGCAAAAGCATCTTGGCTGCCAGTTCAGCAGGTTCGGGACAGTAGATGTCATGAGTATTCCAGAAATTGCGCATCGTTTCATAATACCATGAATTGTCGTCATTGATAATCCTGGTTCCTTTCCTGATGATTTCGGTGACATTGCGCGGCTCGCCCGCAAGCATCTTGCTCATACCGTAGTCATGCCACATCGCGTTGAATATCACGCCATTTCCTACAGTACCGCACAGATGGTCGAGTACGGCACGTTCATAATCGGCGACCTCGGAAGCAGTGTATGACCAGGTAGAGTCGTAGAACCACTGGTAGTCAGGAGACGGGCCGTCGTTCGCCACAGGGAAAGGCTTCCCGTCCGTAAACCATGTAAGGACTCCGTATGCCACAGGCAATGACTGGTCGAGGCCATGAGTCAGGAAAAAGTCGAATTTTCCGGCAAATTTTCCGTAGTCGTGCATCGCCGCACCGTCGCCGGGGTTTACGAGAAAACGGATTTCACCCGGATCATAGCCGCATGATGACAGGCCTGCGCGGATTTCCTCCTTGGAACCGTCGAGTTCGAGAGCATAGTCTTCCTGTGTGGAGAGCTCGGACAGACGATGGTTCATGGTATGCGTCCCTATGGCGCTGCCCTGTTCCTGAAGCCTGCGTGAATGATCTGCATAGAAATGCCATCCGCCCCTTGCAGCCCACGACGATACATAAGTCATTATGGCCTGGACACCGGTTTCATCCGCAATGTCTTCAAGATAAGTCATGCAGAGGTCCATGGACGCAGGCACCTGCGAGCCATCGCCGTCCACGCGGATGATGGCAGTCATATCGCCTCCGGAAACAAGCAGCGAAGGGAAAGCCTTGTCTGTTTCATCCACGGCGCACCACTGCAGCGTACGGCGCATTATCGGATAGACTTCCGAAGGGAAAAAACCTTTTGGCGCGTAGTTCCTGAAACTGGCTCCTACACACGCCGCGGAAGACAGGCCGTCCGCCACAGCCAGCCTGAATCCGTCATTTTCACACACGGTAAGATACGGATATGCTGCCGAATCGTCTGTCATGTACACAAGCACCTGTCCGCCGTTAACAGACATTACCGGCAGTTCCGAAACCAGATAATTCGAAACGGCGGCATCCTTTTCATATCCCGCAGTAACGAAATGCCCGTTATCGGAGACCCTAAGCCTGAAACCGTCTATCGGGACATAGTCGGAAGATACAGAGATGCCGAGTTCCGCATCCACAGTCAGATCTTCCCTGTAATCCTCCTGCTCATCGAACAGTCCGACAGGAGCATCCACTATAAGGCTGCAGCCGGAACCGGGGAGCTTTCCGACGAATCCGTCGATAATGGCATATTCACTGTCCGTCAGAAACGTACATTGCGACAGCACCACTACCTCATAATCGGAAAGTATATTATCCGAAGCCAGATCTTCTACAAAAAGCGTAGAATACGGGAGTCCTGCCAGACTGGCAATGGCAGTCCAGCTTTTGGCAGCTCCGCTCACCTCGCCCTGACGGGCAAAGTATGAAGTACGGCTTATCACTATGGCCGCTTTCGGGCTTTCCGTCTCCGCCGGAGAAGCCGAAGCCAATGCCGGCAAGACAGATACAATGCCCATTAACAGTAACAGAATTTTCTTCATGACAGTTTTAATATCAGCCGTTTATATTCTGCTTTATGGTAAGTGACCCGTCAGGGTTCAGCTTCTGGGCGATGGTGAACGGTACAGGATAACGCACACCTTTCACCTCCAGTTCCGCCTTCAGCTTCAGTGCGCCGGAATTCCAGTCCACTCCGGCAGGGAGAGTCATCATGGCCTGCCGCACGCCGCGTGTCATAGGATAGCCTGCATCCAGGCACCCGCTGATGTTTACGGAACCGTCGTCCGTGAACAGTGTCAGACGCAGGATTCCCGGCACGCATGCTATTCCGTCGTTGACCATGCCGAATATCAGGTTGCTGTTGCCGTCCTTGTCGTTGGAGTGCCATATCCATGACGGACGGACGCGGAAGCCTATGCATGAGGCCAGGTCATTAAGAGCGTCAGGGAATTTTGCGTAATATGCCTCAAGGTTCTCGGCACAGATACTGTGAAAACTCCAGAGGGAATAATAGTTCGCACCTACATCCTTGGCATGGTAGATTATAGCCTCGTTCTGAGGGATGCCAGCATCGTCATATACAAGATTGTCAAGCCTTCCCCTGGTCATGGCGCATTCCACGAACGCCGCACACCAAGGCGGACGGTTGCTCATGGCATCGATACTTTCATTATCCACGAAAATAGTATCCCGGCGTATCCAGTTATGATCTCTCATGGAACGGTCGACAACGGCGGAATTGCAGACCCTGCTATAGTCCGGCTGCACGTTCGTCACGAGCGGAACCTTGGTCCATGCGTTCTGCTGGATATCGTAAATCTTCAGGAATGTGTCTTCCGCAGCCTTGCGTGACGGGAAATTGTGTCCGTCATACGGCCATGTGTGGCCCTCGCCCCAGAAACCGTACATATTCGTATCGACGAATTCGATAAGAGGGCTGCCGTTATACATATCGGCGAGAAGATGCTGCATTTCCTCGAAATACCCTATCAGATAGTCGTTGTATTCAGGCTGGAGGTGTTCATGCTGGAAGCGCGGCTGGGTAGGGTCTCCCTTCCATTCGCCTTTCAGACGCCGCATAGGGACCTTTTCCAGGACGAAATCGGGCAGGGCGTTTTCAAGGGTGTCAGGATTATTCAGCATTATGCGGAAACATACCCTTTTCCCGTATTCCGCCGCCTTGTCCATGGTAATTTTCCAGTAATCATCGAACTCCAGACGGCCAGCATGTTTCTGGATATGCCGCCAGTTGGGACGGATATGGATCTTGGTTCCGAGAGGGAAACGGAACAGTTTGTCGATGGTCGTTTCCAAAGATTCCCCAGGCACTGACGGTGCGCCATAGTCGCCTGAAATATAAGTCGTCAGTCCCATCCCGAAGCAGTTTACATGCTGCTTGCCGGGAGTCGTATACTGCACTACCGAGCCTCCGAAGAAATCTTCCGGAGCATATTGAGGGAAAGGCCCCTGATAGAGTCTGTCCTCCGGTTTAGGTCCGGGACCGAAATCGTATTTGTCCCAATTATGGATCGGCACCCAAGCCGATAATGCAGGTGCAGCCATTATGGCCGCACCTGAAATCATACCTGTTTTCAGAAAAGTTCGTCTGTCCATAGCCGGTATGTTAATCGTTAATATTTCTCTTGATAGTCAAAGACCCGTCGGGGTTCAGCTTCTGGGCGATGGTGAACGGCACAGGATAGCGCACACCTTTCACCTCCAGTTCCGCCTTCAGCTTCAGTGCACCGGAGTTCCAGTCCACTCCGGCAGGGAGAGTCATCATGGCCTGCCGCACGCCGCGCGTCATAGGATAGCCTG
This sequence comes from uncultured Bacteroidales bacterium, assembly GCA_944323345.1. Classification (GTDB taxonomy): domain Bacteria; phylum Bacteroidota; class Bacteroidia; order Bacteroidales; family UBA932; genus Cryptobacteroides. Next base: position 34,347 of record CALUSC010000004.1, on the reverse strand, counting down.
CATCCAGGCACCCGCTGATGTTTACGGAACCGTCGTCCGTGAACAGTGTCAGACGCAGGATTCCCGGCACGCATGCTATTCCGTCGTTGACCATGCCGAATATCAGGTTGCTGTTGCCGTCCTTGTCGTTGGAGTGCCATATCCATGACGGACGGACGCGGAAGCCTATGCATGAGGCCAGGTCGTTGAGTCCGTCAGGGAATTTCTCATAGTAACGATAAAGATTGTCGGCATTTATGTCATGCCAGTTCCAGAGAGAGAAGTAATTCGCCCCCACATCCTTGACGTGGGAAATAATGGCTTCGTTACGAGGTATCCCCGCATTGTCGTACTCCATGGTCTCTTCCTTTCCGTTAGACATGCCGCATTCAACGGCCGCAGCGCACCAGGCAGGACGGTTGCTCAACGCCTCTATCTGTTCATTCTCGATGAAGATAGTATCTGTCCTGAGCCAGTTGTGATCACGCACCGCCCGGTCGAGGACAGCGGAATTGCCGACACGGCTGAAATCCGGCTGCGTATTGGTCAGAAGCGGAACCTTGTCCCAGCACCTGTTCTGGATATCGTATATCTTCAGGAAAGTCTTTTCCGCCTGATGGTTGCTGGAAAAAAGATTTCCGTCGTACGGCCACGTATGGCCCTCGCCCCAGAAACCGTACATGTTGGTATCCATGTATTCTATGAGGTCGCTGCCGTTGTACTTTTCAGCCAGCATCTGCTGCATTTCCTCGAAGTATCCGAGGAAATAAGGATTGTCATAGTCAGGCTGGAGATGTTCATGCTGATAGCGCGGAATGGACGGGTCTCCCTTCCACTCGCCTTTGAGCTTTCGCATAGGGACTTTGTCAGCCACGAAATCAGGAAGTGCGTTTTCGAGAATGTCAGGATTGTTCACCATGATACGGAATCCCACACGCTTGCCGTACTTCGCCGCCTTTTCCATGGTGATATTCCAGTAGTCATCGAAATCCAGACGTCCTGCAGTCTTCTGGATATGCCTCCAGTTGGGACGGATATAGACTTTCGTAGCCAACGGGAAGCTGAACAGCTCGTCTATGGCCTGTTCCAGAGTCTTACCCGGGATATTCGGAGCACCGAGATCGCCGGCTATGTAGGATGTCAGTCCCATTCCGAAACAGTTCACGAGCTGTTTTCCCGGTGTAGTGTACTGCACCACCGAGCCTCCGAAGAAATCTTCAGGAGCATATTGCGGGAAAGGCCCCTGATAAAGCCTGTCTTCAGGTTTCGGCCCGGAACCGAAGTCATATTTGTCCCAGTTATGGGACGGGACCCAGGACACAAGAGTAGGCGACAGCCCTAACGCAGCGCCGGCCAATACGCTCGTTTTCAGGAATTCTCGTCTTTTCATACTCGGGGAGTTTAACGTGATAATAATTTCAATGCATTGTCGTGATATACCTTTTTCAGTATATCATCGCCGAGATCGAGGCCGTGAAGCGGCCAATGGTAGGACTCGCCATAAAAATGTTCGTCATCAGTCTCCATGATACGCCACTGCATATCGTACATGGCCTGGCTCGGATCATTGTCCGTTCCGAAAAGGATCCTGTCCTGATATTTCTCATAGAATTTCTTCGTGGCGCGCGGAGTGGCGGCTGTTTCCTGATGACGGGCGGCATTGTCGAGATACAGATTCGGATGCCTGTCCAGGACACCTGCAAGATATTCGTAATCGTGGGACAGATTTATGAAATGACATGCTATGAATGTGGTATTCGGATGCTTGGCACAGGCCTCTTCCAGTGTGGCGCACAATTCATACAGACCGAGAATTCCGGGAACCGACATGTCGATTTTCCACTCGGCTGCATTCATATACCCGTCATTGTGCTCATCCAATTCCTCATACATCCAGACCGGATCCCCTATGTGGATATTTATCGGCATGCCAAGTTCGCCGCATTTTTCCAGAAGGGCATCGAAGCAAGGGTCGTTTATATGGGCCGTCGCCGTTTTCGTGCCGTCAGGAGTCCTGAGGCAATACGACTCTCCGAGCCCCTTGTCACCGAGCTCGCCGACACCTTTTGCACCTTTCTTATAGCATCTTTCAAGTTCGGCCACCGCTTTCTGCCCGAAATCAGGCTGCCCGAAACTGTCCAGATCGAAACCGCACCAGAGTTCGAACTTGTCTGAAATCCCGGTATACAAATCGTAAAGACGGTCGAATTCATCGCCATGAGCGTATGTCAGGATGACAACTTTTTCTATATTGTTGGCATCCAGCCTTTCAGCCCATGCCTTTATGGCTTCGGCATCACTCTCGTAAGGATGGGAATGAATATCGATGCAGGAGAACTTTGCCTGATGAGGATGATGCTCAGGCAATTTGAATACGGAAACCGGCTGATAATCTTTCAGCTTCAGTTCATCGGCAAAGCCTCCGGCCTCCTGTCCTTGCGAACAGGAGACTAAGGCTGATACCATAATTAACGCAACAGATATTCCTTTAATTTTCATAAGAATATGTTTTATTCGGTTTTATCCATTGCTACCGGGAAAGCTTCCTTGCCGTCGCATGAAATCATAATGGCGTTACTCCAGTCTTCATTATAGAATTTCATGGACATGGTAATCGACGAACCTGTCATGTCGAAGTCTTTTCTTGACATGGCAAATTCCAGCTGCATCCTGTCATTTTCCGCCAGATATGTTCCCTGGACATAAGACTCCGCCTTTGCAGGGTCTTCGACATTTTCTCCGGAAGAGCTGTCATACCAGCTGGCCCAGCCGCCGGACCAGAAGTTACCTTCCAGCAGCCACTCTACGCCCATGCTTCCGTTTGCCAGACCTGTAGCTGCATCATTGTCAGCATCTATGCTCATGGTCAGGATCATCTGATCGGCCGTAGCCTTAGGAAGCGTAGTAGCCACATCGAGATAGAAATAAATATAATTGGCATCATAGTCTATCTTGCCGGAACCTACATTCGCGCCTCCTTCGGCAGCGGTAGCGACAAGCATGAAGTCCGCATAATTTACATTGTCCCAGTCTGTGAACGAGTCGTCATCCATTTTCACGACAGAAGGTTTGGCGACAAGTATCTTTCCTGAAAATACCTGTTCCCTGCCTCCGTATGTACCCGTCATCTGGACCCAATAGTTGCCAGGTTTAGGGAATGTGTAAGTAAACGTCTCGCCCGTACCGGTCGCGCCGTCCTGGCCTATTATATTCCAGGATATATCGGTCGTTCCTTCGACCTGTGACGTGAAAGTCAGCGTCAGGCCCTTGCTTGTATAGTCGAAAGCGATATCAGGCACCGGTTCTATATCCAGATCACCCTTGTGGACACAGGATGTCAGGGCGAAGAGAACCATGGCCAATATGGAAACTGTCTTGTATATTGTTTTCATGATGATTTTCCGTTAATTAATATCCAGCGTTCTGTTTGCACTCAGGGTTATTGTTGATTTCCTGGGTAGGAATAGGGAATACGAGTCTGTCATAATCATACTTGGTAGTCACACCTTCAAGAGAGAGGTCCGGCTTTGCAGTAGTAGACGTACCGACCGTATAATTCGTATGATAACCCCAGTAGTCCCTGATTATATCCTTGTCATTGCGCACCAGGTCGAAAAATCTGTGGCCTTCGAAAGAGAACTCTACCCTCTTCTCTTTCAGGATGAGGTCGAGAATGCCTCCGGCAGGAATATCCTGGGCCGTATACAGATGGTCTTCCACATTGGCGGTCATACGGTGCCTTCTCACTTCGTTGATGTCATCAAGGATGTCTGTCTGAGACCCGTTGTCATGAGCCAGCGCCTCCGCGCGGTTGAAATACATCTCGGAAAGGCGGAGGAACGGAGGCGAGAACAGAGTCGGCTTGCCGTCCTGGTTCGAAGCCTTTGAACAAGGATAGAGATTCAGGCCGTTCTTCGGATTGACCTCGCATACGAATGACCAGCGTGCATCATCATTTTCGAGAGATGTACCTTGTCCCATATCTTCCAGAAGAGAATCGCTGTATCCTTCCTCTCCCCAGCAGCCGTCAGCCTTGTAGATCATGGATGCCACTGCGGCGGATTCCTTGTCATCTTCCGGCAACATTTTCAGGCACCAGATGGTTTCCTGCCTGTTGTAGGTTTCAGTAAAGTAAGTAGGGAAAGAAGTGGCGTCTTCCAGTTTGTAATTCGAGTTTTCTATCACCTTGGTGGAATAAGTCACGCAATCATCCCATCTGTGCATATAAAGATACACTCTGGAAAGCAAAGCCTGGACGGCAGCTACCGATGCCAGGGATCTGTCCGAAGACCTTGATGAAGGATTGTCGAGCATGAGGCTCTCGGCTTCGAGAAGCATACTTTCGATATAATCGTAAGTATACTGCAGTGTAGCCCTGTCCTTATTCTGTCCGTCAGCGCTGTTTTCTCTGATAATAAGCCCTTTCTGCGATTCTGCCGTTTCCGGCTTGTATGGCTTGCAGAAAAATCTCGCAAGGCAATGCATTGAGAATGACTTCAGGAAAAGAGCCTCACCGAGAAGATAGTTGTCGTCCGCAGTCGGAGCTTCTATCGCCCTGAGAACGTCTATAGCCACATTGGCCGAGTAGATAATCCTGTAAGACTGAGACCAGAAAGAAGTCACGTTGCTCAGACCCGGATGTCTTTCCTCGAAACGGAAAATCATATTGAGTTCATCCGTAGTGGACTGTCCGTAAACTACGTCATCGGAAGAAAAATCGGACATCTGATAGAACTGACGGCCATACCAGTTGTTACCCCAGTCATTCTCGCCAGGCCAGTCTTTCATAATAGCATAACAGCCGTTCACTATGTCAGTGGTTCCGGTCGGAGATTCACGCATCTGGTCCCCTGTAAGAGAGTCTGCAGGTGCAATATCGAGATCGCATGAATGCAGCATGACGGCTCCGGCCAATGAAACTAACAGATATATAATTCTTTTCATATAACCTTATCTATTTTAGAATGTGAAATTGACTTGGAACATATAAGTCCTCTTGTTCGGATATCTGTAATCCAGCCCCTGGATCTCACCTGCAATGCCTTCGCTCGCATCCATGCCGGTCTCAGGATCGGCGCCCCATACTGTAGTGGCGGTGAATACATTGTCGCAAGACAGTGAGAATGTAAGGCTCTTGTCTTTCATGACACTCTTTGGAAGAGTATAGGACAGGGTCACATTTCTAAGCTTGAAATAATCACCCCTGACAAGCGAGCCGGTGTGATAGATATTGGCCGGAGCATAATAAGGCAGACCGATAGTAGCCTCATCACCAGGCTGACGCCATATCTTGTCTTCATTCGACGGTTCAAGAGAGTTGCTGATGAATGTACTGAGGTCGCTCGCGCGCCTTCTTCCGTACAGCCAGTTACCCCATACGAAGCTACCTGTGGCACTCAGCTTGAAGTTCTTGTAAGTCAGATATGTGGAAATACCGCCCTGCCATGGGATAAGCGGTGTTCCGGCCTCGACGAATCTTGCTGAAGAATAATCATAAGTCAGCTCGCCGTTTTCATCGCGGAACTGCATTCTTCCCGTCTGAGGATCGATTCCCGCATAGTCTTTCAGATACCATGTATAGAGAGGAACGCCGTCGCGGTATATCTGCGATACGCTTTCATAGTTGGATTTGATGATTTCGACATCTTTTCCGAAATTGAACAGTTCGTTGTAATTGTATGAAATCGAGAAATCCACATCCCATCTGAAATCTTTCGTCGCCACAGGTGTGACATTAATCGCAGCCTCAAAACCCGTATTGAGTACGGAACCGAGATTCTGCCACTGTGTAGCGAAACCGCCTGAAGGTGGAAGGTCTCTGTTTACCAGAAGGTTATTGGTAGTATTGCGGTAGTAGTTCAAATCCAGGTTCACTCTGTCGAGGAATCCGATTTCCACTCCGGCATTGAACTGTGTGGTCTGTTCCCATTTCAGGTCAGGGTTCGCCATCTGCACCGGGACTGCCGATGTATTGCCATTGTACTGGGTACTGTAAGCGAATGCTTCGAGGTATTTTGACGATCCGATATCTTTCATACCGGTGATACCCCAGCTGGCCTTAAGCTTGAGATTTGTAATCGCGTCTGCATTGAAGAACTTTTCGTTGCTGATCATCCAGGCGGCGGAAAGGCTCGGAAAATAAGCAGTCCTGTTGTCGGCATTGAAAGTCGAAGACTGGTCGATACGGAAGGAGCCTGTCAGGAAATAACGGTTGTCATAATTGTAGTTCGCCTGGGCGATGAATGACTGCATTCCTGTCTGGAGCTTGGTTCCCGACACCTGCTTGTTGGATGAAACCACGTTGAGAACCGCGAGTCCGTAAGGAAGGCCCTGCCCGGATCCGAACACATCTTCAGTTCATGACATCTGGGCCTCATATCCGAGGAGACCGCTGATAGAGTTCTTCTTCCATTTATGGTCGGCCTTGAACATATTCGTGGAAATGCCGCCGTAGGATATCTCCTGCGACTCTTCGAGACTGTCGCCTGCATACATGTATTCCACATCCGCGAATCTGTGATAGTGAGATGCATACGAACTTAAAGAAGCCCTGTTCTGAGAAACGAAAGAGAGCCAAGGAGTCAGGCTTATGTCCAGGACAAAGTCATAATCGACGCCGAAGCCTTTGTTGTTGCTCACGAGATTGTCGCTGTAATAACCGATCATCGGATTGACGTCATACTGTCCCCATATTGTAGAAGACTTGAACGGTCTGAAATTGCCGTCGGCATCATAAGGGGAATCGAAAGGAATATTGACATCATTGTAATAGACCAGCAGCACGTCAGGAGTATCGGCCATGTGTCCGTTGATATTGATATTGCTGGTCAGGTTCAGCCATTTGGTCAGCTTGTAAGTATTGTTCGAACGGACGTTTATCCTTCTGTAACCCGTTTTCTCCAGAGTACCTTGTTCGTCATAGTATGAAACGCTGGCGTAATACGAATTCTTTTCCGAGCGTCCCGATACGGAGAAATGATAGTTCTGGACGAGCGCGTTCCTGAAAATCAGGTCCCTCCAGTCAGTATTCGTATCCAGGATGGATGACGGCAGGGCAGACTTGAATGCAAGGTCATCGATGAGAAGGGTTTCCGGATCACGGAAATATTCACGGTAATATGCATACAGCTGCGGAGTGTCCATTTTGTGGTTTCTTGAGAAATCCGGAGTGGCGACACCAATGCTGGCCTTGAAATTAAAGGTAGTCTCATTGGTTTTTGCCCTCTTTGTGGTAATCACGATGACTCCGCCGTTCGCCTGTGCACCGTACATACCTGTGGAACCTGCATCCTTCAGGACGGTAATGCTTTCTACGTCATCAGGATCATAAGCACCTCCGATGATACCGTCGACCACATACAAAGGCTCCTGCGGGGCATTCATGGAAGACGTTCCCCTGATTCGTATCGAAGGCTCCGAACCCGGCTGGCCGCTGCTTTTTATGACAGATACACCGGCGACCTTACCCTGAAGCATATCTCCGATATTGTTACTTACGACATCCTTTAGTTTGTCTGCAGAGACTGTGGTCACGGCACTGGTGATTTCGCCTCTGGTCTTTGAGCTGTAACCCATGACTACGACTTCATCCAGCAGCTGCTGGTCGACATCCATTGACAGGTCTATCACATTCCGGGTGCCGACTGTAATTTCAGTCGTCTTGTAACCGATACTGGAAAAGACAAGGACTGCATCCGCGTTCTTGACCTCAATGGAATAGTTTCCGTCGAGATCCGTCACCACGCCATTCAGCGTTCCTTGCTCCATAACGCTGACTCCGACCAGTGTCTGGCCATTGTCACTTGCTGTCACGACTCCCTTCACCTGTACCTGTGCATCCAGGACAAAAGGGATGGACATCAAAAAGAAAAGCAGTAAATACTTCTTCATAAAACTTTGTATTATGTGGTGTTAGTGTGTTAGTCTACTCTACAGGGACAGCCTCTACCAGGAGAGCTTTTTCCACTGGCACGTCAAGAGTGACCGCCGTACCGTCCGGTGTGACGGTGCCGAGATCGATATGGTTATAATAGTCTGTTAGCTTGTATGATTTCCCAGGTTCCAGGCCACGGAGCTCCACTTTCGATACAGGGGCCTCCTTGGCATAGAATGCGTAATACATGTTCCCGTCCTTGGCGATGGCATGAGTCTCAGGATAGTCGAATCCTATGTCGTACAGACCAGGCACATATTCGCCGAGAGACAGCATCTTTTCATTGTATATCTTTATGGCGTTCTTCATGACTTCTTCCTTCTCAGGAGTCAGGAGACACTTCTCCGGACCCTTGACATAAGGATTGTCCTCAGGCCATGTGAACTTGGTCCCGATGACAGACCCGATTCCCAGCTGGGTAGGCCAGTCGTCACGGCCGTCGGAGAGCTCTATATGGTCCCCGTAATATGCTGTCTTAGGAGCGATGGCACGGAGGATATAGCCCTTGTGGCGAATCTGCCAGCTGCTTTCAGGATCTGAAGAGACAGTCTTGTTCGTATACGGAAGATTGTACACCGAGAAGCAGTCGCCGCACGGGCAATACTGTATCACCGCATCCGGCTTTACGCTTCTGGCAGTATCGAAAATCAGCTTGAAGAAACCCGGAAGCTCCCTCGAAGCCTTCTCAGGATCATCGGGACTGTGTGCAGGATTATAGTCAGGCGCACAGGCATTCATATGCTGTCCGTCGAGTTTCAGCCCGTCGAAACCGTAATCTACAAGGAATTTCTTCACCAGGTTTGCAGTCTCGCGGCGTACATTGGTGTCCAGCGGAGAAAGATACCAGCTGTCCCACCATGTGATATATTCAGGCTCGCCGTCAGGGTCGAGAATCAGGGCATCCGGATACTTCTTAAGGAATTCGGTACCCGGATCGGCAGCCAGCGGAGCCCACCAGAGTTCAGCCTTCAGTCCGTACTCATGGAATTTGTCCACCATGTATTTCATGTCTTCATCCCCGCGAGGAAACCTCTCTTTCGTAAGATCCCAGTCACCCTCGGCGATCTGATATCCGTCATCGAGAGTAGCCCACTTGAAGCCGAGTTCCTTTACTTTCGGAAGGGTACCGACTATCTCGTCGATGGTGAATTTTCTGGCATAACCCCATGCGCACCATGCAGGCTCGAAAGCTCTCGGTTCGCTCTCCGGCATTACGACACCCACTTTGGCAAGCAGTCCGGCATAAGTCCTGACAGGAGAGAAGCAGTCACCGGTAAAAACTCCGGTAAACGTAGTGTATGTTTCCATCTTTCCCGACGGTTCCAGAGAAACAGGGGTGTCAAATTCCTTCAACACGGAGATAGACGCCGCACCTCCCTTTTCTTTGCTGACAGGCAGGGATACGAGTTCCGGAGTCGGTTCTATGTGCCCGGTTATGATACCCGAATCCTTTCTCCACAGCACCAGGACAGGCACGCCTCCGCCGTAATCGGTATTGTTCATACCCATGAAATTCTTCTGATAGAAATCGCCGTCCCCGATAGGAATAAGCCAGTCGGCCCTTTCCGCAGTCGACTGGCCCTGGAATGACCACAGGCCCGGCTCATAATCACCGGGCAATACATCAAAATCCTCGGATATCCAACCTTTGACCGGCACGGGACGGTCGGAAAGATTGGTATATGTCACTTTCGAAACCAAAAATGAAGGAAATGCATCATAAGCGGCGAACTGCATTTCCTTCAATATCCGGATATCTCCGGAAACAGCTTCACCTTCTATAGTATATAATGTACCCTTTCCGAATTTGTCATTTACAGAAGACTTACGACTTCCTGTCTTCACGTACTGAAGATCCGCGCCGTCTATAATCAGGTCGCTGAAAGCCGAGCCGGCTTCCACGATCGGCTCGTCCGCCACGCCTGAAACCAGGGTTACATGCATGTCATCACCGACCTCTATCAGGAGATCACCTGACTTTACCGGCCCTGAATAAGAACATGCTGAGATGATTACGGTAGACAAAGCACCGTAAAGAATACTTTTTTTAATGTTGCCCATCGTTATATAGAATTAGTGTTTCCTGTGTTTTCGTAACAAAAATAAAATATCAAACTTAATTTTCAAAATATTTTTGACAGGAAACTTTATTTTTTTAAATTTGACACCGGAAAATAGGTTTCTTTCGAAACTTAAAAGACAATAATTTAAATTTCACTTTCGAAAATTAAATTTGATTTTCGCGACAGAAAACATAACTTTACTTTCAAAAGTTAAATTTTCGAAAATCAAATGACATTATGGGAAAGAAGTACAGCACAGATGAGCGCAGGAGCATGATCCTTAAAAGGCTGCATGACGAGAACAAGGTATTCATCAGAGACCTTGTAGAAACGTTCTGTGTATCAGAAGTATCTATCAGAAAGGATCTTGCGGTTCTCGAAGAGCAGCAGCTGCTGGTCAGGGTAAAGGGAGGGGCCATCATCATGCGCCAGACGGAGGATATCGATGATGTTCCGGTACATCATAAGAAACTTCTGAAAGTAAAGGAAAAACAGGCTTTAGGCAGGCTCGCGGCCTCACTTATAGAAGAAAACGACACCATCATAATCGATTCTGGCACTACCATGATGGAAGTGGCCAAGAATCTGGACAAGTTCAGAAAACTGACCATCATCACCAACGCTCTGGACATCGCCATCATACTGAGCAGATATGAGCGATTCGACATCATCGTCCTGGGAGGGAACATGAGGTCGGTTTCGAATTCCACGGTAGGGATGCTCGCCACTTCGGACCTGAAGAATTTTTATTGCGACAAGCTGTTTCTGGGAGTCGACAGCGCGAGCATAAAGGACGGACTGTCCACACCTAATATCGAGGAAGCCAACCTGAACCAGACCATGATAGCGTCGGCGAAAGAAACGATAGCCGTATTCGATTCCAGCAAGTTCGGAAGAAGGAGTTTCGCACACATCGCCTCTCTCGAAAAGATAGGCACGATAGTCACGGACAGCGGTATCCCGGAAGACATGAAGGACTACATACGGACTGCCGGCATAAAACTGCACATTGTAGACATATAGTATAAACAGACAATAACATGGCAAGAAAACACAACTGGCTGGCTTACGCCCTCATAACCATGGTGACATGGGGTATATGGGGAGCATTTTCAGAAGTGCCGGACTATCCGGCCACATTGACATACGTAGTATGGGCTATAAGCATGATACCGTGCGCCCTCGCGGCACTGGCGAACATCCGGTTCAAACTGGACGTAAAACCGAAATCGGCTGCATTGAGCATGGGGGTCGGACTGCTCGGCGCTGCAGGGCAGCTGATACTGTTCGAAGCTCTGAAATACGGCCCGGCATATCTGATTTTCCCGATGATTTCAGTAGCCCCTATCGTCACTGTGATACTTTCTACGGTATTTCTGAAGGAAAGGGTAAGCAAGCTGGGCGCCGTGGGTATCGCCCTCGCTTTCGTGGCTCTGGTAAGTTTCTCTCTTTCAAACAGTACGGACAATTCCGCACACGGATACCTGTGGCTGATTCTGGCGTCTCTCGTGTTTGTATGCTGGGGAACCCAGGCATTCGTAATGAAACTGGCGAACAATCACACGCCCGATGCCGAAAGCGTTTTCGTATACATGGCCATCTCGGCGGTGGTACTGATTCCCGTAGCTCTCGCCATGACAGACTTCTCACAGCCGGTAAACTGGTCGTTCAACGGCCCTTATCTGACATTCATAGTACAGATACTGAATGCGATAGGCGCATTCGCCTTGGTCTATGCGAACAGGTACGGAAAAGCGATGATAGTCGCTCCTTTGGCCGATGCCGTAGCTCCGGTCATCACGACTATCATATCACTCGTGCTGTATGCCCATATACCTACCGTACCTCAGATCATCGGTATAGTTTCGGCCATAAGCTGCGTACTGATTTTCAGCCGGGAATAGTTTCCGGCCCTGTCACTTCTCGTCCGGAGCGTAAAGATATTGTCCGAGAGGAGAAGGATACTCGCAGTAATCCTCGGCAGAAAAGAATCTGTCGAGTTCTATCCTGGCGTTCTCAGGAGAATCAGACGTATGTACGATATTCTCCTGGGAACTCATTCCGTAATCGCCGCGGATAGTGCCGGGCGCAGCCTTGCGTGCATTCGTGGCACCGGCCATTTCGCGGACAGTCTTTATGGCCTCGAAACCTTCCCAGCAGCACAGAATCACAGGAGCGGCCATCATGCCTGCCTTAAGCCACGGGAAAAACGGCCTGTCTTTCAGATGGGCATAATGCTCGTCCAGTATTTCAGGAGTAAGCTGCTTCATCTTCATTGCCACGAGTTTGAGCCCCTTCTTCTCGAAACGGGAGATGACTTCACCGACCAGACCCCGCTGGAGGGTACCCGGTTTCAGAATCACAAGAGTCCTTTCCATAATCTATCTTTTAAAAGGTTTGTCCATAATCTCTCTTCTGCAGCGCGCAGACAGATACACGGTCCTTATCACCAGATGCACCAGATAAGCCGCCAGCAGAAGATGAATCGCCGATACTGAAAACATCTCCTCAGACATCGGGACGGCCTTGAGCACCATGACACCTGCCAGATATACCAGGAAAAATCCGGCAGCGGCCAGTATCATGGTATTCCTGATAGGACGGGAAGCCGTAGCGCCGACATATATACCGTCCCAGGCAAATGCGGCACACCCCGCCAGAGGCATCACCACCATCCACGGCATATATTTCAGAGACATGTCCACGACCTGGTAATCCGAAGTCATGACTTTCAGAATCGGCTGTCCCGCAAAAGCATACAGGAACATGAACACGACTCCGATACTCAGACTCCACACGAAAACGAACCGTATCACCCTCGAAAGAGTCCTCCTGTCGCCGGCACCGATGTACCGCCCGGCCAAAGCCTCTCCCGCATAGGCAAATCCGTCGGTGAAGTAAGAGAAAAGCATCATTATCTTCATCAGGATAGTGCCGGACGCCAGCAGCAGGTCCCCGTAATGGGCGGAAAAAGCCGTAAATCCGATATAGATACTGATGAAACAGAGCGACCTTACGAAAAGGTCGGTATTCATCACGAAAAAGCGCTTCATTTCCGAACCTCTGAACGAAGCCGTAAAATCACGCAGCCGATACCCGGAGAAAACTTTCTTCCCGTACTTCACTGCCAGGATGACTGCAGCACACAGAAGACCGGAATACTGGGCTATCACAGTGCCTGCGGCAATGCCGGGAAAGCCGATCCCCGCATAGGAAAAATCCCCTATCGTCAGGCCGAGGGCCAGGACAATGCTCGCCAGGGCGTTCATTCCGTTCACCGCCAAATCAGTCACCATCGGTGAAATACTGTCCTGCATCCCTATGAACCACCCTTTCACGGCCATAAGGCTCAATGTCGCCGGAGAAGCCCATATCCTGATGAAAAAATACTGCGAAGCCAGTTCCTCCACCTGGGGAGTGCAATCCACCACGAGGAAAGCTGCTTTCAGAAAAAGCCACTGGACAGCTATGAGCAGAAGGGAACAGGCCAGCGCCATGCCGACGGCCCTGCCGAATATGCCGGCAGACTCTTTCATGTCACCTTTGCCGAAAGCCTGGGCAGTCAGGCCTCCTGTCCCGACTCTGAGAAAGCCGAAGTTCCAGTACAGAAGATCGAAAAGCATCGTACCGACAGCGACTCCGCCGATAAGTGTCGCCGCGGAAATGACGGATGCGGAGTCCAGATGCCCCGCCACGGCGATATCCACCATCCCTACCAGGGGTACGGTGATATTGGCCAGAATGCTGGGCACTGCCAGATTGAGAATATTTCTGTTGACTCCCATTTATCTGTATTTTCTGCCTTCTTCCAGCATACCGAGATATGAAGAATATCTCTCGTAGCTTATGGAACCGTCCTCTACCGCAGCCTTGACCGCGCAGCCCGGCTCATGCGTATGGGTGCACGGCGTGAACCGGCATCCTGCCGATGCGGACAGCATTTCCGGGAAATAAAGGGCTATCTCTTCAGGCTTGACATCCACCAGACCGAAGCCTCGGATTCCCGGAGTATCGATGATGAAACCGCCGGAAGACAACGGATACATTTCGTAAAACGTCGTAGTATGCTTTCCCTGAAGATGCGCCTCGGAAATTTCCCCTATCTTCAGATCGACGGACGGATCCAGCGCCTTGATCAGAGATGACTTGCCCACCCCCGACACACCTGAAAAAAGCGATATCTTGTCCTTGCAGGCCTCCCTCAGGGCACCGATGCCATCTCCTGTCAGCGCCGAGACACCGGCAATATCATAGCCGGCTCCGCCGTAAATCCTGCGGAATGCCTCGATCTGTCCGGAATATCCGTCGCCGAACAGGTCCATCTTGTTCAGGACAATGACAGGGCGCACATTATACACTTCGCAGGTCACCAGGATCCTGTCCAGAAACGGCAGCTTGACTTCCGGGAAATCCAGGGTCACGACTATGAAAGCCTGGTCGACATTCGCGGCTATCACATGGGCCTGTCGGGAAAGGTTGGTGGATTTCCTTATGACATAATTCTTTCTCGGCTGAACACCTCTGATGACAGCCGGATTCTCCAGCGTCGGGGCATCGGAATCCGCTTCATAGATCACCCTGTCCCCCACAGCCACAGGATTGGTGGCAGAACTTCCTTTCAGACGGATCTTTCCCCTGAGCACCGCCGGGAAAAGATTCCATTCGGGAAGTCCCGAAAGCAGATAATGGCTTCCGGTATGCTTGACTACTGTAGCTATGTTCTCTGTCTGCATGCGGTTCCGGTTACTTGCGCCTTTTTTCTTTCCTGACGGATAGCAGGTATTCATTGGCCTTGGCCAAAGCTGGAATGATATGAGGGAATATATATTCAGTGCCGATCTCCCGGTCGAGGCCGAACTTGCGGAGCGTAGCGAGCACCTGCGGATTCACTCCGGAAAGGATGACCCTAATGCCGCGTTTTTCCGTACGTATGAAAAAGTTCCTCAGATTCCTTATGCCGGTCGAATCCATGAACGACACTTTCCTCATGCGGATAATCCTGACATGGACGCCTGTCTTCCTGCCTTCTTCCAGTTCTTCGAGACGGCTTGCCAGACCGAAAAAGAAAGGTCCGTTTATTTCGTACACTTCCACTCCGGCAGGAATATCCAGATGTTCCGTATCGTCCAGCCGGGACATTTCATCGTTTTCCGTCGCAGCTATCCTGTCATCGTCGAGCACGTCGATGGATGAAGTCTCCATGACACGTTTTACAAACAGCACTACAGCCAGCAGCACGCCCACTTCGATGGCTACTGTCAGATCGACCAGTACCGTCAGGAAAAAAGTGATGAGCAGCACCGCCACATCGGACCTGTCGGCCTTCAGCAGATAGCGGAAAGTGCGCCATTCGCTCATGTTATATGCCACCACTACCAGAATAGCCGCCAGGCATGACAGCGGAATATACACGGCGTAAGGCATAAGGAACAGATATATGAGCAGAAGGACCGCCGCATGGATTATCCCCGTCACGGGAGATTTGCCGCCGTTGTTTATGCTCGCCATGGTTCTGGCAAGAGCCCCCGTGGCAGGTATGCCGCCGAACATCGGAGTGACGATATTGGCTATACCCTGTCCTATGAGTTCCGTATTCGAATCATGCCGGTGCCCGGTGACGCCGTCGGCGACCATTGCCGCCATCAGGGATTCCACTGCACAGAGGACAGCTATCGTAAAGGCCGGTGATACAAGTTCTTTTACAGTTTCGTAATCGAAATGAGGCGCGACCGGTTTCGGCATGGGAAGGCCGGCGGCCAGTTCCGGGAACTTGGAACCTATGGTAGCCAGTTCCACTCCCGCGAATCTGGAAAGCAGCAGCGAAGCCGTCGTCCCGATGACCAGGGCTATCAGGGAGCCTGGGATTTTCTTGCTCACTTTTCCCCACAGGACTATAATCAGCAGGCACGCCACACTCATGGCCGTCTCCGCGAAATCCACAGACCCTATATTCTGTATATAGCATATCCATTCCGGAATGAATCCGGACGGGGCCTGCACGTCCAGACCCAGAAAATCCTTCACCTGGGTGGAAAAGATAGTCAGGGCGATACCGCTCGTAAATCCCACGACTATGGGATAAGGTATGAACCTGAAAATGGCGCCCATGCGGCACAGCCCCATCACCACCAGCATCACTCCGGCCATGATGGTCGCTATTATCAGCCCCTGCATACCGTACTGGGCTACGATGCCGGATACTATCACTATGAATGCTCCGGTAGGACCTCCTATCAGATATCTCGATCCGCCGAAGACGGAGACGAGGAATCCCGCCACGATGGCGGTTATCAGTCCCTGCTGAGGTGTCACTCCGCTGGCTATACCGAAAGCTATCGCCAGCGGCAATGCTATGATTCCCACTATAATCCCTGCTGCAAGGTCCGATGTGAAAGTCGCAGGGCTGTAACGTCCTTTCCTGAACAGGCTGAAGAATTTAGGCCTGAATGTCATGCCGAGATTAAAATCCATACCACTATAATCGGTACAAATATAATGGATTTTCACTACATTTGTAAAATATGCCCGACATATCATAAAAACGGAAAAGAGCCATGATAAACGAAAACCAGATTGAAGACACCCTGAAGAGCCTGTTCGAGAACATAGAGTTCAATTCGGAACCGGCAGGACTTTACGACCCGCTGCGCTACATGATCGGCATCGGAGGCAAACGCGTCCGTCCGAGATTATGCCTTATGGCCTATGCCCTTTTCAAGGACAGTTTCGATGAAAGGATCCTCGAACCGGCCGCGGCCCTGGAAGTCTTCCACAGCTTCACGCTGATACATGACGACATCATGGACAATTCCGACATGCGCCGCGGAGTGCCTACCGTATGCCGCAAATGGGACGACAACACCGCCATCATTTCCGGAGACGTCATGTCCATCGACAGTTACAGGCGGATAGCAAAGGCCCCTGCCGAAGTCCTGCCTCAGGTCATGGACCTGTTCACCGCCACTGCAGCCCAGGTATGCGAAGGCCAGCAGTACGACATGGAATTCGAAAAGGTGAAAGATGTGCCGATGGAATCCTACATGAAAATGATAGGACTGAAGACTGCCGTTCTCATAGCATGTTCAGCCAAGCTCGGAGCCCTGATAGCCGGAGCTGACGCCAGGACATGCGACCTGCTCTACAAATTCGGATACGACCTCGGCCTCGCCTTCCAGATCACCGACGACTACCTGGACACATACGGGGATTCCAGCATCTTCGGAAAGAAAATCGGCGGAGACATCATAAACAACAAGAAGACATGGCTCCTGATCCGCGCTCTCGAAAAAGGGGAAGAACTGGAAAAGTCAGGAGTCGCGGACCCGGCCCACGGAAAGACTGCCCTTCTCAGGGCAATGGACATGAAAGCCGGAAACGAAGCAGAAAAATCGGCCAAAATAGAAAAAGTAAAGGAAATCTACGAGGTGCTCGGCATAGACGAAGACGTAAAGTACGAAATCATCAGGCTGCACGCCCAGGCGATGAATTATGCCGGACTTCTGGGA
Source organism: uncultured Bacteroidales bacterium (assembly GCA_944323345.1). Classification (GTDB taxonomy): domain Bacteria; phylum Bacteroidota; class Bacteroidia; order Bacteroidales; family UBA932; genus Cryptobacteroides. Next base: position 16,867 of record CALUSC010000004.1, on the reverse strand, counting down.
TTGGGCAAAATCCGTTACGAGATGCTGCACAGATATGCCGACAGGCTCATCGGCAGGAACAAATAACTCCGGGACACCGGTTCGCACATGGACAAGAAAAGTTTGGAAATAATGGCGCCTGCCGGCAACTTCGAATGCCTGCAGGCCGCAATACAAGGCGGAGCAGACTCCGTATATTTCGGTGTCGAGAAACTGAACATGCGGTCCCATTCCGCGAATAACTTCAGGATGGAGGATCTTCCGGAGATATGCCGGATATGCCGGGAGCACGGAGTGAAATCATACCTGACCCTGAACATCGTCCTTTATCAGGAAGATCTCGAAGACATGCGGAAGACACTCGATGCCGCCGCTTCCGCAGGCATCACGGCAGTCATAGCATCCGACATGGCCGCCATCGTCTACGCCCATTCCATAGGCCTGGAAGTGCACATTTCCACCCAGCTCAGCATTTCCAATGTCGAGGCCCTGCGGTTCTATTCCAGGTACGCCGATGTCATCGTCCTGGCCAGGGAACTGAATCTGAATCAGGTAAAGGAAATCAAAAGAATCATAGACGAAGAAAATATTGCCGGCCCGTCGGGCCGCAAGGTAGGGATAGAGATGTTTGCCCACGGGGCACTGTGCATGGCGGTTTCCGGGAAATGTTATCTGAGTCTTCACGAATACGGAGCTTCCGCAAACAGAGGGGCATGCTATCAGATATGCAGGCGCGGATATGAAGTGACCGATCTGGAAACAGGGAACAGACTGGTCGTGGACAACAAATACATCATGTCACCCAAAGACCTGTGTACCATCGAATTCATGGACAAAATCATCGACGCCGGAGTCACTGTTTTCAAGATAGAAGGCCGCGCACGGTCTGCCGAGTATGTAAAAAGGACGGCTTCATGCTACAGAAGGGCCGCGGATGCAGTATGCGAAGGAAAATACACTCCCGAACTGGCCGCAGAGCTGAAAAAAGAACTGGAAGAGGTATTCAACCGCGGATTCTGGGACGGCTACTATCAGGGAGCCCGCCTGGGAGAATGGAGCGAAGTGTACGGAAGCAAGGCGACACGCAGGAAAGTATACTGCGGAAAGGTCACAAACTGGTTCAGCAAATTAGGTGTAGTGGAAATACTCGTCGAGTCTGAATCGCTGAGAGTCGGAGACGACATCCTCGTCATCGGACCGTCCACGGGAGTAGTGGAACTGAAAGTGTCGGAAATAAGGGTAGACCTGAAACCGGTCCGGGAAGCATCCAAAGGAGTCTACTGTTCCATTCCGGCAGACCTCGGAGGTCAGACGGAAAAACTCAGGCGCTCGGACAAGGTCTATGTCTGGGCTGCTACCGGAACACCTCGTGAAGGACTTTCAGAGAATTGACATTGACAGCAGCTTCAGTGTGAAACTCTATGTATTTCAGCAGACTTTCAGCCAAGCTGCTGCGCACGTCCCCTGTCATCGGCACAAGCATGGCTTCCGAAAAAGGCCTTTTCATGAAATCCGCCAGCAGATCCCGGTTTTCCCTCACGAACGGTTCGAGATCCCCCGGCTCCGGACTGAATCCCAGTGCGATTATGAATTCCAGCAGGAAATAAAGGTGGAAGTTGTTGAAATCATCTTCCAGCGCGTCCAGAAGCAATATGTTTTTTTCACACATTCCATACAGCGCATTATCCCTGGCCCCTTCCCGGACGACCCGGTAAAGCACCTCACTGATGAACATGCTTATTGCGCTCTTGCGCAGATTGTTCCTGAGACCTGTCAGAGGATATCGAAGCGACGGATTCCTGGCAGTGAAAAGTCCTGATCCGGATGTCTCGCAAATGTCTGCTTCCATGATTCCGAGAGGGAAAAACATGGAAGTGACAGACCGGCGTGATATGTTTTTTATGAAAAGTCCTTTCCTGCCGTAGTCTTTCGACAGGGTGTGAAGGACCATGGATTTCTCTCCGAATCCCGTAGTGTGCAGCAAGATGAATTCGGAACTGTTCATTTGTTCCTGTCGGCGAGGAATTCCGCCATGGCTCTCAGGGCCTTGCCCCTGTGGGATATGGAATTTTTCTGTTCCTCGGAGATTTCCGCAAGCGACATTCCCGGAAAATCATCCGAAATGAATACCGGATCATATCCGAATCCGCCTTTCCCGGCCTTGCTCCTCGCAATGCGGCCTTCCAGAACTCCGTTAAAATAATATCTCTGTCCTCCGACAATGAGAGTGACGACACTCTTGAAGCGCGCGCCGCGCAGATTTGTCTTGGGGGTTATGCCCATGGACTTCATGAGAGAGGCCTCCATTTCCTTTCTGGAAAGTTCATCCAGAAGCTTGTCCATGTTCTTGTCGAAATTCTTGTCTTCTCCGGCATATCTGGCCGTATGCACTCCCGGAGCGCCGCCCAGGGCATCGACTTCCAGGCCGGTATCATCCGCGAAACAGTCTGTATGACAGTGATTCCAGATGTAGTCCGCTTTAAGCTGCGAATTGGCCCTCAGGGTCGTACCTGTTTCGGGAATATCTTCCTTGATTCCCATCTGTGCAGGGGTAACGAGCTCAAATCCCTTGCCTAAAATTTCTGATGCCTCACGCAGTTTTCCGCTATTGCCCGTTGCAAAAACCATTTTCATAACTGCTTTATTTTCGTCTTAATCGGCGGCAAAGTTATAAAAATCATTTCCAATTTTCCAAATACATGCAATTTTTCTTTTGAAGCCCTGCTGCCGGAATATCCCTGGAAATATGATATTTTGTTTATCTTTGCCACGATATACGGAAAGATGACTGAAAATGGAAAACAAGAAAATGACATTGCCTGAGAACGCGCACAGAGAGCTGCGTCCGGGAGAGTCATACCAGCCTCTGCTGTCCCCAAAGAAGACTTATCCTGAAGTGACCACGTGGTCTGTCTGCATCGGCATTCTGATGACCGTCATATTCTCGGCTGCGGCGGCATATCTCGGACTGAAGGTAGGACAGGTGTTCGAAGCTGCCATACCGATCGCCATCATTGCGGTGGGCCTGTCCAGCGCATTGGGCAGAAAAAATTCTCTCGGAGAGAACGTAATGATCCAGTCTATCGGGTCTTGTTCCGGAGCCATTGTCGCGGGAGCGATTTTCACATTGCCTGCACTATATATATTACAGGCGAAATATCCCGAACTTACGGTAGACTTTACGAAGGTTTTCTTTTCTTCCCTTCTGGGAGGTATTCTGGGCATTCTTTTCCTGATTCCTTTCAGAAAATATTTCGTAAAGGAAATGCACGGGAAATATCCTTTCCCGGAAGCCACGGCCACCACTCAGGTACTGGTCAGCGGCGAAAGCGGCGGGAAAGGGGCCAAGACACTCCTGGTCAGCGGACTTGTCGGAGGACTGTACGACTTCATCGTGTCCACTTTCGGCATGTGGAGCGACACCATCACCACACGCATACTGCCGTTCGGGGAGACCATTGCGGAAAAGGCCAAACTTGTATTCAAGCTCAACACCGGAGCGGCCGTACTGGGCCTGGGATATATAGTCGGACTCAAGTACGCATTCGTAATCTGCTGCGGAAGTTTCCTGGTATGGCTGGTCATCATTCCTCTGATGAATCTCATCTGGGGACCTGAAGTCATAGATCTGATGAATACAGGCATCAAAAGCACTGTATCGCAGCTGTCAGCGGAACAGATATTCACTGAATATGCACGCCATATCGGCATCGGAGGCATAGCCACTGCCGGAATCATCGGCATCATAAAGTCATTCGGAGTCATCAAATCCGCCGTAGGGCTGGCGGCAGGTGAATTCAGCAGGAAAAAATCGGCAGGGATCACCGAGACGGAAAGGACGCAGAGGGATATTTCCATGAAGATAGTCATCTGCGGCATCGCCGTCACCTTGCTCGCGGTTTTCCTGTTCTTCGCATTCGGCGTTGTAGACAATATATGGCATGCGGTCATCGGAGTGCTGGTAGTCGGCATCATTGCTTTTCTGTTCACTACCGTGGCAGCCAATGCCATCGCCATCGTAGGGTCAAACCCTGTCAGCGGAATGACTCTCATGACCCTTATTCTCGCATCTTTAGTCATGGTGGCGGCCGGACTTAAAGGGACGGCAGGAATGACTGCGGCCCTTATAATAGGTGGAGTGGTCTGCACTGCGCTGTCTGTGGCCGGAGCATTCGTAACGGACCTCAAGATAGGATACTGGATAGGTTCTACTCCGAAGAAACAGGAAAGCTGGAAATTTCTCGGAACATTGGTCGCCGCCGCGACCGTAGGAGGTGTCATGCTCGTGCTGAACCAGACATACGGCTTCACCGGAGAGAACGCACTGGTGGCCCCTCAGGCCAATGCCATGGCTGCCGTCATCGAGCCGATGATGAACGGAGGGAGCGCACCGTGGCTGATGTACGGCATCGGAGCTGTCATCGCCATAATCCTCACGATATTCAACGTTCCGGCCCTGGCTTTCGCACTGGGAATGTTCATACCGCTCGACCTCAACATGCCGATGCTGGTGGGAGGCGCGATTTCATGGTATGTAAGCACTCGCAGCAAGGATCCTGAAACAAATAACGCCAGAAACGAGAAAGGAACTCTTATCGCATCCGGATTCATTGCCGGCGGAGCCCTCATGGGCGTAGTCAGCGCTATCCTGAAATTCGCAGATGTCGACTGGTACATGGCTCCGTCTGTATGGACTGAACCTGTAGCCGTCATACCTTACCTTCTGATTATAGCGTATATCATCATATCATCTCTCAGGGCGAAGAAAAACGCATAGACACCGGAATCATGAATCCTGTCGTCACCGCACTGCTGCTGACATTGCTCGCCGGGGCCGCTACAGGCATCGGCGGAGCACTTATACTGGCATTGAAGAAAATCAGCAGCAATTTTCTGGCAGGCGCGCTGGGTCTGTCGGCAGGAGTGATGATTTTCATATCTCTGGCAGAACTTTATCCTGAAGCTCAGGCAGCAGTTTCCGAGACAGCAGGAGGCCGTGAAGGAGCGGTATTCGTCATGCTGGCTTTCTTCATCGGGATGGGGATTATCACTCTCATCGATTTTCTGATACCCGATTATGAAAATCCGCATGAAGCTTCCGGCCTGACTCTGAATTCTCACAACGCCGCGACAGACATGATTGCGAAATCCGGACATGAGGGTCCGCAAGCACTGAAGAAACTCGGTATATTGTCCGCCATGGCTATAGCCGTACATAATTTTCCGGAAGGCATGGCCACTTTCATAGGAGCTTTGAACGACCCGCAGATGGGTGCCGGAATCACATTTGCGATTGCGGTGCACAACATTCCTGAAGGGATAGCAGTTGCGATACCTATCTTTTATGCGACCAGGAGCAAAGGGAAAGCTCTGCTTTATGCCACATTGTCAGGGCTCACCGAACCTGCAGGAGCAGCTATATGTTATGGCGTCACCGCTCTGTTTGGCCTGCAGATCCAGGATGGCGGGACTGCATTTCCGCTGATTCTGTCAGCCGTTGCAGGCATCATGATCTTCATTTCACTCGACGAACTGCTGCCTACTGCTGAAAAATACGGGAAACACCACATCGCGATATCAGGTGTGGTGGCCGGCATGGCAGTTATGGCAATAAGCCTGCTGATTATTTAAAAAATCGGCAGGGTGGATTTCAACGGACAAGAATTTTTCATTAACTTTAACAGGATTATTGAATAAAAAAATTGCATAGTTGCAGATAAACATAATAATATGGAAAAGATAACAGACAAATTCCTCAGATACATCGCCATAGATACCCAATCTGACCCGGAGTCCGAGAGCCAGCCGAGTTCCGCAAAACAGCTGGACCTGCTGAAACTGCTCAGGGACGAACTGTCTGGAATGGGCATAGATGCCACCCTGGACGAATACGGCTATGTCATGGCCTCCATCCCGTCGAACTGCGGGAAAGACGTGCCTGCAGTAGGGTTCATCGCACACGTGGACACCTCTCCAGATGCTTCGGGAGTTCACATCAAGCCGCAGATCATAGAAAACTACGACGGTTCCGACATTCCGCTCAAAGGCGTACCTGGACTCGCGCTTAAAGTGTCAGATTTCCCGGAACTGGCAGAATACAAGGGCCAGACGCTCATCACTACTGACGGCACCACCCTGCTCGGAGCCGATGACAAGGCAGGGGTCGCTGAAATAATGTGCATGGCGGAATACATCATGGAACATCCTGAATTCAAACACGGGCCTATCAAAATAGGCTTCACTCCCGACGAGGAAATCGGACGCGGAGTAGTGAAATTCGATGTAGCCAAATTCGGAGCGAAATATGCCTACACCATGGACGGAGGAAAAATCGGAGAGCTGGAGTATGAAAACTTCAATGCGGCATCAGCCACCGTCCATATTCAGGGCCGGAACATCCACCCAGGCTACGCTAAAGGCAAGATGCTGAATGCAATACTTATCGGGATGGAGCTTAACGCCCTGCTTCCTGTGGAGCAGCGGCCTGAATATACCGACGGATATGAAGGATTCTTCCACATCACCGATTTCAAAGGAACTGTGGAAGAGGCTTCGTTCTCATACATCATCCGCGACCACGACATCGACCTTTATGAAAAGAGGAAAAAGATGATGCAGGGATGCGTGGATTTCATAAATTCAAAATACGGCGAAGGTGTGGCGTCTGTGGAAATCAAGCACCAGTACTACAATATGAGAAAAGAGGTCGAGCCGCACTACCATATCATCGAAAAAGCCGTGAAAGCCATGGAGATGGAAGGCATCACCCCTATCATCCGGCCTATCAGGGGCGGCACTGACGGGGCGAACCTCTCGTTCATGGGACTGCCATGTCCGAACATCTTCGCCGGAGGGCATAACTTCCATGGGAAACTGGAATTCGTGCCTGTAGAAAGCATGGAAAAAGCATCCGGGGTAATTCTGAACATCATATCCCAATTCGCAGAATAATGACAAATTTCCGTTACATAAGCGCTGCCGCCGCATTATTCCTGCTCGCTTCATGCGGGAAAGGGCCTGTATCGTTCGACATCGTAAGTTTCAGCGGCAAGACAGCCCTGCAGGAAGGCGCGACTGACTCGATAAGCATTTCTATAACTGTAGAATATCCTGAAATGTCAGACAGCAGGGGGCAGAAGATTGCAGAGGCCATAACCGGCACTCTGTTCGGGAACTCTTATCTGACAATGGAACCGGCATCTGCCATGGAAGCATGGGCGGACAGTCTGACGGCAGAGTATCGGGACAGTAATCTCGGAACAGTCAGACAGTTGCAGGAAGACGGATATGAAGGACCGTTCATGGGCATGACATGGGCTTTCGACAAGTCAGGAAAAGTCACGGGCTCTTTCGGGGGTATAATCGGTTATAATACAGTATCCTATTCATATACCGGAGGGGCTCATGGCGGGATAACCGAAATAAACCTAAATTTCGAGGAATCTACCGGAAAACTTCTGGAACAGGAAGACATATTCGCCGAAGGGTTTGAAAATCCGGTAGGCGAACTGCTGCTCAGGCATCTGAATGACGGACGAGACGAAGAATCCAAAATAAGCCTGCTGGTAGACGGGATAGAACCTAACGGGAATTTCAGCATCGGCCCGGACGGGGTGACTTTCACTTACAACCAGTACGAAATCGCGGCTTACGTGTTCGGAGTGATAGATATCCTCGTCCCTGCGAAAGAAATCAGGCCTTACATCAGGCCTGGGCTGAGTCTGTACGACTGATTCCGGCAATAACCATTCAACATACACTAAAACCATGGAAGCCGACCAAGACTGGATAGTTTCGACTATCGACCACAAAATCGTTTCAGTATCGCTTGATTACACTATTTTCGCGGGAATAGTCAGAAAAATATCGCGCATGCCGGCTGATTCCGTTTCGGAAATCAGGTGCACCAAGGTCCCTACCAGTGAGGTCATCCGCATGGCAGAGACCGTGAAATGGGATGACATGCGTCTGTTCGGAACCGATTTCCAGAAAATGGTATGGCACCGGCTGTTCTGTCTGACTCATCATGACGGAATTTTCGAAAAGCGCCCCAGGCTGCAGAGTTACAGCGATTTCGCCGAACGCTGCGGGAAAAAGCCCGGAGTCCGGGCCGTAGCCCATGCCATAGGCCAGAATCCCGTGGCCATCATCATACCTTGTCATCTTATAGTCCCGAAAGAGACGATGGACAGAATCAGGGAGGTGGCCCGACAGGCAGAGCATTCGCTGTTCGGCACCGACGGGCTCATTCTGGACCCCACCCTCGATTTCGGCGAATACCGCTATGGCAGGGAAATCAAGAAACAGCTCATCACCGGGAATTTCCAGCAACTGTCAAAATAATGGCCGCCAACTATCCCGCCACTGCACAGATTGTTTTATCTAATCCCGTAAATTGGCGAAAGGCCGGAAGGAGCCATATTGGGTTTTGATCTACATCATTGTACGGATAAAGATGATTTTAGGGATGAAAAAACGATGATATAATTTTATTAGTAATAACATTGTTAGTAACAATATTATCCTCTTTGGAGCATATCTCCAGCACTTTTTCCGCATATCGCTCGCCGAGCAATATCTGGCCGTCACGGCTGAAATGCGGATCAGTCTCGTCTTTCAGCATGGAGCAACCTTCGGAAGTCACACAGCCGGAATATGGGATGACCTCTGCCATACGGGAAAGTTCAGCATTGAATGCATCGGCATTGTAAGTCCAACTGCCCACTTCGCCGGCAATGAAAGGCAGGGTGTCATCTCCGAGCGCCTTTCTAAGAGCAGAGACAAATACGGCCAGGGAGTCGAGATACGTTTCAGCCCTGCCGCTGTTGCTCTCACCCTGATGCCACAGTACAGCTTTGATATCCCCGTATTTCATAGCCTGCCTGGCACGTGAAACGGCGGCATCGAAATATCCATACTCTTCATTTCCGGGCATCCACTCTTCCAGAGCCGACCCTCCACGGGCATTGACTGCCAGCAAAACTTTCCGGCCGGTAGCCTTGGCGACATTCTCGGAAAAAGAATTTCCAGGGCCTATCTGCTGCATTTTCAAGTCTTTCCGTATAGTAGACCACTTGTTCAGAGGAGCTTTGGCCTGTTCAGGACAGCCGTCGGCATCCAGCAGCCACACACCTTCTATCACATTCAGTGTATCTTCGGGCAACATAGTTCCTCTGCCAGCCATATTAGACTGTCCCAAAAGAAGATAAACATCGTATTCTTTCTGTCCTGAGCATGAAATCAGACATAAAGCCAGCACAAAAGCAGAAACTGCTGCCAGCATTTTTTTCGTAACGTTCATATCCATATAACTTGTCATTTTTCGTCCGGTCAAGATATGTCTGCAAGGCATTCCCCCCCCCTCCTGCAGGCGGCATCGCGTATACATGAGCCTTGCCAATATACAAATTTCCTATATGACAGGCTAATTTTTTCACAAAAAGATAAAATGTAACGCCGGATGTTACATTTTATCCCATGTAAACAGGCCGTAATTCCAATTTGTGACAAACCGTCAGAACATTTGTTACATTATACCCGTCCGGAAAAATTAATTCCCGTCATATTTGCGTTATTGGAACCACATGATGACAACACTTGACATGACCGGAAACTCAGACACGGATTTCAGAAACAGACAGAAGATTCTCATCGAGGGAAAATATACCGGGATGAGAGATGTACTGTTTGCCTATATCAGGAAACGCATAGGCGACCCGCAGGACTCTGAAGACATTCTCCAGGAAACATTCACGCGACTGCTGGAATACAGGACATTCCTTACGCCGCACTCCGCCGACAGATTCATCTACAGGACGGCGCACAATCTTGTGATCGACTGGTACCGCCGTCATGCGCACACAGAAAAAGCGAAAGAATATTTCACTTCCTGCTGCCCGCGCGCAGTCTTGCAGACTGACGATGCCGTACGACTGGACGAAATGCTGGAAATAGAGCAGAGATGTATCAGGAAGATGGGTAAAAGAAAAGGTGAAATATACCTTATGTACATACATCAGCACAAGACAAGCGGAGAAATATCGGAGATACTTGACCTGAGCAGAAGAACAGTGGAGAATCACATTTTCGCCGCCAGGAATATTGCCCGGAGGGCATTGAAAGAAGCATTGTAAACATATTGTCCGGAAATCCGGACAACAAAATACTATAATCAATAACCATATCAAAATATGAGCAATTCATTAAAACGTTTATTGCAGACAGCATTGCTCGCCGCAGCATTTGTGCTGAAGACGGGAACCGCCTCTGCCCAGGAGGAAATCTCCGGATGGGTCATAGACAATGAGGGGTATCCTGTCATCGGGGCTGCTGTCATCATCGACGGGACTTCGAACGGTACTACCACAGGTATTGACGGCGAATTCACCCTCGACATGGCAGACGGGACTGCCATTACAGTTACATGCATCGGATATTCCGATGTGAAAACCACTTTCACCAAGGGCATGAAAATCACCATGCAGATAGAATCGACACTTCTCGACGATGTGGTCGTGGTGGCTTACGGTGTCCAGAAGAAAGAGACCCTCACAGGTGCCATTTCAGTCGTCAAGGACGAGATGCTCCAGGAAAAGGGCGCCCTGTCCAGCCCGCTTCAGGCGATGCAGGGTCAGATTCCGGGTGTCATCATCACGAGGTCATCTTCCGCTCCTGGTGACGAGAGCTGGGGCATGAGCCTGCGCGGTGCAGTGTCCACGAACTCATCCGAACCTCTGGTCATCATCGACGGCGTGGCTTACGAAAGCATAAACGACATGAGGCTGCTGAACCCTTCCGACATACAGTCCATGTCATTCCTGAAGGACGGTGCGGCCGCCATCTACGGTTCTCGTGCGGCAGGAGGCGTGGTCCTTATCACCACGAAGAAAGGTGCTGAAGGCCGTGCAAAAGTAGAATATTCAGGTTCATATACCCTGAAGACTGTCGGACGCATGCCTGAACTGATGACTCTGGACGAGTGGGCAGACGCAGTGATGACTACGCTGGCCGATGATACAGGGCATACATGGTACAGATATGCGCAGCTCGCCAAACAGTACAAAGGCCATTACATAGACCTGGATCAGACAGCCAATCCGTTCGGCACCACAGCTTTCACCGATGTATCGGACTATGTGTTCGACGACTCCGTGAACTGGCTGAACTCCCTGTTCGGAAATGCGCACTCCACCACTCATGACCTGAGCGTGTCCGGAGGCTCGGACAAGATTTCGTACCGTGTATCTCTCGGCTACCTCTATGACGGCTCGCCTCTCCAGTACGGGAACAACAATAACCAGAGATACAATCTCCGCATAAACAACACCTTCCATATCACCGACTGGCTGAAACTCGACTCGTCCATCGGCTACAACCGCCAGGAACAGGTAGCCCCGACCAATGTCGGGTCAATGCTGACGGTGAACATGCCTATGCCCGGCCTTCCGCTCACGACCATGGACGGCAAACCTTACGCATGGGGTACATGGGCATCTCCGGTGGCAATCGCAGAATATGGCGGCGACAACAAGCTTTCCGTCTCTGCCCTGAACATCAGCGAAGCTTTCACAGCCACGCTGACCAAATGGCTGGACCTGAACGTGAACCTCGGCTACAGCACGAACACCGCTTTCCGCGACATGGTATCAAACTCCGTAACCTACTATAATTACACGGGGACAAAGGAAGTGCTCACCACTCCTACCGCAGCCGAGTCATACTACCAGCAGACCGGATCACGGACTGACTTCTACTCAGCTTCCGCTTACCTGAATGGACACCACACTTTCGCAGAGAACCACAATCTCAGCGCGACCCTCGGTGCCCAGTACGAACTCAAGACCTTCATGAGATTCGGTGTAAGAGCCGAGAATATACAGGAAGGCATCACCATAGTGAACGGCTCCGGCACTACGACCATCGCCGACAATACCGACAAATACAAATTCGCCATCGCATCCATTTTCGGCCGTGTGAACTATGACTACAAGGAGAAATACCTCGTCGAGTTCAACATGCGATACGACGGATCTTCGAAGTTCCTGCCTGAAAACAGATGGGCGTTCTTCTGGGGAGGCTCTCTCGGATGGCGTATCTCACAGGAAGGTGCGCTGAAAGATTCCGAGTGGCTGAGCGAACTCAAGCTCAGGCTTTCATACGGCCAGGTAGGTAACCAGAACGGTATCTCGAACTACGACGGCTACCTTCTCTACAACATGAACAACGGGAACGGTGCCCTGATAGGCAACGGACTGGCATCCACCATCACTACCTCGGGAAATCTGGTTTCACTCACCAGAACATGGGAGAAAGTCCAGAACTACAACATCGGTCTCGACTTCGGATTCCTGGATGACAGGCTCGTCGGAATGGTCGAGGTCTTCACCAAGAGAAACAACAACATGCTGGTCGGCATCGACTATCCGAGCATCGTCGGCGACAATCCGCCTTCCGTCAACGAAGGAAAATTCAAATCATGGGGATATGAAGGCCAGATCACATGGAGAGACCGCATCGGGAAGGATTTCTCCTACTCCATCGGAGGAACATTCACCTTCGCCCGTAACGAGCTGGTAGACTTCGGCGGAGCAGCCACCATCAAGAACGGCTACGTAAGCGACCGTGAAGGCTATCCGATCCACTCCCTCTTCGGTCTCCGCTACGCCGGGAAAATCGAGAACGAGGAGATGCGCCAGGCCTATATCGACAAGTATTATGAGAACAACGGCATCGGCATGCCGAACAATCTCCGTGTCGGAGACAATATGTTCGCGGATGTGAACAAAGACGGCAAACTCGACTACAACGACTACGTATACCTCGGACCTGATGATCCTGAAATACAGTACTCCATCAACGCAGGAATCCAGTGGAAAGGCATCGACTTATCCATAGTATTCCAGGGTGCGGCCAACAGAACCATGTGGAACGGTATCAACAACTGGACAGTGCCTATGCGTGCATTCTATACGAACACCACAAACCAGTCCGTAAACAATGTCTGGAGCGTGGAACATCCTGACAGGCACTACTGTCCGTACACCGATGACGGAGCCATAAACAGCTACAATTACCAGGCTTCATCCTGGTCGGCATCCGACGGCGCATACATCAGGCTGAAAAACCTGACGCTCGGATATACATTCCCGTCAAAACTGTTCGAAAAACAGAACGTGGTATCGGGCTGCCGTATCTACTTCACCGGCACTGACCTCTGGGAATATTCGCAGATCCTCGACGGATGGGACCCTGAAGCCAAGAGCAACGCTTCATCTACAGCACGTTATCCGTTCATGAGAGGCTTTTCATTCGGTGTGAACTTAACATTCTAAAAACGGAGACAGATATGAAAAATATTATATTGAAATTGGCAAGTGTCGCCGGCTGCGCGATGATGGCCGTATCGTGCCTGGATTTCAGCCCGGAGAAACAGCTCTCCGATGCACAGGTCTGGGACCGCGCGGACAACTTCACACTGTTCGCCGACGAATTCTACGAGTGGACCCGCGACTTCAGAGGGTCGACAAGCGTGACATACATGAACGGAGTATGGGACGGACCGCATGCGGACACACGTTCAGACCTGCTCTGCGAAGCCAGCGTAAACAACTTCAGCGCAGGAAACAACTCCATCCCTACTACCGACGAAAACTACAAGCAGATTTACAAACGGCTTTACTATGTGAACCTCCTTCTCCAGAAAGCCGGAGAATTCGAGCCTCAGACCGAAATAGAGGAACCTATGGGAGAAGCTTATTTCTTCAGGGCATATCTCTACTTCGAACTGGTACAGATGTTCGGAGACTGCATCTATACGGATGTTCCAGTAGATGTGGACAACGAAATCCTGTATGGTCCGCGGGACAACAGAGTGACCGTCATCCGGAACTGCATCGCAGACCTCAAGGCGGCAGCCGAACTTCTTCCGGAAACACCGTCTGCGGACGGACGCGTGTGCAGCTATGCAGCCTGGGCCTTCCTCTCACGGGTAGCCCTCTACGAAGGCACTTGGCAGAAATTCCATGACGGAGACGCACAGGCTTCTTCCGAATTCCTGACCGAAGCCGTAAATGCCGCCCGGGAAGTGATGAACTCAGACCAGTACGAACTGTTCTACAGCGAAGCTCTCGGCGGACGTGACAGCTACCGTTACATGTTCGTGCTCGAAAACGAGCAATGCAACCCTGCCGGACTCACCAAATCGGCCAACCGCGAATACATCTTCGCACGCCGGCATGACGAGACGCTGAAACCTATCGGAGCCAACATAACACACGGCTGTCTGAACAATGCATACAGGCCTACATACAAACTGGCGAGCATGTACCGCTGCCAGAATGGGCTGCCTGTCGATGCAGAAGGCAATACACAGTATGCAGGAGAAGATGCCGTAAACTCCGACTTTACGAACAGAGACCTCCGTATGAACGGCACTCTGATGATGAACGGCCAGAAGAACTGGAACAATGACGGTGAATGGCGTATTTCCTGGAACGAGGAAGATGAGGCGGACGGAAGATGCATGATTGCAAACCGTTGCGTAAACTCAGGATACGCTCTTTACAAATGGTGCACGGAACGTCATGTGGCAGATGAATCAGAAGGCTATGACTATCCTGTCATCCGTTATGCCGAAGTACTTCTGAATTACGCCGAAGCCCTTTATGAACTGAACGGAAGCATTACCGACGAACAGCTTGACGAATCCCTGAACCTGGTACGCCGCCGTTCGAACCCGACGATGACCCTTCTGTCGAATTCTCTGGTATCGGGACACGGTCTTGACATGCAGGAAGAAATCAGGGCAGAACGTACAGTCGAGCTTTTCATGGAGGGATTCCGCATAGACGATCTCAAGAGATGGAAGACAGCCGAAGACGAGATGCCTGGAGACCTGCTCGGAATCAAATATGACGGAACAGGATACGAAAGCGCCTGGACGGACATGCCTAACCAGACCAACGAGGACGGCTACATAATCCTGTATTCGAACAGGGAATGGAACGACAGGAACTACCTTCTTCCTCTTCCGAGCGACGAACTCCAGCTGAATCCGGAACTGAAGCAGAATCCGGGATGGGAGTAGTCAGGAGGGGCAAAAGGATAATGGTGCTCGCCAGCACTATCCTGCAATCCCGGACTCTCTGCATCCACGGAAAAAAAAGAAATGACAATAAACAAAAGAATGAATATGAACAAGATATTGAAATACTTATCCATAGCGGCTATCATGGTTCCGGCTGTTTCCTGTACTGAGGAAAAGATGGAACTGATGGAACCTGCCACCGTGCTGGAATCGGTAAGCATCGTGATGGATGACGTATCCACCGCGAAACTTTACACCGACGAACAAACCGGAGCCCAAACGCTTCCGATGGTCATAGGTGAAAGCATATCACTGAGTTTCAGCACAGTTCCCGAAGACCTTTCAGAAGTGACTTTCCCTGAAATGGTCTGGACTTCTTCAGATGAAAGCATCGTATCCGCCACAAACGACGGCGTACTGACTGCCAACGCAGCCGGAACGGCGGTCATCACCGTCACTACCGAAGCCATGAACATCGTGGCCAATGCATCACTTACCGTGAGGGTAGTGGAAACTGCAAAGCCTGCTGCCGGAATTTCGATAAGCAGCGATGCCACCATGACCAAAGGAGATCTTCCGTCCTGCTATATAGGCGAGACCATGACACTTTCGGCCGCCATCACACCGGCAGACGCCACATACAAGAGCGTACTGTGGTCTTCCGGTGATGAAAAAATCGCAACTGTGGACAGAGTCACCGGCGTAGTGACAGGAGTATCAGTAGGTACAGTGACCATTACGGCCACCGCCCTGGACGCTGAAAACCCTGTGACGGAAACAATCGATATTTATGTCGATGAAATCATCACACCTGTAGGAATCCGGCTTGTAAATGCCCCTGGAGCCGATGACATATTCTCCATGAGCGACCTGACTTACAAAGTAGTCTTTGAGACCGAACCTGCGGCATGTACCCAGTCTCTTATTACATGGACATCCAGCGACGAATCCGTAGCGACAGTCGAGAACGGAGTCGTAACATTCAAGAAATACGGAAGCGTCAGCATTTCTGCGGCCTGTCCTGAAGGAGAAACTCCTGGAGCCGGTTTTGCGAAATCCGCCGAATTCACTCTGAACATTCCTGCCGGATACTATAATGATGTGTTTGCCGACGGGGCCAACCTGCTATGGGACAGGGCCAACAACGGACAGACCGTCACCTGGAAAGAAGGCGGGAAAGAAAACTATGTGGAAATCATCCCTTACCAGCAGAATGCCACAAAGGCCAGAGGCGACTTCAAGAGAACGCAGACTACATATATTTCCAAGGACTTCCCTATAATCTGTTTCAGGTTCGATGACTTCGTGGACATGGGTATCGAAGGCATTTCCAAGAGAAACATTAATCTGGACACCAGCGGAAATACCGAAGACGGGACCAAGTTCTCCGGCAACTTCGGCGGCAGCAACAACAAGTGGAAGAAGAAATATCTCTGCAGCGACGGTTCCGCCATCTTCGTTTATGACCTGGATACCCAGAACTTCGCTACCGGCGGAGCGTTCCCTGACGGGACTGTCGGCACATTCTCGACATTCCAGATAAAATATGCCGATATCGAGGCCGCACCGGATGCAAGCTCTCTGATGTACAGATTCTTCTGGTTCAAGACATTCCAGAGCGAAGAAGATTTGAATGCCTTCCTTAATGACTGGTCTGCCGAGACGGGAATCACATACGAATAAAATTCCTGGAAATTAGAAATCTCCCAGAGCGAAAAAAGGAATATCATAAAGATATAGAAAACATGAAAAAGACTTTGATAACGATATTGGCTGCAGTTCCGGCACTTATTTGTGCCGGAG